>CANQQG010000107.1 GCA_947625875.1 uncultured Lachnospiraceae bacterium
TAGGCTTTCTGTATGTGACCCTGGACTTGGACGGTTACCAAATGGGCAGCATGAATAAGGCGCTCAACTTATGATAAACGTGCTTTACGCTTTCTTACAGTCCTGCCCAAAATGAATGCCCTGCTTGATTTGCGGTTTTGCATTTCGAGCAGGACTTTTTGCGTTTTCTGGATCTACTATAGAAAACATGCCTGAGTTGCAACCTCTGGTTATAACTGGTAAACGAATCGAGACTTCTCTAAAAGCCTCGGTTTTTTTATCATGAAATACAGAGGTGATGCCAATGAAACGGCTTTTTGGAACAGGTCTGGCGGCCTTGTTCCTTATGATTTTAGTTTGTGCCTGTGGCAGAGGGGAAACAGGGGTGCAGGAGCATTCTGCAGAATCCTCAAATTCCTCTGCATCCGCAGAAGAAACGGAAGGCGGCGGCAAATCTGCCGCAAATGAAGAAACAGGAGTGGGTGACATGGAGATTCCCCAGACAGGCTGGACAAAAGCAGCGCCGGCGGAATACACAAAGGCGTCCGATCAACAGGGCAGCGTCGTCCGCCTTGACTATGAATCGGAGGATTACGTTCGGGACGGTTCGGTCATTACAAAAACGGCGTATGTTTATACGCCCTATGGCTATGATGAGAAGGACGCGGAGACAAGGTACGACATTCTCTATCTCATGCACGGCTGGGGCGGCCACGCCGGAGAATATTTTGAATTTACGGAGACGAAGAATCTGTTTGACAACCTGATTGCAAAGGGCGACATTCCGCCGCTCATCATCGTTTCCGCCACGTTCTACAACGAAAACAGTGAGATGGATTTTAGCAGCTCCATCGAAGAATTTCGGGCGTTCCATCAGGATTTTGAAGAACATCTGACGCCTGCGGTGGAAGAGCGGTTTCACACCTATGCGCAGTCCGCTTCACCGGAAGATCTGGAAGCGTCCCGCGACCATCGGGCGTTTGGCGGTTTTTCGCTCGGCTCGGTCACCACATGGCTCCAGTTCTGCTACGACAGCGATTACATCCGCTGGTTTCTTCCTATGAGCGGCTCCTGCTGGTATTACGGGACTTACGGAGATTTTCAGTTTGAAAAGAATGTGGACTTTATCGAGCGGCTGGTCGAGGATAAAAATCTTGACGAGCGCGGGTACTTTATCTATCACGCCGTCGGTACGGACGATGCGGTAAAGAGCCAGTCGGTCAATATGGCAAAGGAAATGCTGACGCGGGAAATTTTCACGCCGGAGCATTATGTGTTTTACCAGAAAAACGGCGGCTATCATGATTTTAACGCTGTGCAGGAGTACCTTTACAATGCGCTTCCTCTGTTTTTTCGCGGCATAGAATAGGGAGGCTTTTCATGGGAAAATTTTCAGAGAAAAGATGTTTCACGAGAAAAATGGCCGCAGTATGCGTTCCATATCTTCTGTTTGCCGCATTGTTTTGCGGTTGTGGAAATCAGGACGATATGGACGGCGGTAAAGTGACAAAACAGGAAAATAAGAAACATTCATCCGAGGCGGCGCCAGTGGCAGATCAATCATTTACAACAGCCACAAAGATTTCCGACGTGATAAACGATCCGGTTTTTGGAGATTACGGGAGGCTGATCTTTCCGGTGGACGAGGGCTATTACAGCGGGGACACGCTGGGGGAGTTGCGGCTGACGTGGTACAGCAATATCGATCCGGACAAAACGGTAGAAATTGCAAATTATATGAAAGCCCATGCCGGGGCGGGTGAAACGATCTTTTACGATATTTACACCGATGAGGAAAAGGCGGCCGATCCGGACAAGGAGGATACGGGACTGTTCTTTTTCAAGGGGAAGCCCGGCGCGCGGTTCGCGGTCTGCAATGCGGGCGGCGGGTTTGCCTATGTGGGCGCGATGCACGACAGCTTTCCCCATGCGCTGGAGCTTTCAAAAATGGGATACAATGCGTTTGCGTTAATTTATCGCCCGGGCTGGGACACCGCCTGCGAGGATTTGGCGAGAGCGATCCAATTTATTTTTGAACATGCCGGGCAGCTTCAGGTAAATACGGACGGCTATTCCCTGTGGGGCGGTTCGGCGGGGGCAAGGATGGCGGCCGAAGTCGCATCTTATGGTACGGCCGCTTTTGGAGGCGGCGATCTGCCGCAGGCGGGGTGCGTTGTCATGCAATATACGGGACACAACGAGTGGCGGAAAACCGATCCGCCCACCTATGTCTGCGTTGGAAAAAACGACGGCATCGCGAACTGGCGCGCCATGCAGAGGCGGATTGATGCGATGTCCGCCGCGGGCGTCCCGACAGAGTTTCACGCCTATGAGGGACTGTCGCACGGTTTCGGTCTGGGCACAGGGACGGTGGCCGAGGGCTGGATTGACGACGCCGCGGCATTCTGGGAGAAACAGATGAAATAAAAATCAAAAGAAAGGAATGGTAAAAAATGATGAAGGTATGGAGAGAAAAAAGGAACAGGGCGTTATCTTTTTTTATAGCGGCGGTTTTGACGATTGCTGCTGTGGGCATTGCTCCCGTACAGGCGAAAGCGAAAAAGCAGGACGTGGTTGTGTTGTATTTCAGCAATACGGGAACGACGAAATCTGTGGCAGAGAAGATTAAGAAAACCACCAAAGGAAAGCTGATTGAGATTCAGGCAAAGGATCCGTATACTGAAGAAGATCTGGACTGGGGAGACGAAGACAGCCGTGTGGTCAAAGAGCATGAGAGCGCAGCTTCTCCGGCAAAGAGCGCGGTGCGTCCGGAGATCAAAAATCTGGGAGCAATCAAAAAAGCGGTAAAAAATGCGGATGTGGTCTACATTGGCTATCCGATTTGGTGGGGCGAGGCGCCGCACATCATGTACACGCTTGTGGAAAATATCAATTTAAAAAAGAAAACCGTAGTTCCCTTCTGCACGTCCATGAGTAGCGGTCTGGGGAGCAGCGCAAAGCATTTGAAGCAAAATGCGGTGATTTCCTCAAAGACAAAATGGCTGAAAGGCCGCAACTTCTATGATGGCTCAACACAGAAAACAGTGAATAAATGGGTAAAATCATTAAACGATTAAGAAGCGTCCGGTGATCTGGATGGCGGCAGTTCACAACAAAAACGGCGGACAAATAAGAAAAGGGGGAATGAGCTTGAAAAGCAGAAGATTCTTTTTATTATGGCTTCTTGTCACAGTGATTCTGTGTTCTCTGCTTCCAGTTTCTGCAAGCAGAGCAATGGCTTCGTCTCAGATGCGGCTGAATAAAGAGAAAGTTACTTTAACAGTGGGGAAAAAGACGACGCTAAAGGTAAAACAGCTTCCGAAAAAGGCAAACGTTAAGTGGGTATCGAAAAAGGAAAAGATTGCTTCCGTTTCTCAAAAAGGCGTGGTATCTGCCAGAAAGAAGGGAAATGCCGTCATTGTGTGCAAAATTCGTTACCAAAAGAAAACGGTTACGCTGAAATGCCGCGTTACTGTCCGGACGAAAGGCGACAAAACATCCGCAGAAAAAGGGCCTTCCGAACCCTCGGTTACGCCAGCGCCTGAAAACACGCCGGAAGAATCTGCTGATTTGATTGACATTCCTCAGACGGGCATGACGAAGGGTGTGCCTGAGGCATATCACACAGAAGCCACACAGCAGGGCAGAGTTGTCCGCATGGATTATGAATCGGAAGATTATGTGCGAAACGGCAGAACGATTACAAAGACCGCCTATGTCTATACGCCTTATGGCTATGATGAAAACGACACTGGCACGAAGTATAATATCGTCTATCTGATGCATGGCTGGGGTGGTCATGCAGGGGAGTATTTTGAATATACGCCCACGAAAAATATGTTTGACCACTTGATCGAAAACGGGGATATTCCTCCTGTGATTATCGTGTCGGCTACTTTTTACAATGAGAACAGCAGCACAGACTTTAGCAGTTCGATCGATGAGTTCCGCCAGTTTCACCGGGATTTTGAGGATCATCTGATGCCGGCCGTAGAGGGGCGGTTCCATACTTATGCCGCTTCCACATCCGCAGAGGATTTAAAAGCGTCCCGCGACCACAGGGCATTTGGCGGCTTTTCCCTGGGTTCTGTGACCACATGGCTCCAGTTCTGCTATGATTACGATTACATCCGCTGGTTTCTTCCTATGAGCGGTTCCTGCTGGTATTACGGGACCTACGGAGATTTCCAGTTTGAAAAGAATGTGGACTTTATTGAGCAGCTCGTGAAAGACAACCGTTTGGATGAGAGGGGATATTTTATCTATTATGCTGTCGGAACCGAGGATGCGGTAAAGAGCCAGTCAATTAACATGGCAAAGGAAATGCTGACGCGGGAAATTTTCACGCCGGATCACTATGTATTTTATCAGAAAGAGGGAGGCTACCACGATTTCAACGCTGTGCAGGAATATCTGTATAATGCGCTCCCTTTGTTCTTCCCGTCCAATTCCGCTCGCGCCGGGGACTATACCGCAGATACAAGAATTTCCGATGTCATAAACGATCCTGTTTTTGGGGATTATGGGCGGCTGCTTTTTCCAGTAGACGAAGGATATTACAGCGGAAACACACTGGGAGAGCTGCGGATGACATGGTACAACAATATTGATCCGGACAAGACGGTGGAAATTGCGAATTACATAAAGAATCAGGCAACGGCAGGAAATACATGCTTTTATGATATCTATACGGACGAGGAAAAGGCTGCCGATCCGGCTAAGGAGAACACTGGATTGTTCTTTTTTAAGGGGAAGCCCGGCGCGCGGTTCGCAGTCTGTAATGCGGGCGGCGGGTTTGCCTATGTGGGAGCCATGCACGACAGTTTTCCCCATGCGCTGGAGCTTTCAAAGAAAGGATATCATGCTTTCGCGCTGATTTACCGGCCTGGCGCGCAGACCGCGTGCGAGGATCTGGCGCGGGCAATCCGTTTTATTTTTGAACACGCGGAGGAATTGGAAGTAAATACCGATTGCTACTCGCTGTGGGGCGGCAGCGCCGGGGCGAGGATGGCCGCACTTCTGGGCTCTTATGGACCGAAGGCATATGGAGGCGGAAATCTTCCAAGGCCGGGAACAGTAGTCATGCAATATACGGGACATACGGAGTACACCGAAAATGATCCGCCTACTTATGCAAATGTTGGGACCAGTGACGGGATAGCCAATTACCGGACGATGCAAAATCGAATCCGGCAGATGAAGGAAAAAGGAATTGACGCGGAGATTGAAATTTTCGAGGGACTGCCTCACGGTTTTGGTCTGGGGACAAAAACTGTGGCGGAAGGATGGCTTGACCGGGCAGTCAGTTTTTGGGAGAAGCAGATGTAATGTTTACGATTATGGAGGTGTGATATGAACAGAAAGAAACAATGGGTTTGTTTTTTAACGGCATTTGCATTGCTGATCGGCATGATGGCGGGCGCAGGAGGCATACGCGCGGAGGCAGCGGCAAAGACAATCCGCTCGCTGAAGGTTATGCAGGGAGGTAAGAATATTGCAAAAAAAAACGCTGAAGATGGAGACGGGGACAACGAAAACGCTCAAGATAAGGGCAACACCGGCGATCAAGGAAAAGGATATCACATTCAAGTCCTCGGATAAAAAAGTGGCGTCCGTCAGCGCAAAGGGAAAAGTGACTGCAAAAAAAGAAGGGACAGCTAAAATCAGCGTAACCGTAAAGAAAAAAGGATATAAGAAAAAAACTGCGTGGGTAAAGGTATCCGTATCAGCCGGCAAGGCGGAATCTTCCGGGGATGAAGAAATGCCGGCTGAAACAAATCCGCCGGAAGAACAAGGGGACGCTGCTAACAATGGAAAAATTCTTGTGGCATATTTTTCATGGAGCGGGACCAGCGAGCGGATTGCGAAAAATATCATTGAGCAGACAGGAGCGGATTCATTCCGAATTGAACGTGCCGTTCCATATAGTACGGATTACAATACCGTTGCTTATGGGGAGGCGCAGACGGAAGCGGAAACCAACGCCCGTCCGCCAATCAGGGATCCATTAGCGTCTGTGGCAGAATATAAAAAGATTGTGCTTTGTTATCCAATCTGGTGGCATACGGCGCCAATGACAGTGGGGACGTTCCTGGAAAGCTATGACCTGACAGGCAAGACGATTTACCCGATCTCACAGTCGGCCTCTATGGATACTTCGCAGTATGAGGAATCTGTGGAATTTATCCGAAATTGCGCGAAGGGCGCCGTCGTGGAGAACGGAATATTTACAAAAGAGGATGACCGAATTCGCAGCTATATTCAGAATACCGTATTGAAATCGCAATAAAAAACATGGAATGATCCGAAAGAGCAGATACAGGAGTTGGTGATTGATGGCAGGAAAAAAGAAAATGATAACCGTTATTTGTTTTGCGCTGTTATTGGGATGTGTTGTTTTGATGGCAGGCCATCGGACGGAAGCAAAGGACAGGCCGGAAATAAGCAAAAGCAAAGAATCTGTGACAGGCGGCAAATCCTCTTACCGGGGATTTCAGGTGGATTATGTGCTTCATTCAAAAAAGAATGGCAATATCCATTACAACGCGTATTTTCCGAAATCCTATGACGGGAAAAAAACGTATGCGCTGTTTGTGACCCTGCCGGGGTATCAGGGGCTGTATTTCCAGGGCGTTGCCGAAAATATCAAAACGGAGGAATTTGGTTTTGAGGCAAGGAAATATAATTCCAAAATGATTGTCCTGGCGCCGCAGCTGAGCGATTGGGGCGTCACTTCCGCTGAACAGACGATTGCGTTGGTGGAATACTTTATCAGCCATTATAATATTGACGCTTCGAAGGTGTACATCGATGGATATTCCGGCGGCGGGGAGACGCTGTCTTTGGTCATGGAACGGCGTCCGGAGCTTTTTGCAGCCTGCTTAATGTGCAGCTCCCAGTGGGACGGGAAATATACGCCGGTCGTAAAGGCGAGAGTCCCTGTTTATTTTGTGGTGGGAGAAGCGGATGAGTATTATGGTTCCGGGCCTTTTCGGGAAGCTTATAAAACAATGTATCGTCTGTATCGGCGTCAGGGATTGTCGAAAAAGGAGATTGGCAGGCTGCTTGTCCTGGACGTCAAAAAAGAAGCTTATTTTTCCGGTCAGGGCGTTGCCTATCAGCATGCCGGAGCCGGTCTGTTCAGCAGAGATAAAGAGATTATGGGCTGGCTGTTCGGACATTAGGACGTCTCCGGTTATAACTGCAGGTATGAACGGATGAACGAAAAGAAACTATACGGGCATTTTGGTTTGGGTTATAATATTATAGAAACGATCAAGGAGCGCGGATGAGTCGCTGCGGGAGGTAGAGCTTACTTCCGCGACGGTGGAGAACTGGGAGGACTATGATACTGTTTTTATCGGCTACCCAATCTGGTGGGGCATTGCGGCATGGCCGACCGACAGCTTTGTAAAAGCGAATGATTTTACCGGTAAGACCGTGATTCCATTCTGCACTTCTTCCTCATCGGGATTGGGCGAGAGCGGCGAGCTTCTGGCCGAGGAAGCGGGAACCGGAAACTGGCTGGAAGGAGAGCGTTTTTCCTCCGGCGTTTCCGAGGAAAAAGTAAAAGAGTGGGTAGGTGGTTTGAAATAATTCAGAGGGAATTTATTTACGTCAGTTATTATTTTATGATCCAGCTGCGGCAGATCGCCGGATACTGGATTCTGGGAATGGTGATCGGCTCCCTAGTCTCAGTCTTTGCAAAGGACGCGATCCACAGCGCCTTTGACCGCATTCGGGATAAAAAATGGGGGCTGTGTGGCGTGGTTCCCGCAAGCGTTCTGGGCATTGCCTCGCCGCTTTGCATGTATGGAACGATTCCGATCGCGGCGTCTTTTTCCCGAAACGGAATGCGGGACGACTGGCTGGCGGCCTTTATGATGTCGAGTGTGCTCCTGAATCCGCAGCTGATCATGTACTCGACGGCGCTTGGGACAGCGGCGCTGGCGATCCGGCTGATTTCCTGTTTTGCCTGCGGGTGCATGGCGGGAATTGTGGTGCATCTCTTTTTTAAGGGCAAGCCGTTCTTTCATTTTGAAGGGTTTCGCCCGCAGGCGAGCCACGATACCCACCCCAATCCGTTCCTGCGCTTTGCGTTCAATCTCGGCAGGAATATCCGGGCGACCGGCCTGTATTTTTTGATCGGCATCCTGCTCTCGGCGCTGTTTCAGAGATACGTCCCGGCGGACCGGTTTGCGGAGCTGTTTGGCAAGTCAAATGAGGGCTTTGGCGTCCTGATGGCCGCGACGATTGGCGTGCCTCTCTATGCCTGCGGCGGCGGGACGATCCCGCTGATTCGGGAATGGCTGGATATGGGGATGAGCATGGGGAGCGCGGCGGCGTTTATGATCACCGGGCCGGCTACCAAAATAACAAATCTCGGCGCATTGAAAATCGCGCTGGGCTTTAAGCGGTTTATCCTCTATATTGCCTATGTCATGGCATTTTCGCTCGTGACAGGGCTGGTTGTAAATGTTATATTATAAGTAGAAAAACGGACATGGAAGTAAAGGAGGTCAAGATGAGTAAAAAACGAATGATCGCTGCTGGCGTGGCGGCGCTGCTTTTGGTGTTAATTGTCGGAAATCTGGCGGGAGCAGACAGGCGGCCGAAGGCAGCGGAACAAACAAATACTACGGAGCGTTTTTCGCTGGATTCGGCGCAAAGCGGCCTGGAGCATATGGATGAAAACGGCTCCGCCGTTTATTTTACGTCCGACATTTCACCGGACGGCCTGATGGAAATCTATCAGGCGCTTGGCTGGACGCCTGCCGGAAAGGTGGCCGTCAAGCTCTCTACCGGGGAGCCGCCTGCCAGCAATTATCTCCGGCCGGAGCTGATTAAGGAGCTGGTGCAG
>CANQQG010000108.1 GCA_947625875.1 uncultured Lachnospiraceae bacterium
TCCTGCCTTTTCGTAATGCTGCTGATATCATTTGTAACAGACGTCAGGTTATCCTGCGCTTTATTTTTGGCGTCCTGCGCCTGCGTTTTCCTGCTTGCATATGCAGACTGTACGGAAGCCACGCTGACTGCCGCCGCGAGCGCGACCGCCGCGATCTTTTTCAAACGACCTCTGTAAAGACAGCTATCTTTCACGTTTACTCCTTCTCCTTTTATCAAATATATGCGTTCCCTCAGTTACCGCATAATAGTATAACATGGTATTTTCATGATTTCAACCGCAAGGGGCGCTTGTTTTTTTAAAAAACCACTTTTTACTCAGAAATAAAAACGGATGGCCAAAGCCATCCGTTTTTTTACCTCTGTTTTTTAGAAAATCCTGCGCACTGCGACAATTGAGCGGTAATTTGCCGGTGATGTGTATTTAATCCCGGTCGCCGGATTGCTCGCGTGTACGATGGTGTTATTTCCTATATATATCGCAACATGACCATTGTAGCAGATAATGTCGCCCGGCTGCGCTTCGCTGAAGCTTACGCCGCGGCCGACGCCTCTCAATGCGCTCGAAGAATGCGGCAATGATACGCCGAAATGCGCATATACGCTCATGACAAAGCCGGAACAGTCCGCGCCGTTTGTCAGGCTTGTCCCTCCGTATACATACGGATTGCCAACGAACTGGCAGGCATAATTTGCAACTGCCTGTCCGGACGCGCTCCCTGAAGTCACCGCCGGGGCGCTTTGCGAAGAGCTGCTCTGTGAAGAACTGCTGCTCTGCGAGGAGTTGCTCTGTGAAGAGCCGCTGCTCTGCGAAGAAGCGCTCTGTGAGGAGCTGCTGTTCTGTGAAGAGCTACCCTGCGAGGAGCTGTTCGAAACGTCCGCGCTGTTCTCCGCCGCCTCCGCCGCTTCTTCCGCTGCTTTTGCAGCCTCTTCCGCCGCCTTTGCCGCTTCTTCCGCCGCGATCCGCGCCTCTTCTTCCTGACGGGACTCGGCATATGTATACTGCCTTGAGATCTCAATATAATCAGAAGACACATAGCCTCTTCCGCCGTCAACAGCCACCTTTACCCAACCGTCTTTATAATCCTCAAGGCTCGTAACCTTTAATTCCTCGCCGCCCGGCACGAGTGTAAGCACTTCCGCTTTATCGGAAGCTTTCTCCCGGACTTTCAGCGTCGTCGTCGTCACCGTCGCGATCTTGACGCCGACCGACTTGACCAGATCCTCATCGCCGACCGCTATATATTCGCCTTTTACATAACCGGTTACGGAACCCGACTTGATCTTATACCATTCGCCGGATTTTTTAACCACTGTCGCTACGGAATCTTTATACAGCTTCCCTACCAGTTCGCTGTTTTCGTCCGGTTTCTGGCGGATATTGATATAATCGCTCACCTGCGCCACAGCCATGTCCGAATAATCCGTATCGTCCTTTTTCTTTGCAGCCTTCGCGGAAGCCGTCTTTTTCTTTTCTTCCTTCTCCGAAGCCTCATCAGCGTCTGCCGACGCCCCGTCATCCACTGCATCCGTCTCCGCGCCGGTATCCTGCTGCACGTTATTATCTTCCATGTACTTTGCCAGCGCCAGCGAAACGCCCGCAACCGGCGAAGATGTATTTAATTCATTTTCGACAACATGATTCGTTAT
This sequence comes from uncultured Lachnospiraceae bacterium, assembly GCA_947625875.1. Taxonomy (GTDB): domain Bacteria; phylum Bacillota; class Clostridia; order Lachnospirales; family Lachnospiraceae; genus Eubacterium_J. The sequence goes on from CANQQG010000108.1 coordinate 1,650, forward strand.
CTCTGTCACTCCGGCAACCGGCGAAGCGTATACCGGCGTTGCGACCAGCAATGCGCCTGCCAGGCAGCATGTCACCATTCTTACAGGTTTTTTCTTCATATTCCCTCCCAGAACATTCTCTTTGCGGTTTATCCCAAATATATTTTTGTGTCATTTGTTACAATTTTATTACGTTGCTAATTATAGCAAAGCAGTTCCCCTGTGTCAACCTTTCGATTTCCCAAAAAGACGGCGTTCTCTTGCGTTTTCAGAGCGCTGTTTTATGCACATTCACAATGGCCGCGTAAGATTTTTCTTCAAATTCCGAAATATTTTTGTAATAGTTATAACAAATTAACAAAAGAAACGGAAAAATATATTCTTTTCTGTGTAATTTTGTCGAAATCAATCAGAAACAAAAGAAAAATTTTGGCAGGCGCGCTTGCGTTTTTTTCGCTTACGTGCCATAATAAACCTGTAAAGGAGGGATTTTTATGCCAGTTGGTTCTTTAGCATCGATCGCCTTAAATCAGATGCCGGCGCTGTCTGTGCCAAGCGACATTTCCATTGCCGTTTTGAGCAAACAGTTAGATGTGACGGAGACGATGGGCGCAGAGATGATCCAGGCAATGGAACATTCCGTAAATCCTTCTGTCGGGGGCAATATTGACGTATATGCGTAGCCTTTGGCGCGGAGGTCTCCGGAAGAAAAGCTGCCACGCAAATTTGACTTTGCGCGGCAGCTTTTCTGCTCAGGGACATACGCATATTTCTTACAATTATTTGACGGCAATCGCTTCAATCTCAAGCATGACGTCTTTTGGCAGCCTTGCGACTTCCACGCAGCTCCTTGCCGGATAATCGCCGTCAAAAAATGTCTGGTACACCTCGTTGATCGTTCCGAAATCGTCCATTTCTTTGATGAACACCGTCGTCTTTACCACGCGGCCCATATCCGTCCCCGCCGCCTGCAGCAGATTGGAAAGATTGGCAAGCGCCTGCTTTGCCTGCTCCCCGGATCCTTCCGGTATTTCGCCCGTCTGCGGGTTGACCGGAATCACGCCCGATGTATATACCATGCCGTTTACTTCAATCGCCTGTGAATACGGCCCGATCGCCGCCGGAGCCTTATCTGTGCTGATCATTGTCTTCATGTTGATTCCCTTCCTTTCAAAAATATGATTCTTTTCAGCATTTCCGGATATCCCGGTCTGTGATCCGGATTTTCCTTTCCTTATACAAACGCCCTACCGCGCGCTTAAATGCGCCTTTGCTCATTTTCATCTCACGCATGATGACTTCCGGCGAAGCCTTGTCGTTAAAAGGCAGGACGCCATCATACGCCTCAATGGCCTTCATGACTGTCTCCGCGTCCGCGTCCATCTGGATATATGCTTTTTCGCGCCGCGTCAGATCCAGCTTGCCGTCCGGCTTTACGCGCGCAACCTTTGCCTCGACCGTATCCCCGATGCGCAGGTCGGAGCAGTCTTCGTGCAAGGATATCATTGCGGAATATTTATCGTCTACCGCAAAAAACGTGCCGAAGCTGTCAATGCGGTCATACACCCGGGCAGTCACCGTATCGCCTTCCTGATACGGCGAATCCATGGCGAACAGGTCGTACAGGTTGCGCATACTCGCGCACAGGCGGTCGCTTTTATCTATATAAAGCGTAACCAGAACCTCATCATCCTTGCGCACCTGTTCCGTCATTTCCTTATATGGAAGAAACAGGTCTTTTTCCAGTCCCCAGTCCAAAAAGGCGCCAATACTGCCAAGCGACAGCACTTTTAAAGCCGCCACCTTCCCAATCGTAAGTTTCGGCTTCGCAGTCGTCGAAATCAGGCGGTCTTTCGAGTCTTTATACAGAAAAACGCGCAGGCGGCTGCCAATCTCCGTATTTTCCGGAACCTGCTTTCCGGGAAGCAGCACCCTTGTGTTATCCTCCGGATGCTGTGCAAGATAAATGCCGAAATCTACTTTTTTCACTACATACAATTCCTGATATTCCCCTAACTTCATCATCAGCCTGCTTCTCCTTTCTGGCTATGTCCATATAATTCCATCACAGCATACGGTTTTTCCGCCGCATCGCACAGACGCAGGGATATTTTATTTTCCCGCCTGTCCGCATACGGATAGAGCAGATCCCCGCAAACTGCGGAACGGCGGTATTCCGCGCGGATGCGGGACGCCTCCCAGGCGGGCGGCAGGATCTCTTCCGCAAGCAGGACATATTTTGCATTGTTCATATGCCGGTTTGTATCAATAAAATAATGCGGGACTTTAAACGGCGTCCCGACCGCTTCCGCCTCAAAATCCGGTATCTTGCGATCCAGGTATTCCATTTCCAGCCGCTCTTCCTTTTCATACGCCGCGGTAATTTCCGGCGGCAATTTTGACGGCCGCCCTTTCCGGAGATCCATAAACACCCACACCGAATTTGCCCGCACAAGAATCTCTCCCTGCGCGCCCCGTATGCAGAAATTCCGGAATCCATAAAATCCGTAAAAATCATACGGCCAGGTCGAGATGCGGATCGTCTCGCCAAATACGGGATACCGCGCAATATCCACCTGCCAGCTGCTCAACAGCCACACCAGATGGCGTTCCTGCAGATAGGAAACGCCGACAGACAGCTCTTCCGCCTGAAACGTACAGGTATCCTGCAGATAGTCCAAAACCGAGGCCAGCCCCGCATGCCCGCCGGGCGTGCATTCGCTGTAACGGACTTTTGTTTCAAAGGTATACATATATCCACTTCCTTTTCCGCGCCGGGCGCAGCGGCAGAATCCGGCCGCGTTCTTTTTTCCATCCCGTACGCATATAGAAAAATCCTCAGTGAAAATCCCACTGAGGATTGATAGCTGGCCCACAAGGATTCGAACCTTGAAATGACGGAGTCAGAGTCCGTTGCCTTACCATTTGGCGATGGGCCAATGTTTTTGCCAAGCGCGTCAATGTCACTCGACAAAAAACATTATATAACGCAGGCAATAAAATGTCAAGCATTTTTTTTATTTTGTGTACACCCAGATATTCCTGATCTGATCTTTGATCTCCCGGTAGCTCCACTTCCGCCTGCTCCTTGCCATGCAGTTCGGGTCGTTTACGGAAAAACCTGCCGCGTCATATCCATAGATCACGATATAATGCCCCTCCAGCGTAAAATCTCCCCGCCCCATCGCGCAGATGATAACGCCCCCGTCCTGCAGCGCCGCCGCCATATTTTCAAAAGAAAGGCCAACGCTCCTTACCGATACGCCCAAAAGCACCGGCAGGTTCTCCATCAGGACCCATGCCGTCCCGGCGCCCTCCACGTAATAGCCGTTTTCCATACTGTATGCGGCAATCTTATCCGGCGTAAGCGCCGTATCTCCCGTCAAATAAAACAGCGCCATGGATAAACACGTCGGCCCGCAGCCCGAAAGCCCGACACAGCTTTTTTCCCCGTACGGCTCATAGCCCCACCGCTTGTCCCACTGCAGAAACAGCGGAAACTCCTGCCTGATTTCAGAGTCTGTAAACGCCGCCCGGGCATCGGGGCCGCCATTCGGATAGCCCAGGGCAAAATCCGCCATTTCGGGATTGTTTGCCAGCGCCTCCAGCAACTCCTCCGGATACTGCGCGGCCTGCTGACATACCTTTTTGATCGCGGGCGCCGATCGCCCCAGTTCACACAGCCGCTCGAAAACTTCCTCTTCTGTGCGCTCCACAGGCTTTCCCACGTCCGGTATTTCCGCCGTCCCGGCATTGGAGCCCGCCTCTTTTGCTCCATCCGCGTCGGCGTCCGCCTCTTTTGCTTCGCCGGCATCGGCGTCCGTCTCTTTTGCTCCATCGGCATTCGCATCCGTCTCTTTTTCTATCTGCGGCCGCCCCGTCTGCAATAAATCCCGCAGTTTTTCCACTTCCTGCTGCACATTGTCCAGACGCGCATACGCATACCGAACCGCGCATATAAGCCCCATAAGAACCGCCAGCCCCGCAAAAAAAGAAAGCAGCCCTGCCAGATGCTCTCTTTTTTGCCGCTTTGTCCGCCACGCACGATTGTTTTTCTTCATTTGCATCCCTCCTGAAAAGTTGTCGGCTTTCCAACAGCTTAACAGGCGGCTGCAAATTTCTTTTGTTAAAACTGTGTCAGACTTGCAAATTATTTTTCATCCGCGAAAAATCCCGGCTGGTCTTTTGACTGCACAAACAGTTTGATCGTGCAGTCAGCCAGATGCTCATAATTAATATCCAGCGCGTACCGGATATCCGCGCTGAGCGTCTCCCCGGATTCTTCTACGGAAATGCTCTTTGCGTCAATCCCCATCATCATGCTGCCAAACGGCGTTGAATAACAGGTCATGTTCTTTTTATCTTTTTCAAAAACCATATGGACGTTCGACGTGCCTTTTTTGGTGATTTCCAGCGAACCTTCCTGCAGCTTCAGCACATTTTTCGTCACGCTGTCAAATCCGTCCATGACTTCCTCATAGAAAATATAATGTTTGCCGTTTTTGTAATAATATTCGCCCGGCGCGATGATCTCGACCGGTTCCGGCTCGCCCCCGCCGCTGTTGTCCGCCATAAACTGAAGGCCGCTGATCTTTAATAACACTTCTTTCGTCATAATCCCTCTCCTTAATTAAAATCAATCGCCGGCATCCCTTCCGTCAGGTACCGCATCGCATCTTTCCACACATTCGCCGGATAAGTCGCCCCATACAGGTTTTCGAGCGTGCGCGGTTTGTCGTACCCGATCCAGACGGCGACGGTATAATACGGCGTCACGCCGCAGAACCAGCCGTCTTTGCTGCCGTTTGTCGTGCCGGTCTTGCCTGCGGCCACAAGCTCCGTTTCATCATACCAGCCCATATCTTTTGCCGTGCCGTCCGTAATGACGCCCTTTAAGATATCGAGCATCTGCGACGACGCTTCCGGCGAATAGACGGTCACCGGTTCCGAGCCCCCGTAAATTTCCTTTCCGTCCTTATCCTTTATGGACATAATGCAGGACGGGTCACGGTACTCCCCGCGGTTTACCAGCGCGCTGTACCCGCTCGCCATCTGCACGGTCGTCACGCCGTATGTCAGGCCGCCCAATGCCGCAGAAAGCGTATAATCCGACGGCACGATCTTATCAAACCGCATCCGCTCCAGAAACGACAGCCCATAAGAAGGCTTGATATCATAAAATACGGAATACGCCACGCCGTTTTTACTCTGTTCCACCGCCTTGCGGAGCGGCATCGCGGCTCCGGTCAGGCTGGAAATATCAACGCCCGGCTGCTGCGCCGTTTTCACGTCAATATCATATACCGTCGTTTCCGGCGTATAGCCATACATAAGCGCGGGCGTATAAACAGCCAGCGGCTTGATCGTGCTGCCCGGCTGCCGGTAGCTCTGGTAGGCGCGGTTTAAGCTGTACACATTGTCCAGATTTTCCTGCGAACGCCCGCCGACTGCCGCGATCACCTTTCCCGTACTGTTGTCGATCGCCGTCACCGCGCCCTGCAGCTCATAAATATTTGTCTCCGGATCGGTCTCCGTTGCAAATGCAAGGTTATTGTCCAGCGCCTGCTGCAAAGCGCGCTGCGTGTCCGTCTGCAGGCTTGTCGTTATTTTGTACCCGTTTGCATAAAGCCCGGTTTTTTCCAGGTTGTAAGCCGTTTCGTACGATTCCAGATAGTCCTTATAATCCTCATCGCTGTCAAATGAGTAACGGAACTCAAACCCATGCCGCTCCATCAGGCATTCAACGGCGCACGATACGGCATACGTTGTCTCATAATTAAAAAACTCCGACTTTTTCTCCGCAATCGTGATTTTTTCTTTTTTCGCCTTCTCACACGCGCCTTTTGATATATAACCTTCCTCCCGCATATCATCCAGGATCTTATCCCGCCGTTCAAGCGCGCGTTCCGGATCCCCATACGGATCGTAATACACCGGGCGGTTCGGGATCGCGCACAGATAGGCGGTCTGCGACAGCGACAGCTCTGACGCGCCCAGATCAAAATACGCCTTCGCCGCGGCCTCCAGCCCGTAAATCCCATTCGCAAAGCATGCCGTATTGATATAATATTCCATGATCTCTTCTTTGCTGTATTTTTGCGTCAGGCGGATCGCGACCATCATTTCCTTGATCTTCCGCTTGATCGACCGCTCGCGCGTCAGATAGATCGTCCGCGAGAGCTGCTGCGTGATCGTACTCGCGCCCGTCAGGCTGTCCCCGCTCGATAAGACAAAATCTTTCGCGACGCGCAGGATGCCTTTTACGTCAATGCCGATATTGTTCCAGTAGCTGCGGTCTTCGATCGCCACAAACGCGTTGACCGCATCCTTTGGGATATCCTTATATTTTAAATATGTGGACTTGCCGTTTCCGGAAGAGAGCGCCGCGATCTGCGCCCCGTCAGCCGAATAGATATACGTGATCTCGTCCATGCGGAAATCCGCCTCCTGGCTCTCCTGCACGATCTCATCCGCCTCCTGCGCATACGAGCGGTATGTATCCCCGTAACGCACAAATAAGACGAGCGACAATACCCCTGTCAAAATGACAACCGCCAGAGCAAACCACTTCAACCCATGCAGAAAATAGTAAAAAAAGCCATGTTTCTGCTTCTCTTTCCCCTTCTTTTTTCCCATATCCGCTCCTTTTCCCAGACTGCCGTTACAACTTATTTTTCTTAGAATACCATATTTAAAAGCATATGGCAAACAGTGAATTTATGTAACCGCATATACGCCCATCAATTGCCCGCTCCTGCATAAAAAAATCCGTGAGGAACGGCTTCCCGCTGTCCTTTCACGGATCTAACTACTCAAAAATGTTTATTTGCCTGATTTTTCTTCCAATTTCTAAACCTGTCAGAAATAATTCTAATGTCTGCGGATTTGTATTCCTGTATTTGAGATGATAATAGATCTGCCCGATGCCTTTTATAAGATCTTTCTGATCTTCCTCGTAATAATTGACATTTTTATCAAAGC
>CANQQG010000109.1 GCA_947625875.1 uncultured Lachnospiraceae bacterium
ATATGGAAGCGTTACATATCGTAATGTCGTACAGCCCGCAAAAGTGTTATTTAAAATGCCTCTGACCTCAACATCATAATGTGTTTTTTCTTGATCCACAATATTTCCATCCGGATAGTCCGGATAATACTTAATAGAAGTCGGAATATCCAATGAACCCTTTACAACTGATGATGTTGCATCATAACCCTCTATATTTGCATAATACGGATTTGCCTCATCTCCTGTTCCGGTAAACGTATAGGAAATCCCATCCTTCGTATAATGGATCTGTGTCTGTATCCCATCCGCTTTTGCCGTAATCCGGCTGCCCGCCATGCTCAGGATAAACGCCAGCATACACGCACATACCGCCGCCGCTTTCCTCCATCGCCTGTTTTTTTTCTCCTGCATCTGCATTTACCCCCTCGCCTTCTGTTCCAAACGCTACAGCCTGCTTATTTTCGGCTTCTTCATACCGGATTTTTTCAGCCTTGCGCGGTATGCGGAAACCTTTGACGCATAACAGTAAAACCGCGCGTTCGCGTTAATCTTATTAAACGCTTTTGATCCAAACGTGCCTACGCGCTTTGAATTAATCTTTATCTTCTTTAAGGACGAACAGCCATAGAAAGCCTGTCCTCCGATGATCTCCACCCACGCGCCAATGTACACATTTTTTATTTTACGGTTATTGCGCAGTGATTTTGAGGCAATCGCCGTCACATAATAAGTGACGCCGCCGTAAGCAACCGTTTTGGGGACAGTCACTGTCGTTATGCCGCTTGGATTTGCCAGGCCTGTAAATTTTACAGTCGGGCGCTCTACATTTGCCGACGTCACCTCGTATTTATTATTCCCTTTTTCAAAGTTCGTCCCTTTGCTCTTTGGACGCACCGTATTCTGCCCGACCTCATTGCCCGTCGTATCGTTGCGCCAAACGGCATGCGCCGTCATGTTTGCATTGATCGCGCCTATCACCGCGGAATTATCCCAATAAAGCGTGTAACCGCTCATGCTCCAGGATGGAATCGGGGCATAAGAGCCGGCTTTTACTTCATGCGAAACCGAACGCTCATTATAATCATCAATGAAAGTAACCGTAAAATACTGATCCCAGACCGGATACAGCGTAGTGTCCGCCGTTACGTTCGTATAGCTGCCGCTCCATGTAAACTGGTACCCTTCCCGTTCGTCTATGACCGGCGGCGTCGCGCTTCCGCCATCCACAACTTCCTGGGAAGAAAGCAGATTTTTCAGCGCCGCATCCGCGTAAAAGCTGACCGTATGCGTACTGACAACCGTAAGCCCATTCGAAGTCGCATACGTATGCGCCCGCGAACCGCTGTGGCAGCGTACCGTAACCGGGCTGCCGGAAAACACGCCGGAGCCGAACGCCGTCGTACGCACCGGAATCGTCGCCTGCTGCAAATTTGAACAATTGGCAAATGCCCGGTCGCCGATCGTCGTCACACTTCCCGGAACCACGACTTCTTTCAGCTGCCTGCAGTTATAAAACGCCTCTGTATTAATGACCGTTACAGACTCCGGCAATGTGACTGTCTTTAACGATTCACAGTCCTTAAACATAGAAGCGGGTATCATGCTGACGCCATTCGGAATCTCTGCCGAGAGCAGCCCCGTACAGCCCGAAAACGCCCCGGAGCCAATCGTTGTCACGCCTTCCGGAATCTCCGCCGCTGTTAAAAATTTACACTCCGCAAATGCATCGGATCCGATCGTCGTAACTGTCGATGGAACCGTAACCGTCTCCAGATACGGGGAACCCCAGAATGCGCCGGGGCCGATCGCCGTCAGTGTCGTCGCAATCGACGCCGGGACCGTATATTGCACCGCCGTATTTCCAAGCGGGTACTGCACAAGCGTATAACCGCCCGTCCCGCTTGATACGGAATAAGAATACAGCGCATTATCGATCGATGTATAGTATTTATTCCCTTCCGTCACCGTGATGGAATTTAATGCAACGCAATCTGCAAATGTTTCCGTGCCAATAGAAGCAGTCGTCGGCGCAATTGTAATTTTCGCAAGATGCTGGCAGCCAAAAAACGCCCGGTCACCCACCTTTTCAATGCCGTATTGCTTTCCCTCGCTGTCCATCCCGCCCTGCATGGTCAGGGACTCAATGCCAAGCTTCCCGCTAAATGCATTCGCAGCGATCGCCGTCACATTATAAGAAATGGCATTCGAATCGTCTTTTGCATCCGCGTCGCCCGACGCCGTATACTTGATCTTTGTGGGAATCGTGATATCCTTTGCCGTACCGTTGTATCCCGTGATCGTAGCTTCTTCCCCATTATTTGATACGGTATACAAAAAACCGCCGACCGTCACGCCCTCCGTTGTAGACGTATCTTCCGTGCCCGTGCTGCTGTTGTTATTCGCCGCCTGTACTTCCACCGGCGGCAAGAACTGCGCCGGCGCTGCCGACGTCGTCAGCATCGCCGCCGCAAGCGCCGCCGCCCAAAACCGCTTTTTCATTTTATTTCAGTCCTCCGTTTCCTCATCCATTCCTGTCTTTTATTCCATATAAATGCTGTCTCTATTATATAACATTTCCAGGCCATCTTCAATTATTATATCGAATAATTTATCCTGCCGCCGCTAATGGCCGCCAGCGCCTGCTCATAGAGCTTCGCCTCCTGCTCTTCGGCGTCCGGATCCGCGCCAACGCCCGGATTTTCTCCCTCTCCGGCGTCCGGATCCACTTCCGGCTCTTTGCCTTCCCCGACGTCCGGATCCGTCTCTGTGCCCGGCTGGGACGGCAAAACCGTCTCCGCCCGCTTCTGCGCAGGGATCCCGATATTGCGCTGCCGGATCAGGTTATAAGTCCTTTTTATCTGACGTTCCAGCTCCGTCCCATAGTCCGTCTCATTGCTGAATACATTTTTGATCTTCCTGACGCCCGCCTCTTTTAACGTATCCTTATCCAGCTTCAGCTTTCCGCTGCTTTGCACGGTAATCCCGATTTTTGCGAAAGCTTCCTCCTGTTCCTGCGAGAGCTTTTTTACTTTTTTCAGGCTGCGGTTTACGGAAACATCGTCAAGCTCCCCCGCGGAATCGACAAAATTATTATAGGTGGAAACGAACGCCTCTACGCGCTTTTCCAGCTCTGACGTGTCCGCGTCCTCTTCCTCTTCCTTCTCCATTGACGCAAAATCATATTGGCGCAAATCCTTCAGACAGCTCTTTAGCGCCTGCATATCCGCGTCTGCAAGCGTGCGCGCTGACCGTCCGGCGCGCATATCTGATTTTGCGGCAAACCGGTTGTCTGTATAATACCTGTTCATAAAATATGATACTGAAAGACTCATTCTACCACCCCTGTTTTCCCTTCTGAATTTTATAGCAGTCCGGCGCCGGGCAGAAAATCCCGTTATCTTATATTTCGTCCTTTTATTATATTTTCATAAGAGATAAGTGAAAAATAAATAAAAAAACAGGCAGGGAAAATTTCCCTGTCCATTTTTATAATACCTTGGATAAAAATTCCTGCGTCCGCGCATTGCGCGGGTTTGTAAAGATCTGCTCCGGCGTCCCCTGCTCCATAATATGGCCGCCGTCCATAAAAAGGACGCGCGTGGCGACTTCCCTTGCAAATCCCATCTCGTGCGTCACGACCGCCATCGTCATGCCGTCGTCCGCAAGCCCTTTCATAACCGCAAGCACTTCCCCGACCATCTCCGGGTCGAGCGCGGACGTCGGCTCGTCAAACAGCATCATCTTCGGCTTTAACGCCAGCGCGCGCACAATGGCGATCCGCTGTTTCTGCCCGCCCGAGAGCTGGCCCGGATACGCGTCCGCCTTATCCTCCAGGTTTACGAGCCGCAGCAGGCGCAGCGCCTCCTTACTGGCCTCTTCTTTTTTCATCAGCTTTAACTCTGTAGGGGCGAGCGTGATATTGTCCATGATCGACAGATGCGGGAATAAATTAAAATGCTGGAACACCATCCCCATCTGCTGCCGGATCTTATTGATATCCACTCCCTTTTTTGTAATATCCGTCCCGTCAAAAATGATCTGCCCCGCCGTCGGCTGCTCTAACAGATTCAGGCAGCGCAGATACGTCGATTTTCCGGAACCGGAAGGCCCGATAATAACGACTTTTTCGCCTTTTTCGATCTTATCGGAAATATTATCCAGAACAAGCTGTTTCCCAAATTTCTTGGTCAGATGATTAACGGCGATCACTTTCCCGCAGCCTCCTTTCCAGTTTCCCCATGATCCATGTAAAGAACATGACAATGACAAGGTAGATCAGCGCGACTGCAAGCAGCGGCAGCAGCGGCTCGTATGTAATGCCGCGGATAATATCGCCGCCCCTTGTCAGCTCGTTTAAGCCGATATAGCCGCAGATCGAAGTTTCCTTCAAAAGCGTGATGCTTTCGTTTACCAGCGCGGGCAGGGTATTTTTAAACGCCTGCGGCAATATGATCCGGCGCATTACGGTCGCATAGCCAAGCCCCAGGGAACGCCCCGCCTCCATCTGCCCTTTGTCGATCGACATGATGCCGGAACGGAAGATCTCCGCCACGTAAGCGCCGGAATTAATCGCAAACGCCGCGACAGCAACCGACACCTTGCTCTCCCAGTTGACAAGGAATACAAAAAACAGCAGCAAAAGCTGAACGAGCGTCGGTGTGCCCCGGATAACCGTCAGATACAGCCGCGCGGCCACATTCAGCGCCCGAAGCGCAAACCCGCCCGCACCGCTTAAATGCTCTTTCCCGATCTGGTCATGCGCGGTACGGATGATCGCGACCAGCATACCGATCAGCATACCGATCAAAAGCGCCAGTATCGTCACGAGAAACGTTATTTTCAGGCCGTCCGTAATATAACGCCACCGCTCCTGCTCTACAAAATTTAATATGATCTTTTCTTTCAGTTCTTCAAACAAACCAAAGCCCTCTCAATTACTCCGCCTTGATGTATTTATCAAGGATACCCTGAATGGTTCCGTCTTCTTTCAGTTCCGAGAGCGCGCCGTTGACTGCTTCCAACAGCGGTTCATTGCTCTTTGCGATACATGCGGCGTAATCCTCCTGCACGTAATCCGTATCCAGGATCTTCAGCCCTTCGGTACTTTCAATGAAAGAGAGCGCGGGCTGCTTATCAATGATGACCGCGTCGATCTTGCCCTGCTTTAACGCCATGACCGCGTCCGCGCCCTTATTATACTGCTCCACGTAATCCGCGCCGAAATCCTCTGTCGCATAGGTATCTCCCGTCGTGGCAAGCTGTACGCCGATCTTTTTTTCCTTTAAGTCGTCAAGCCCCGCGATATCGGAATCGTCCGCTACAATGATCGCCTGGATGCCCGTCGCGTAAGAATCCGTAAAGTTTACCGTTTCCTTGCGCTCATCCGTAACCGTCATGCCCGCGAGCCCCATATCCGCCTTGCCGCCGTCTACGGCAATGACGATCGAGTTAAACTCCATGTCTTCAATCTTTAATTCCAGACCCAGCTTATCCGCGATCGCCTTTGCGATCTCCGCGTCAATCCCGACAATCTCATCGCCTTCATAATACTCATACGGCGGGAACGCCGCATTCGTCGCCATAGTCAGCACACCCTCGTTCACTGTCGTAAACGCCGCCGCGCCGCTGTCGTCCGCCGCGCTGTCCCCGCCGGACTGCGTATTCTCCGCCGCGGACTGCGCGCCGACGTCCGACGCCTTATCGCCGCCCTCCGCGCCGCCGCAGCCCGCCAACAGGCACACGCTCAATGTACAGGTTACAATTGCAGCTAAAATCTTTTTCATATAAAAAACCTCCTTTTGCGGTCTGACCGCATAATATGGTTGCCATTATACCGAAGATTTTTCAAAAAAGCAAATATTTTTAAGAATGGCATTACTGTATCTCTGTTTTCATCTGCCTGACAGCTTCAATCGAAAGCCCGGAATATTCCGCTATGTCTTCCAACGGCATTTTTCCTTTCCGCAGCATCCTTTCCGCTGTTTGCCGCGCGCTTTGCCGCGCCGCCCACTGCTCCCTCTCCTGGATCTTCGGCTCCATAAGTTCCATCAAAACCTCATACATATGCTCATCTCCCATATCAGCTTTTCCGCCATCTTACAACCGCCCTGTACCGCTGATCAGTTTGATGACCGCCGTATTTGCATATGTCAGCGGATCGTCGTGGCAGAAAAAGACAATGCCGCTCTGCGGCGAGACGAGCGTTTCGCGCACCTCCCCTTCATACGGGTCAATCACCTGCGCAAGCGGCTGCCCTTCTATGACCTCATCCCCGACATTTACCAGCGCTTCAAAAATACCGGCTGTCTTTGTCCGCACCGACAGCATATCGGTATCCTCCACGACCATGGAATGATAGCCCTCGTGGCCGTTATAATCCGCGATCCCTTCCTTTACAAGGAATGTGCAGATGCTGCGCACCGCCGTCTCCGCGCTGTCCTTATCCACCTGCGCGGTCGTCGTTGTGTAAATGCTGAACGCATGCGTTTCCCAGACCTGCCAGTTATAATTCAGAGTCGTCGTGTCATACGGGCGCGTATTGCGCAGCACGACATACGGCATCCCGAATTTTTTTGCCAGCTCCACGTTTTCAAAACCCGCTTTCATCATGCGCACATGCGGCGTAAACCTGCCCGGCATATAAAATGACGCGAACTGCATCCCGTATTTATAATCTTTGATGGCCTCAAAAACGCCCGCGGCAATGCGCTGCGTCGTCTCGCCCAGCGAATAGCCCGGAAACATGCGGTTGATGTCCGTATTGTCCGTCGGCCAGAACCTTTTTTTTATATTCATCGAATACGGATTTACGGATGGGATCACAAGGATTTTGTGCCCTTTATGCAGGCTGCCCGTCTCTTCCATCCGTTTCAGCCGCTTTACGAGCTGCGAACAGGCGTATAACTGCTGCACCTCGTTCCCGCGCATACTGCCCACAACGCATACCGACGGCCCGCCCGCCCCAAACTCATATCCGGTCACGCGGAAATCATCCCGGTAAAGCGATTTGATCTCATATATGATTTTTTTCTCCATGAATCCTTATCTCCATTATTTTTTACTGCATAATATTTATCTGAGGTCCGCCGAGAGCAGCCTGCCGACAAGCGAGCCCGCGTCCACGACCGGATACTCGCGTATGGTAAATAAAATGCCGTCTGCGGGCGCAAGGATCTCATCCAACACTTTCCCTCGCAGCGGATCTATGATACTCCCGATCGCGTCGCCTTTTTTCAAACGCTCCCAGTGGCGCACATGCGGGACAAATACGCCTGCAGTCGCGGCATTCAGATACCAGACGTCGTCCGGGTCTTCGGATAAAAGCGGTTCCCTCGGCTCTGCCGTCTCCCCGCTCCAGATACCCATCGTGCGCATCAAATGAAAAATGCCGTCCGTAAGCTGATTGCAATAAGATCGCGTGATCCGCATCCCCACGCCCATCTCCACAACGAGCGTCGGCGTTCCGATACTGTTCAGGCTGTGCGCCAGCGTCGATTCCAGCACCGTATTGGCGCCATGCACCCAGATAAAATCAACGTTCGCATGGCGCGCCAGCGGCACAAGCGTTTCTTTATGCAGTTCATTAATGCGGATCTGCGGGATTTCCGTCAGATAAATATTGCTTGCGTGGATGTCCATGCAGACGTCCGAGCCGCGTATATCCGCAATGATCTGATCCGCCAGGTACTCCGTCATGTCCCCGTCCCTGCTGCCCGGAAACAGCCGGTTCATATCAAGGTCAAACGCGGGGATGCCGCGCGTAATGGAATCGATGCCCAGAGGGTTCATCGCGGGGTATACGTCCACGATGCCGTTCAGCAGCTCCTTATGTTCTTCGATCCGCCGGATCAGTTCAAAACAGACATACTGCCCTTCCAGCTCATCCCCATGTATGCCCGTCACAATGCTGATCCGTTTGCATTTCCCTTCTTCCATGCCATCCGGCATGATCCGGTTCTTTTTGATTTCCAGCGCCTCATCCACCGGAAGCTTTACCGATGCAATTGTCTTTACCATAATACCATCCTTATTTCTCTTCTACATTGACGCGGATGATCTGCGACTGGTTCCCGCCGCCCATCATGACGCCGCGGTTGATCTCGCAGTCCGACGCGTCGCGCCCCACGCCGATTTTAATATGGGAATCCGATACGATCACATCGTTGGTCGGGTCAAACGCATACCAGCGGCCGCCGCATAAAAGCTCCGCCCATGCGTGGCTAAAGCCCTCCCCGGTCAGCATCCCGCACACATAGCGCGCCGGGATCCCCTCCATGCGGCTCAGCGCGATCATGATATGCGCATAATCCTGGCAGACGCCCTTTCCAAGCCGCCACGCCTCCTCCGCCGTCGTCCGGATATCCGTCACATTTTTTTCATAAGTAAAATCCTGATACAGCCGGTGCATCAGAGCTGTCCCTTTTTCGTATGC
>CANQQG010000110.1 GCA_947625875.1 uncultured Lachnospiraceae bacterium
GCCAAGGAAATGATCCTGCAGCTCGACCAGATTCCGGTGTGCGATGGATTGTCATTTTATATTCCGAGCATATTTACCGGGGATGTAAATCATGTCGTGTTTGATGACGCAAAACCGCCGGTGATCCCCAAAACGATTCATTACTGCTGGTTTGGCGGCGGCGAGATGCCGGAGCGGTTTCAGAAGAACATTGACGCCTGGAAAAAATGCTGCCCGGATTATGAGATCATCCGCTGGGATGAGAGCAATTATGACGTGACGAAAAATCGGTATATGCGGCAGGCGTATGAGGCGAAGAAATGGGGCTTCGTACCGGATTATGCCCGGATGGATATTGTGAATGAATATGGCGGAATTTATCTGGATACGGATGTGGAGTTGCTGAAGCCGCTGGACAGCCTGCTGGGTTATGAGATGTTCTGCGGTTTTGAAGACAACAGTCATATAGCGTTTGGCCTGGGTTTTGGGGCGCATAAGAAGCATTGTATTTTAGAAGCTATGATAGAGGAGTATGAACAACTGGAATTCAGAAAAGATGACGGTTCGTTAAATTTGGTCGCATCGCCGGAGTATCAGACAAGGGTATTGGAAAAATATGGCCTGAAAAGGGACGGGCGCATTCAGATTTACAAAGAGTTTATAGCGTTGTCTGCTGAGTATTTTGCGCCAGTCAACGCCTACGGTTTTGGATCTCCTACTGTCAATTCTTTTTCTATACATCAATATGCTGCAACATGGTTTGATTTGGAACAGCGAAAAATAAAAGAGGGCTTTATTGAGAATTGTGAATATGTGATAGAGAGAATATCAGCAAAATAGTTTTTGCGTTTATGCGGAGATGAGAGAATGGGCAATCCGACATTAATCGTGGTAATGCTTGTTTATAGTACGGAAAAGTATATAAAAGAATGTATGGATAGCGCATTGTTACAGTCATTCCACAATACGGAATTTTTCTGCATATACAGCAACGGCAGATCAACAGATGCTTCGGCTTTGGCGCTTGAAGGATATAAGTAAAGTTGTACTCGTTCCAAAGGAGTGCAATGATAAGCGAAATGTCGGGGTATTCCAATGTATACCTGATAGAGAACGGCATTTTGATGGAGAAAGATATTTAGATATGGAAAAAAGGTGGATGAGAAATGATAAAAGCATCGGTTATCGTACCGGTATACAATGCCGGACCGTATTTAATGCAATGCCTGGACAGTCTCAAAGGGCAGACGCTGCAGGATATAGAAATTATCTGTATTGATGATGGATCTACGGATGATTCTCCGCGTATTCTTGATGAGTATGCAGCCGAAGACAAGCGGATTCGGGTCGTACATAAGGAAAATGAAGGGCTTGTTGCGGCAAGAAAAGATGGCGTGCGCCTTGCGGCAGGAGCATACATCGGCTATGTAGACAGTGATGACTGGGTAGAGGGTGAAATGTATGAGCGGCTGTATGAAAAAGCGGAAGAGACGCAGGCGGATCTGGTAACCAGCGGATATCTGTTGGAAGGGAACTATACCACGATTCATTATGACACGATACCGGAAGGAATGTACAACGAAAAAAAAATAAAGCTTTTGCGTGACAATACAATTTATCGTCTGGAGGCAAAGGAAACCGGGCTGAGAGGTACGTTATGCAGCAAGTTGTTTCGGGCAGATATGATGAAGAAAGTGCAGCGGCAGATTCCGGATGTGATCTCCATTGCGGAGGATAAGATGTGTCTGCTCACATATGTGTTGGAGTGCACATCCGTGTACGTCCTGAAAAAGGCGTATTATCATTACTGTATTCATTCCACGTCTATGGCGCATAGCCCAGATACAGAGTATCTGTCCCATATCCAGGAAGTTTACTCTTTTCTATGCAGATTATACCGGCATCCAAATTTTACGGAAACCATGCGGACACAGGCGGAGCTTTATATCACAGAACTCCTTGTAATCGGACTAAACCAACGGATGGGATTTAAGAATCGAAACCTGCTCTGGGTAGATCCATACTGGCTGGATAAGATTCCGAAAAATGCCAGGATTGTGCTATATGGCGGCGGGGAGCTCGGCGGAAAATATAAGCGTCAGATCGAGGTGAGAGGAGAGGCGTCATATATTGGCTGTATTGATTATGGCTATGGGAGATATACGGACGGGGAACTGCAGGTAGAAAATCCAGCATTTTTAAAAGAAGTGAACTATGATTTCATTGTTATCACGATCAAGAACCAGAGGAAAGCGGAAGAGATAAAGGAACAGCTCATAAAAGATGGGGCATTGGAAAATCAAATCCTGTGGTTTGAACAGAGGGAAATCTTCTGGAAATTTGCAGAGGCGGAAGGACTGCTGGAGACGGAGGAGCCGAATGAAGCTTGAAAAGCTGACCAGTGAAAATATAGAGAAGCTGAGGGATAAACAGGTTTATTGCTTTGAGAAGTCTGTTTCCCACCTGAGTGAGTTATGCAAGACATATGATTTATACAGCCGGATTGCAGGCATTGTTGATGAAAATGTAAGGAATCAGGGGGAATTTGATTTTCAGGGGAAACGTCTGACTGTACAGGGAATGGATTCCTTAAAAAAATTGGATTGGGACAAAAGCGGCATATTAATCACCAGCGATTATTTTTGGGATGCGTATGAGGCGTTAAGCAGAGAGTTAGCCGGACATCTGACTGTTATCTATTACTTTGAAAATAAAGAAACAGCGTATGAAATGGAGTATCGAAAACACTGCCGGAATGCAAAACTGGAAAACATAATGATTTTTCGGAGTGGGCCGCATGCTTCTTCTTACATAGAAGGGACGGATTTCTCTGACAATGCCAGGGCTTTGTTTGAGCATATGCTGGCGGAAGGCTATGATGAGACATGGAAGCTGGTATGGCTGGTAAAAGATCCCAAAGCGTTTGAAAAGCGCCGCAGGAAAAATGTGGAGTTTCTTTCCTTTGATTGGTCAGTGTCGGACATGCCGGAGGAAAGGGACCGTTATTACCATGCGCTCTGCCTGGCCAAATATATTTTTTTTACCGACGCATACGGATTTGCAAGAAATTGCCGTTCGGATCAGACACGGATCCAGCTGTGGCACGGCTGTGGATTTAAGACAAGGGTGAATTTTGTGCGTTGTGAAAAACGCTACGAATATACAACCGTGATCAGTGATATTTATGCCGAAATCCATGAGCGGATTTATGGACTGAACAGCCGGCAGCTGCTTGTGACGGGTTACGCAAAGCAGGACTGGCTGTTCCATATGCCGGAGAAGGAATACAGGGAATGGCTCGGATTGCAGGAGGGAATGCGGTGCATTTTCTGGCTTCCGACATTCCGGGCTGCGGATACAGCGCTTTTCAGCCTGAGTGAGTATCAGCGGGAATCGGATACGGGTCTGCCGGTTGTGTCCTCCTTTGAAAGGTTAAAAATGTTGAATGCCCTATTGGAGAGGGAGCATATTATACTGGTCATTAAACTGCATCCATTTCAGGATAAAAATTCGGTCAACTGTGGACATCTTTCAAATATCATTCTTTTGGACAATCATGAATTATATGTGAGGGACATCCAGATTAACCGCCTTTTGCCATTGGCAGATGCGCTGATCAGCGACTACTCTTCAGCGGCAGTGGATTACCTGCTGTTAAATCGCCCGATTGCTTTTACGCTGGAGGATGTGGAGGAATATGCCCAAAGCAGAGGTTTTATATTTGATCCGATACAGGAATGGCTTCCGGGAAAAGAAATTTTTACATTTGAGGATTTCTGTGAATTTATCATAGAGGTTTCACATGGAAAAGATTCTATGAAAGAAAAAAGAGAAGGCTTGATGAAGAAGATGCATAAGTATCATGACGGCAATAATTGTGAACGGATTATAGAAGCGCTTGGAATAAAAAAGGAAAGGAAGAAAGACCATGAACTTTGAATTAACCGCCTCCATGATGTGCGCCGACTACGCCCATCTGGAGACAGAGGTAAAAAGCTTGGAGGAGGGAGGCATCGACTCCTTTCACATCGACATCATGGATGGCCGCTATGTTCCCAATTACGCCATGTCCCTGAATGACATGCGCTACATAGCCAGCGCAACGGAAAAGCCGCTGGATGTCCATCTTATGATCGAGCATCCCAACAACACAATTGCGCTTTTCCTGCAAAACCTACGCAAGGGGGATACCGTGTATATCCATCCGGAGGCGGAGTACCATCCTTCCACGACGCTGCAGAAGATCATCAATGCCGGTATGGTACCGGGCATTGCGATCAATCCCGGAACATCCGTGGAAAACGTCATGGAGATGCTGCGCATCGTAAAAAAGGTGTTAGTGATGTCAGTCAATCCGGGCAATGCCGGGCAGATGTTCCTCCCTTATGTCGGAAAGAAGATCACAAAGCTGCTCGCCATTAAGGAAGATATGGATTTTGAGCTGTACTGGGACGGAGCCTGCAGTGCGGAGCGGATTTTAGAGTATGCCCCCAAGGGCGTAAAAGGCTTCGTGCTGGGCACGACGCTTCTCTTTGGCAAGGACAGGCCCTACGGGGAGACGCTCGCCGACATCAGGGAACTGAAATTTTAAGGAGGGCGACATAAACGCGGCAATCCTGTTATCAGGCGGTGTCGGAAGCAGGATGCAATCCGACGTGCCAAAACAATACATGTGCAGGTTCTGGCTCCCATAGGGGAGCCGCACAGACCCCATAACGCCGTATCCGGCGTATTATTTTATGCTGTGGGGAAGATGAAGAAAATAAAAAACTGCCACAGTATGGGCGTGAGAGCGCGCCATAAATTGCAGCGGTTTTGGCATTGCTGTAATGATACATCATTGATGGATGGAAAATCAATCATTTTCAAATGAAAAAACACAACTCGCAATGTGGCTTGATGCGCTTATTGCATTATGGCCGCATCGGTGATAAAATAAAAGCGCGGATGGAATGCTCCGTCAGTATTGTGTGGGATAGGAGGGATGGAGTATGGATTCATCCGGACAGGGTGAAGCGGGCCGCTTCTCCGGAGGGAAGAAAACAGGAACCGTATATGCGCCGAGTGAGATTGCGCAGAATTTAAAAGTGGCGGATGAAAACGCCACGTTTAAGTACGATGAGTCGGCGAGAAACATTGTGGCCCAGAAGTCGGTTCTGGCATATATATTAAAGAGCGCGCTTGACGAGTATGCGGCGTATACGGTGCAGGAGATCGCGGAGAAGTTTATCGAGGGCGAGCCGGAGCTGAGAAAGACTGCGGTCCATCAGGACCACCCGGACAGGCAGGACGATCCCGGCATGATGAGCGGGGACGACAAAATAGAAGGCAAGCCTACTGCCGACAAGTCACAAAAGGACGGCACGGTTTATTTTGACGTTCGTTTCATTGCGGCGCTTCCGTCTGATGGCGGACAGATCGAAATTTTGATCAACTGCGAAATTCAGAACCGGGACACGCCGGGTTATCCGATTCCGAAGCGCGGCGTCTATTATACGGCCAGAATGATTTCCGCTCAGCGGGGCACAATATTTAAAGACCAGGAGTACGGGAAGATCAAAAAATGCGTGAGTATCTGGCTGTGCGAAGATACGGCGGATGTTCGTTCCGATACCATAAACAGATACTCTTTCACGGAGGAGTGTCTGAGAGGGGATTTCCATGAGGAGAAAAAGGACTATGACCTGATGACGGTCGTGGTGCTGCGGCTTGGACGCAAGGGAGAAAACAGTGAAGATAATGCAGTCCGGCTTTTGAGCAAGATGTTCTCTACGAATCTCAGCTATGAGGATAAGCTGGACGCACTGCAGAACGAGTTTAAGATCAGCGTGAGCAGGAAAATGAGCGAGGAGGTGCAGAGCATGTGCAACTTGAGTATGGGCGTTTTGAATAAAGGGATTTCAGTGGGCAAGATGGAACAGGCCAAAGCAATGGCGTATAGACTTTGGGAAAAAGGAATGTCGTGCGAGGAAATCGCGGATGTGGCTGAAGTTGATACAGATACAGTCCGTGAGTGGCTTACAGAGCGTGAGGAGATGCTTGTAAAATAACAGGCAGTGATTGTTGCAGGAACAGAATAAAACAGCTTTATAAAAAGGTGCGCAGGGGATTGCGTGCCTTTTTAGCACAGTAGATAAATGCAGATATTGGAGTGTAGTTTACATTATGGTATCTGCATTTATTTTTTTGCGGCATTGGAATAAATACTGTATTTTTGGTCGGGAAATGCAGTCAATGTGCCAGAGGAGCGCTAAAAAATTATAAATATAATTGTTTCAGAGATTTGTACCCACATAAATTAATATTTTCCATAGTTCAATTATGCCGGATAATCATCCCAATGCACAGAAAAAATTGATTTTTTACCGCCAAAATAATAGATTTATTTGTCCTAAAATGTTTGAAGGTATATCTACAGGGGCGATTACAGTTGTGGACTGAAGGAAACGTGTCTGAAACAGTAAAAGAAAAAAGGGTGAATTGTTATCAGAAGTTGCAAAAAGGAACAACAGGGTTAAGGCAAACTTATACCGTTATCTTGTAAAATACTGAAAAAGGGAAAGATGCCGGTCAGGAGGGGATCTTATGAGAGAAGCAAGGAAATGATTGAGAATTTGATTGAGGGAAAAGACTGTTAAAGGATTTGCCGAATTAGCTCAGACACTTTGGCGAAGTAATTGCGAACAGGCAAAAGAGGTGGCACAATAGCAACCAGAGATACATATAAGCAGGATTTGGAAGGTAAATGCGCGATGTATGAATATGTTGAGTTGGGAGAAAACAGGTGGAAGTATTAAGAGAGGTGTTGATCAGGAGATTTAACCAGGCAATACGGGAAGGAAATGCGGGGATATTTGCTGGAGCAGGCTTATCAAGAGCATCCGGTTATGTGGATTGGAAAAATCTTTTGAGACCACTGGCTAAAACTGCGAAACTTGATATTGAAAAAGAAAAGGATTATCTGTCAGTTGCCCAGTATTGTAGAAACGAATCAGGATCCAAAGGAAGTATAAATCAGGAAATCTTAAATGTGTTTAATGCTGAAGTTGGCGAAAATGAGAATGTAGAAATAATTGCCCGGTTGCCGATATCAACTTATCGGACTACAAATTACGATAAACTGATTGAAAAAGAGAATGAAAAGCAAAATAGAAAAGTAGATGTTAAGATGGATTCTGATCAGCTATCGAAAGCCCTGGCGAATAGAGATGCGGTTGTATATAAGATGCATGGTGATGTGGATCACCCTGCAAAAGCTGTCTTAACAAAAGACGATTATGTTTTGTATGATAATAAAAGACCACTTTTTAGAACAATTTTAAAAGGAGGATTCAAGAATCGGATTACGGTGATGGCAAGGATTATGGATATGAAAAAGCAAGACAGGAATTACGTGCAAAAGATTTCGCTCGTTATGGAATGCAAACTGTATTTGTGGATGATTATTCTGAATATTATTGCGAAAGATAATAAAAACGTAATCATTCCTATTGGAAGTACTGGGTTTATGGCAAAAAAATATTTGATGCCGTCAAAGCAGATATGGATAGCTATAAATATTTAGAGGAGTATATGGATGTTCTTGAAACAGAGAATGATGTGGATAAATTGGTAGATATAGTGATAACTATTGTAAAGGGACAACGTATGGCATAATAAAACAACAAGAAGGATAGAACATCCCAACGGAATGGTGTGGTTGCTGTGATAGAAAAAGTAAATGGTAGCTATTCGTGGTTTAAATATTCAGAAGGTGATACTATAAAATATCATATGAATAAGGTACAAGACATTATTGCAACGAATCATTTCAATTCTAATCCAGCAAAAAAGTAGATGGAAGGTATGATTGGTTAGATGGATCTTACATAGCATTTATTGAGGAAGATTAACAAGTGATTTGAGGACGGTTTATTTTAGACGGATAAAAAATCTTTGGTCCGACAAACCGGAACCGCACACAAGGCTGGGAAATACGGATATCTGTCGTTTACGGCATTTGTAAAACGCTCCGTTTTAGAAGCATGACAAGTAGTCAGGGGAAGTTGTCTGCGCTGCCGCTTCGGTCGGCGCAGAGCAAACGTTCACCGGACGTTTTGCGCCCCCTGCAGGCACAATCCGAGCCGTTTTTCAGCATGGAAAAATGGTCGGATTTTTTGCCTTCGATAAGCCAAAGGCAGCGCTTGCGATTAGGCGCATATGCGTGAGAGCGCGCCATAAATTGCAGCGGTTTTGGCATTGCTGTAATGATACATCATTTTTGGATGAACTGCAACTCGTAATGTGTCCTGATGCGCTTATTGCATTATGGCCGCATCGGTGGTAAAATAAAAGCGCGGATGGAATGCTCCGTCAGTATTGTGTGGGATAGGAGGGATGGAGTATGGAT
>CANQQG010000111.1 GCA_947625875.1 uncultured Lachnospiraceae bacterium
CCCGAAAGCAATGCATCCCTGACGGAAACAACTGCCAATTTATAAAATTTTAAGAAATCCGTAAAACCGCATAAAATCGGGGTTTTTTAAAATTTTGTTAGCGCTCAACACAAAAGAGCGCTGATTTTGTATTGACATTTTAAAACGCAAGTATTAGTATTTACAATAAACAAAAATAAAAGGAGTGCATTGCTATGGGCAACAAACATGGAAATCTTTCCATCAACAGTGATAATATTTTCCCGATCATTAAAAAGTGGTTATATTCTGACCACGATATTTTTTACCGCGAATTGATCTCAAACGGATGCGACGCCATCACGAAGCTGAAAAAACTGGAAATGATGGGCGAATACACATTTCCGGACAACTATAAGCCGCAGGTGCAGATCGTAGTGAACCCGGACGAAAAAACGATTTCCGTCACCGATAACGGGCTGGGCATGACTGCCGATGAAGTGGAAGAATATATCAACCAGATCGCCTTTTCCGGCGCGACCGACTTTCTGGAAAAATATAAAGACAAAGCAAACGAAGACCAGATCATCGGCCATTTCGGGCTGGGCTTTTACTCCGCGTTCATGGTAGCCGACCAGGTGACAATTGACACGTTATCCTATAAAGAGGGCGCGACGGCTGTGCACTGGTCCTGCGACGGCGGCACAGAATTTGACATGGCGGACGGCGAGAAAGACAGTGTCGGAACAACGATCACGCTGTATTTAAACGAAGACTGCCTGGAATTTGCCAATGAATACCGCGCAAGGGAAGTCATTGAAAAGTACTGCTCTTTCATGCCGACGCCGATTTATTTAAGCAAGGCAAACGCGGAGCCGGAATACGAAACGATCGACCCGGCGGACAAGCGCGACGACGATACGGTGATCGAGACGATCATCGAAGAGGCAAAGACCGAAGAAAAAGAAAAGGAAAACGGCGAAAAGGAAGTCGTAGAGGTTTCCCCGCGCACCGAAAAATTAAAGATCGTAAAACGCCCTGTCCCGTTAAATGACACGAACCCGCTCTGGGCAAAAACGCCGAAGGACTGTACGGACGACGAATACAAAGAGTTTTACCGCAAGGTATTCCATGATTACAAAGAGCCGTTATTCTGGATTCACCTGAACATGGATTACCCGTTCAATTTAAAAGGCATCCTCTACTTCCCGAAAATCAATACGGAGTATGATTCCATTGAGGGCACGATCAAACTGTACAACAACCAGGTATTTATCGCTGACAATATCAAGGAAGTCATTCCTGAATTTTTAATGCTCTTAAAAGGCGTGATCGACTGTCCGGATCTGCCGCTGAACGTCTCCCGAAGCGCGCTGCAGAACGACGGCTTTGTAAAAAAGATTTCCGAGTACATCACAAAGAAAGTCGCGGACAAGCTGATCGGCATGTGCAAGACGGAAAAAGAAGCGTACGAAAAATACTGGGACGATATCAGCCCGTTCATTAAATTCGGCTGCCTGAGAGATGAAAAATTCTGCGACAAGATGAATGATTATATCTTATTCAAGAATCTTGACCACAAATACCTCACGCTTCCGGAATGCTTAAAGGCTGACGAAACAGATGCCGAAAAACCTGCCGGGGAAACGGTCGAGGTCGAAAATGCGGACGGCACATCCGCGACAGACGACGCCGCCGACACGCCGGAGGAAGACACGCGCAAAACGATCTACTACGTAACGGACGAAAAACAGCAGAGCCAGTATATCAATATGTTCAAAGAACAGGGCATGGACGCTGTCATTTTAGACCACAACATCGACTCCTCTTTCATTACGCAGTTAGAGCGCCGCAATGAAAAATTCCGCTTCATGCGCATCGATGCGGACGTAACGGAATCATTAAAAGAGGAAAGCTCCGAAGAGGACTTAAAACCGGAGACAGACGCCCTGACGGAAGTGTTCCGCAAAGCGCTCTCCAATGAAAAGCTGACCGTAAAAGTCGAGAAACTGAAAAACGAAACGATCTCCTCTGTCATTACGCTCTCCGAAGAAGGGCGGCGTATGCAGGATATGATGAAGATGTATGCAATGGGCGGCATGGGCGGTATGGACGACTCCATGTTCGGCGGCGACCAGACGCTGATCTTAAACGCGAACAATGCGCTCGTCCAGTACATTTTTGAACACAAAGATTCCGAACACGTGCCGATGTTCTGCCAGCAGCTTTACGATCTTGCCATGATCAGCAACCAGCCGCTCGCGCCGGAAGCGATGACGAAATTTATCACAAGAAGCAACGAGATCATGATGCTGCTCGCAAAATAATCTTTGCGTTCCCGCTTTTGCAGGAAATACGCGAAAAGAAACAGCCATGCATGGACGCCCCTGTCCGGCATGGCTGTTATTTTTTTTGCAGACCTTCCGCGCATTCCTCCACCGGCAACCGCAAGACAAACCGTATCCGTTCGTCCGCGCTCTCCGCCATGATCGTCCCGCCATGCAGCTCCACGATCTCCTTTGCGATCGCAAGCCCCAGCCCCGCTCCGCCGGTAGCCGAAGAACGCGACGCATCCACCCGGAAAAACTGCTCAAAAATATGGGACAGCCGTTCCGGCGGGATCGTCTTTCCCCGGTTTTCCATGACAAGCTCCGCCTGCCGCCCCGCTTCCGGCAGCAGCATTTTCAGCCGGATCTCCGTACCGGGATAACTGTAATTGATGGCGTTGCGGATCAGATTGTCAAACACGCGCTCCAGCTTGTCCGCATCGCCGGATATGCGCACTTCCGGCGCAATCTGCAGGTTCCAGCGCAGTTCCTTTTCCGCCAGAACCGGCTCAAACTCACTTGTGATCTGCTCTAACATACGGCTCAGATTCAGTTCCCGCTTTTCTATCGTAAGCGTCGTCAGATTAAACCGCGTGATGTCAAAAAAGTCATTGATCAGATCCTCCAGCCGCTGCGCCTTATCGAGCGCAATGCCGGAATAACGGGCGCGCAGCCCGGGCGAGATCTCCGGCTCATCATGCAGCAGCGTCAGATACCCGATCACGCTTGTGAGCGGCGTTTTCAGATCATGCGCCAGATAAACGATCAGATCGTTTTTCCGCTGCTCCGCCTCTTTTGCAAGCTGCGCGTTGCGCAGAGCGTTCTCCCGCGCCAGGTTCATCTCGTCTTCCACATTCCTGAGCGCCGGCGGCAGGCGCAGCGGCTCCGTCTCCGGATGCGCAAGCCGCAGCGATTCCGTAATGATCTCGTCCAGATAATACAGCGGCCTGGAAAGAAAATAATACGTGATCAGGACATATCCCAGAAAGCAGATCAGGCCTCCCGCCAATAGGATATGGTCTTTGATCGGTTTTAAAACCTGATACAGCGGATCGTCCGGCTGCCAGATAAAATTGTTGCAGAACCGCCATGCAAACCAGATAAACCCGATCACTGCCGCGATAAATAGCAGCGTCACCAAAAAATACTGCGTCACCAGCTGTTTCGTCAGCGCATTGATGCGCCCTTTCTTCCGTTCCCGCCTCTGATCACTCAATCGTATACCCCACTCCCCAGACCGTCCGGACAAACTTCGGCTTCCGCGCAGGCTCGCCCATTTTTTCACGCAGCCTTGCAATATGCGTCATAACCGTATTGTTATTGTCAATATATTTTTCTCCCCAGACATGCTCGAACAATTCCTCGGAGGACACCACGCTCCCGCGGCGGCTGCACAGATACCACAAAATGTTAAACTCCATCGGCGTCAGCGCAAGCTCTCTGCCATTTAAAAAACACTTATGGCTCTCTTTCGAGATCGAAAGCCCCCGGATATCATATTCTAAAATTTCCGCCGGTTCCGGTTCTTTTTTATTATAACGGATATACCGCCGGAGCTGCGTTTTCACGCGCGCCGCCAATTCCAGCGGGTTAAACGGCTTGGTCATATAGTCGTCCGCGCCGAGCGTAAGCCCTGTGATCTTGTCCGTATCCTCCACCTTTGCGGTAAGCATGATGACCGGAAACAGATAACGCTCCCGAATCCTGCGCAAAAGCGCAAACCCGTCCATATCGGGGAGCATGACGTCCAAAACCGCAAGGCTCAGCGTCTCGCGCTCCACACAGGCAAGCGCCTCCGCCGCCGTATGGTATTTATACACCTCGTATCCGTCATTTTTCAGGTACAGCTCTACTAAATCCGCAATCGCGGCCTCATCATCCACGACCAGAATCTTTTCTTTCATACGCGCGTTTCCTCCCCTGCCGGGATTTTTTTCCCGGACTCTTTTCCCATTATAACAGATTTTAACGCGCGTTTCATTATGATTTCCGGATAATTATCGTTTCATGGCAAACAGCAGCCCGAAACAGCCCGGCCCGCAGTTTGTCGAGATCGCAGGCGACGCCTTCTGGAAAATGATCTGCTCGAAATCCACCTTACGCCTTACGTATTCTTCGATTTCCTTTAAATCCTCCTGCCTTAATCCCGCATAAGTAATAAACAAAAGCTTCGTATCAATTTCCGCCGCCGTCTTTAACGTCGAATAGATATATTTCCGGCGGATTGACTCTTCTGTCCCGATCCGGATCGCGCCGACCTTCATGCTGCTGTTTTTCAGCACAATCGTCGGGTGCAGCATACACGCTTCGCATATGGCATTGACACGCGCCGAAATCCGTCCGGAACGCGCCAGATATTTCGTGCTGCTCACGATAAAGCTGGTTCTGACGCGCCTGCGCATATTCCGAAGCTCCTCTAAAATAGCGTCCACTGTCATGCCTTCCGCCGCATAATGCGCCGCCTGCAGGACAATCAGGCCCATGCCGCTGGAAAGATGCCCGGAATCAAACACCGTCACATTGTCAAACGTCCGCGACGCTTTCAGCGAATTTTCATACCCCTTGCTGGCATGTTTCCCCATTGCAATATGGATAATATGCTGCGCCTTCGTAAGCTGCTCTGCAAAAAATTTCTCATAATCCTGCACGCTCGGCTCTTCCGAACGCGCCCATTTTTCCACGTCCTCCATATAGGCAAGCACGCCGTCCGATTCGATCTCCCTGCCGTCCATGAACCTGCCGCCGCTCGTTAAAACATGGTACGGCAGCACCGCGATCTGGTTTTTGACCGTCAGGGTTTTCGGCAGGTCGCTGACACTGTCCGTCGTGACCATGACAGGCAGTTTCCTCCTGTGCCCAAGCACAGGACTTGCGGCCATATCCCCGCCGTCCGCCGCGCTCACCATCTTTACAAGCGCTTTCGGCAGCTGCCGCAGCAGCTCTGTTTCCAACTGTATCCCGCTGACAGGCTTTACCAGATAGCCGTCAAAGCCCTCCCGTTTATAAAGCGCCTGGTTCTCTCCGCCCGCATTTGCCGTCAGCGCGATCACCGGCGTATCCGCGGCCAGGCCGCCCGTCTGGCTGCGAATCTCATGCAGGCATTCGATCCCGTCCATGCCCGGCATCAGATGATCCATAAAGATCACATCATAATGCTTCAGCGCCGTCCGCCTGAGACACTCTTCACCGCCTGTGGCCGTATCAATGCCGACTTTTGTGCTGCCAAGCAGCTTCTTTGCCACCATCAGGTTCATCTCATTATCATCTACGATCAGGACATTCGCCTTTGGCGCTTCAAAAACCGGCTTATAATGCTCCCTTGCATTCAGGGCGTGCCTGGTTTCCAGATTGCGGTTTCCAAGCATCGCTTCCCCCACGATTCCCTGCGGGAGCGTCACGACAAACGTCGAGCCGTTCATATAAACGCTGTTGACCGCGATCTCGCCGCCCATCAGGTCTACAAGCTGCTTTACGATGGAGAGCCCCAGCCCCGTCCCCTCGATAAAGCGGTTCTTCTCCTCATCTACACGCTTAAACGCCTGGAATAAGTACGGAATGCTCTCTTTTTTAATCCCCATGCCCGTATCCGAAACGGAATAGGACGCCTCTACGCTCCCGTCATCCATTTTCCGGCACTGGACGGACAGCGTAACCGAGCCTTCCGACGTATATTTGACGGCATTGTTCAAAAGATTGATCAGGATCTGCTTAATGCGCACCTCATCCCCGTACAGCTGCGCGGGGATCGTCTCGTCCACGTCGATATGAAACTCAAGCCCCTTATCCTTTGCGCGCACCCAGATCATATTTACAATATCGGACAGCATCGCCCCGACGTCATATGTGACCGGCACGATGTCCATCTTGCCCGACTCGATCTTCGACATATCCAGGATATCATTGATCAGCGTGAGCAGCATTTTTCCCGCCCCCTGGATATTCCTTGCGTCCTCCGCCACTTCATCTGACACATCCGACCGCAGGATCATCTCATTCAGGCCGATAATCGTATTGATCGGCGTCCGGATCTCATGGCTCATGCTCGAAAAAAACCGGTTCTGCGCGCGGTTTAAATCCTCGATCTCCTTTGTCTGCTCCTGCGCCGTCTTATTTTCCGCCTCATAAACGGCATTCTGGAATAAGATCATGCAGCAGATAATGACCAGTACGACCGTAAACGTCGCGATTGTATCCGTATATATCATCTCGGGCGAGTGCCTGACGATTTTTTCCGGATATAAATATGCGAAATAGCTGCATGCCAGATACGAAGCGTACCCGCCTGCAAGCAATACAAACTTTGCCTTCCCCTTAACGACCAGGCACACAAACACAAGCCCGAACAAATACAGGATCGAAGCTCCGCCGTTTATGCCGCCTGCCGTAAAAAAATTCAGCGGCAATACAATAACGATAATATACACTGATATAATGACCGCGCCGGGCTGTATCCTGCGGCTGCGGATGGCGACAAACGCGAGCAGCGCAAAAATAACCGCCGAACCCGCCAGCGAGACGATATTCGCCATACTCTCCCCGGCAGCCGCGCCGACGCATGTGCCCATCAGCAGCCCGGAGACGCCGATGTATACGATCAGGCGGAACAACCGCTCCTGCAGATCCAGGCCATCGTCTCCCGTAAGCCGCAGCCATTTCATTATTTTCATCATCATGCCTCACCGCCTTTTATCCGCTCAATCAGCGCCACCGCTTTATCACACGCCATGTCATATTCCAGATCCTCTACGTCATCTGCGATCTCATGGAGCATTTCCCGCACCGGCTCTCCCCGGTACGCCATCTCATTCATCTCCGCAAGCAGCATCTCCGCCCTCGTCACCTCAAACGTCACAAGCACATCTTTCAATTCGGCCAGTTTTTCCACCAGCTCCTCTGCGGACACCGCCGAGAGGTTTTCCTCGTCCACGCTCTCCGCCCCCGCGCCTGCGTCCCCAAGGATCTCCGAGATCTGCCGCACCTTGTTTCAGTATGCGTCGAGCAGCTCCCCATGATGGGCATGGATATAATCCGCATCGGAACTCTTAGCGGCGCCTTCCGCTTCTTTTGCCATTTCCGAGACGTCGTCCACGCCGATCATCTTTGACGTGCTCTTTAATGCATGGACGATAATCTGGTAATTCGCCCAGTCCTCCTGCGCATAAAACTGTTCCATGCCCGCCGCTTTTTCTTCCGCATCTTCCACGTACTGCCCGAGCATCTCCTGATAAAACTCCATATCGTCCTGGCAGTACGCAAGTCCCGCCTCTGTATGGACGCCGATCGCTTTTAAGCGCTCAGCCGGATCTTCCGCGCCGCCCCCGGTTTCCCCTGCAGCCTTCTGTTCCGCCGCTTTCGCTGTGTCCGCCGCCGTCCTGCGCTTTTTGTCCCGCTCTTCCTTCATCTTTGCGTACGCGGCTTCGTCTGCAAACCGGTACGCGGATTTCGGCAGGGTTTTCTTCAATACGCGCTCTAATTCTGTATTTTCGATCGGTTTGGAAATAAATTCGTCAAACCCCTCGCTTAAAAACATCTCCTTTGCGCCGCTGACCGCATTTGCCGTAAACGCGATCACTACAAATTTCTTATCCAGATCCGTCTGCTGTTTGCGGATCTGGTGCAGCGTCTCCACCCCGTCCATGCCCGGCATCATATGGTCTAAAAAGATCAGGTCAAACATTTCCTGCTGGCAGAGCCCGATCGCTTCCATGCCGCTGTGCGCCGTCGTAACCTGCATGCCATAATTCCCCAAAATGCCCTCGGCCACCATCAGGTTCATCGGCTCGTCGTCGACCACCAGCACGCGGACGTCCGGACAGAGCAGGTATTTCTCGCTGCCGTCCTCTGCGTCCTCAAAAGGCTTTGCGTCCAATATACTGAGTACCTGAAACCCGTAAAACGGTTTCCGAAGCAGCCATGTCCGGCTGTTCTTTTTCGGCGTAAAGCTGCTGTCCGCAATGACCACAACCTGAATGAGCAGATCCAGATTTTCAAAATACGAGCTGTTTTCCTCGTACTCTTC
>CANQQG010000112.1 GCA_947625875.1 uncultured Lachnospiraceae bacterium
ACAGCCGCTTCCCTGCCCGGAAAGAAAAAGGCGCCGGAAGCCTTGTTTTCACAAAACTTCCGACGCTTTTCAAATTTTTTCCCAGAACTGTATACATGTTATTTTGCGTAATCAACTACCCTTGATTCACGAATAACATTTACCTTAATCTGCCCCGGATACTGTAACTGCGATTCAATCTGCTTGGATATATCCCTTGCAAGCAATACCATATCAGAATCGCTTACCTGTTCCGGAACAACCATAATCCGAATCTCTCTGCCTGCCTGAATAGCAAAAGATTTTTCTACCCCTTTAAAACTGTTTGTAATATCTTCTAACTGCTGGAGACGGTTGGAATAAGTCTCCAATGTTTCCCTGCGGGCGCCTGGCCGCGCCGCGCTGATCGTATCAGCCGCCTGCACCAGACACGCGATCAGAGACTGCGGTTCCACATCCCCGTGATGCGCTTCCACTGCATTAATGATAATCGGCGCCTCCTTATATTTCCTGCAGATATCAACGCCGATCTGAATATGTGAGCCTTCCATCTCGTGGTCTACCGATTTGCCAATGTCATGTAATAGTCCTGCACGTTTCGCCGTCCTGACGTCAACCCCGATTTCCGCAGCCAAAAGGCCTGCCAGCTGCGCGACCTCGATCGAGTGCTTCAGGGCATTCTGACCGAAACTCGTCCTGAACTTCATACGGCCAAGCAGACGCACCAGTTCCGGATGAATGCCATGGATCCCCACTTCCAAAGTGGCTGCCTCCCCTTCATCGCGGATCATGTTTTCCACTTCTTTCTGCGCCTTTTCAACCATCTCTTCAATCCTTGCCGGATGGATACGGCCGTCGACGATCAGTTTTTCGAGGGCGATTCGCGCGACTTCCCTTCGGATCGGATCAAACCCGGAAAGAATAACCGCTTCCGGCGTATCATCAATGATCAGATCAATCCCCGTCAGCGTTTCCAGCGTCCGGATATTGCGTCCCTCACGCCCTATGATGCGTCCTTTCATTTCATCATTCGGAAGCTGGACAACGGAGATCGACGTTTCTGCGACATGGTCTGCAGCGCATTTCTGAATGGCTGTCACGACATAATCACGCGCTTTTTTATCCGCCTCTTCCTTTGCCCTTGTTTCCATTTCTTTGATCATTTTTGCAGTGTCAAGCCTGACGTCTTCTTCCACAGTTTTTAAAAGATATTCTTTTGCCTGTTCGGAGGTAAGTCCGGAGATTCTTTCCAGTTCCTGTAAACGCTCTTCATTGAGTCTGGCCACTTCAGCTTTTTGCTTATTGATTTCTTCTTCCCTGGCAGCAAAGCCGGCTTCCCGCTTTTCCATGGATTCTAATTTTTTATCCAGATTAGCTTCTTTTTGCTCAATGCGACGCTCATTCCGCTGAATCTCCGCCCGTCTTTCCTTGATCTCGCGGTCGAGCTCATTCTTCGTCCGAATGGACTCTTCCTTGACTTCCAGCAAAGATTCCCGTTTCTTCGTCTCAGCCGTCTTTACCGCTTCATCAATAATTGTCCTTGCCTTATCCTCCGCCGAGCCGATCTTCGTCTCAATTAGCTTCTTCTGATATGCAGAAGCGGCGAAATAAGTAACCGTCACTGAAATTGCCAGTGTAATCAATACAGCAATGACTATTGATGTCACAGGAACACCTCCTTATTTAGTTTTCATTGTACATATAACATAACTTTGTCGGTTTTAGACACGTTCTTCTGTCATAAATAACAACATATAAATTGTATACTTTCTTGTGAGTTATGTCAAGTTTTAATATTCACCCGCAAGATCCAATGTTTCATTCATACTTCCTGTCCGATAACCCATCAGATCCATCGTGACATAAGTAAAGCCTTGTCATCCGCAATCTTTTTTATAAAACCTCCGATCTCAACTATTGGCGGATCCCACACAGGTCTTTTACAACTTCGCCCGCAATGATCAGCCCCGCCACAGACGGCACAAACGCCACGCTCCCCGGTATCGCCCTCTTTTCCGTACATTTATGGGCCGCCCCGGGCGGGCAGATACAATTTTCCCTGCAGCTGATCGACATATCCTCAGACGGCTTTACGGGTTTTTCCTCCGAATACACGACCTTTAATGTTTTCACGCCCCGTTTTTTTAATTCTCTCCGCATGACCTTTGCCAGCGGGCACATTTTTGTTTTATAGATATCTGAGACGCAAAACCGGCTGCCGTCTAATTTATTCCCCGCACCCATACAGCTGATCACCGGCGCAGATTTTTCCTGTGCCCGTATGACAAGTTCAATTTTGGCTGTCACGGTGTCGACCGCATCGACGACATAATCATATTCCTCAAAAGGAAATGTGTCCGCATTCTCCGGCAGGAAAAAACACTGCCGGGTTCTCACCTCCGCGTCCGGATTGATCTCAAGTATCCGCTCTTTCATCACATCCACTTTATATCTGCCCACGGTTTTCCTTGTCGCTATGATCTGCCGGTTCAGGTTCGTCAGGCAGACTTTATCGTCATCAACCAGATCAAACGCCCCGACTCCGCTCCGCACAAGCGCCTCGCAGACATATCCGCCCACGCCGCCAATGCCAAAAACCGCAACCCGCGAAGCGGACAATTTATCCATCGCTTCTTTCCCAAGCAATAATTCTGTTCTTGAAAACTGTGTCAGCATTTTTTATTCCCCCGCATATTTCTCCACTCACCGCACGACCGCATGTTTCATCAAAAACCGCGTCCACCGCTTATAATACTGCGCGTACATATGGATCTCGTCAAACGTATAATCCGCTTTCAGGTTCCCCTCGTCGTCCGTCACAAGCGGGTTGACGTCCAGATAAAAGACATCGATCCCGTTTGCAAATTCCGATATCGCAACATTTTTATCGTTGATATTGATATTGTTAAAAATCGGATCTGTTTCCGAACGCGACTTGCTGACCGCGATTATGCCCTGGATATAAATAACCGCGTCCGGCTGCCACGCGCGGAATTTCCGCAGCACGCGCCCGTACGCTTTCTGGAACGTCTGCGTATTCCCCGTCCCGAGCTCGTTGATGCCGATCATAAAATAAATCTTTTTATACCGGTAATGCTGCAGCATATAAGAGACGCTGACATTTTTCCCGCTCTCTGGGTCGGTGATAAATTCATCGTCCAGCGCCTGATACACATTCAGCCCCGTCTTTGCAAAAAACGTCGCGTTATCCAGCCCCGAATAATCCTGCATTCCAACGGTGCGCGAATCGCCGATAAACACCGCATCGTCAAAATAATCTTTTTTCACTTTCTGATAATTGTATGTCGTCGTCAGCGCGTATTTTCCGGGATCGGAATAATACGGGGAATCCGTCTTTACTTTTTTATACTTTTTATATTTTGTAACGCCAACCTCGGGTTCGGAGAAATCCCCGTCCGCCTCTTTTCCGTCTGTGCCGTCTTTCTCCGCCTGCAGCCGCTCACCGTCCGGCTCCTGCGTATCTGTGGCGGCCGTCTCCGGATCCGCTGCACCGCCTTTTTCCGCCCCGTCTCCATTTGAGCTATTGGAATCATTGGAGTCATCGGCTTCCGTCCCGCTTCCATTAGAATCATCGGCTTCCGTTCCGCTCCCCTCCGGATGGCGTGACGCCTGATCACCGTCCGCGCCGCTGTCCGTTTCCGCAGAGCCATACGGTTTTTCCCCGTCCGCCAAATCCGTTTCACTTTCCAGATCGGCCAGCACGGAGTCCGGAATATCCAGCTCGTCACCGCCCGCATTTTTATCCAGCAATGCAGTGAAAACCGGATTCTGCAGCGGCCTGTTTGACAGCGCATACGCCAGTTTCCCCTGCGATAATGTATAAAGCGTCAAGAATGCCCACGTCATCAAAAGCATGGCCAGTAACGGGCATTTTTTCAGCCATTTTAAAATTTTTCTCATCGGTATCCCTCTTGTCCATCGAAATGTTAAAAACGAAAATATAAAAACGGATTATTGACTCCGTTTGCAAGCTCATATACGCTGCACCAAAATACGGCAAAAGCTAACGCCACATAGACAAGCCCGCCGCGGAGCTTCTTTAAGAACCATTCCGGCGCCCCTGTCGAGAAAAATGCGCACAACAAAAAAAGCCTGCCGTATTCGCTCATGTAACGGAAGAGCTGCTCCCGCTTTACAAGCACTTCCCCGGTATGGATCCCCACCAGCTGCTTCAGGTAAACTAAAAGCTGCGGGAAATCCGAAACCGCAAACACAACCCATGTAACCGGTATGACCGCCCAGATATAAAGGTGCCCTAACACCCGGCTGTTTTCCAGAAATTCGCCGTATACAAATTTTTCCAGCATCAGCAATACAAAAAACAACAGCCCCCACAGAACAAAGTTCCAGCTCGCGCCATGCCACAGCCCGGTCAGCGCCCAGACAACAAACGTGTTGAACACCATGCGGGCCGCGCCTTTCCGGTTGCCGCCAAGCGGGATATAGACATATTCGCGGAAAAACCTGCCGAGCGTCATATGCCATTTCCGCCAGAACTGCGTCGCGGATTTTACCATATACGGGCAGTCAAAGTTTTTCGGTATGCGGAAACCGAGCATACGCCCAAGTCCGATCGCCATCAGCGAATAGCCCCAAAAATCAAAATAGATTTCAAAGGAATATGCAAACGCGCCCATCCAGGCAACCGGCGTGGACAGGTTTTCATATCCGATGCCCTGCACCTGGTTCCAGAAGATGGATATTTTATTCGCGAGCAAAACCTTGGCTCCCAAACCAAAGCAAAATATTTCCAAACCACGTTCTATACCGCGCCATGTTACGGTACGCCCTTTCAATTCCCTCTGCACTTCCTGATACTGCACAATCGGCCCCGCGATCAGCTGCGGGAACATGCACACATAAGTCGCAAATTCGAGCAGCGTCCCGATATCTTCGATTTTGTTCCGGTACACGTCCACAACGTAGGACGCGATCTGAAACGTATAAAAACTGATGCCGAGCGGCAGCGTCAGGCGCAATGCCGGAAGCATTTCTTTTTGAAACGCAAAATTTATATTTCCCACAAAAAAATCAAAGTATTTAAACAAAAACAGCAATCCGAAATCAACGCCTAACGCCGCGGCAAGCAGCCGCTTTGGATGCGTCCCGCGCAGCCTGCGCGTCATATGGACGCACAGCGTATAATTTACAATAATCGTAAACAGCATCAAAAAAATATATACCGGCTCGCCAACTGCATAAAACACTATGCTTCCCAAAAACAAAGCCACATTCCGAAACGGCTTTGGCGTCAGAAAATAGCATAAAAAAAACAGAGGCATGAACCGAAATATGAACATTAAACTTGAAAATACCATAATTGCCTCCACAAGCGCCTTTTTCACCGGCGCAGGCAGGCGCCCGCGTCCGATAA
The DNA here is from genome assembly GCA_947625875.1 of uncultured Lachnospiraceae bacterium. Taxonomy (GTDB): domain Bacteria; phylum Bacillota; class Clostridia; order Lachnospirales; family Lachnospiraceae; genus Eubacterium_J. The sequence continues at coordinate 5,375 of CANQQG010000112.1, forward strand.
TCATTTATTATAGACAGGGCGTTTTGAGATGTCAAATTTTTTTTAATTATGACAATTATATTAAGATATTTTTCATTTTTATCCAAAAAATGTTACTTCTTTCAATCCTGTCTTGTTTTGCGCATAACGCTGTGGTAAAATTTGACGAAAAGCACAGAAAATAAGGAGAACAGCTATGAAAAAAGGAGAAATCAGCGAAGGCGTCATTGAAAAAATTGATTTTCCAAATAAAGGGATCTTATATACGCCGCAGGGCGAAAAAGTCACGATAAAAAATACGGTGCCGGGACAAAACGTGCGGTTTTTGCTGCAAAAAAAACGGAAAGGGAAATATGAGGGCCGTTTATTGGAGGTACTGGAAAAATCCCCGCTGGAGCTGGATACCGCCCCCTGTATCCATTTTGGGAGCTGCGGCGGCTGCGCTTACCAGAACCTCCGCTACGAGGAACAGCTCCGCTTAAAGGAACAGCAGGTCATGGAACTGCTCTCCCCCGTCATCAAAGTCCCCGCTTCGGAATGGTTCGCGGGCGTCAGGCCCGCTCCACAGCAATTTGCGTACCGCAATAAAATGGAATTTTCTTTCGGGGATGAATATAAGGACGGCCCGCTTGCGCTCGGTATGCATAAGCGCGGCAGTTTTTATGATCTGGTGACGGTGGATCAGTGCAGGATCGTGGATGCGGATTATAACCGTATTTTGCGCGCCACGCTGGATTATTTTACGGAAAAGAAAACCGGTTACCTGAAAAAAAATTCGCATGAAGGCTATCTGCGGCATTTGCTTGTGCGCAAGGCGGCAAAGACCGGTGAGATTCTGATCGACCTCATCACGACAACGCAGCCCTGCAATGCTTTTTCCGAAGAAACGCTGCTCGCGGGATTCCGCGACATGCTGCTCGGGCTGCCGCTTTCCGGGCGCATTGTCGGGATCCTGCACACCAGAAATGACAGCCTTGCAGACGTCATCAAAGACGAGGGCACAGATATTTTATTTGGACAGGATTATTTTTATGAAGAATTATCCGGCCTGACTTTTAAGATCTCGCCGTTTTCTTTTTTCCAGACAAATTCTTCGGGCGCGGAGCTTTTATATGCGACCGCGCGGGAATTGATCGGCTCTTTCGGAAAAAGCGGCAGCGTGGTTTATGACTTATACTCCGGGACGGGGACGATCGCGCAGATGCTTGCCCCGGCAGCGGGAAAAGTCATCGGGGTGGAGATTATTGAAGAGGCGGTTGCGGCCGCGCGTGAAAACGCCGAGCGCAACGGCCTTACGAACTGCACGTTCCTTGCGGGGGACGTCTTAACGGTTTTGGATACGGTTAAGGAGAAACCTGATTTTATCGTCCTCGACCCGCCGCGGGAAGGCGTGCACCCGAAAGCGTTGAGAAAAATTATCAATTATGGCGTGGAACGGATGGTGTATATTTCCTGTAAACCGACAAGCCTGGCGAGAGATCTGGAAGTATTGCTGGGATGCGGGTATCGAGTGGAACGGTGTTGTTGTATTGACCAGTTTCCGGGGACGGTGCATGTTGAAACGGTCTGTTTGATGTCAAAGGTCAAAGAGAAATAGCAGCGAAAGCCCAGTAATACTGCGGTTTTCTGGCAATCGGGCAAATTTGGTATCAGGCAGGACAAACGCTTCTCGGTAACTTATCCAAAGGCAATCCGGCTCAAAAAGTGTGAGAGTTGAGTTGCCACGATAGATGTCAATAAGTTGAGTTGCCGAGTTAGATGTTGGGGTAGTTGTGGCTGTGAGATAGATGTCAGAGGAGGTTTTGTATTTGTTTAGTACTTATGATATACGATCTTCTGCAAATGCCTGCAAAACATTAGTAGGACTAAGCGGAATCGACATTTCAACTTGGGAACAATTCGTAGGGCATGAAAGCGAATACAGATATACAGATGATTTAGTGGAAGATGTAATAAAAAGATTCGGACATCTTCCGAGAACATATCTTGATTTTAATTTTGTGTATTTTCACGTGACGACGAGTGCAAACGAGTGTGAAGCCATAAAGAAATATGGAATCTTAGATTTACAGCAAGCATATCTTTGTGACGAATCAGAATTGAGAGTTTTTTTAGACCGGCACGGGATAATAATAAATATAGAGGACGCTCTATTGACATATAATGGGAAAGTCTTTGATATTTCTTATAACGCTGGCAATTGTCCCAGAACAGGTACACAGGAATATTTATGCTGGTCGATTGGAAGAAAGTTCTATTATGATTTTACGACTTGCGGATTTTTATCGGTATGGGAAAGAAGTCCTTACGGAGGTCAGGTTCATTGTCGCCCGGAAATACTATGGGATATTGACAACCTATTAAGATTAAATTTATCTGAGGAATGGGAGCAGTCGCATTTCCCATATGAAATAGTAGCTCAAGTAAACGGTTCCGATATTGTTTTTGACGGGGACGATGATCAGAGCGATAAGGACAAAGTATTGATGTATTTAACGATGGCTTACGATACCGCTTTTGGAGAGCCATTTGAACATATCCTCCTGATGAAAAACGGTATTCAGATTTCTCCAGATCGAATAATTGAAATAAAACCTTTAACATGTTGGAGGTAAAGCAAACAAGCATCTCAGATAATAAGTCTGCGATGCTTGCTCTTTTTATACTTCTATGTCGATTGTAATGCCGGACTTGAATTCCACGGTGAAGTGCTCCTCGAAAACGGTGATCTTCTCGATGAGCTTTTTGACCAGAGCCTCATCAAACTCTGTGATGTCGGTTTCCTGACCAGCGATGAAGTCCTGCAGCTCCTTGATCCGGTTCATGGTCTCTTCCCGGTGATGGCTGTCGACCTCGGACTTTTCCTT
>CANQQG010000113.1 GCA_947625875.1 uncultured Lachnospiraceae bacterium
GCGAACAAAGCGGAGGTGAAGCGTATGTGTATTACGGAATATGATGAAGCAAGAACCTTTGCGGAGCAGAGGGAAGAGGGCAAAAAAGAAGGCATTGAAGAAGGCATTGAAATCGGTGGTCTGCGTATGTTAATCGGTCTTGTAAAAAAAGGCGTTCTTACACTTGCACAGGCAGCCGAAGAAGCGCATATGACCATTGCCGAATTTGAAGCAAAAGCCGGTTTGAAAGCGTAATTGATGATTGTTGAAAAAGCCTTATTATGTGGGAGTAAGGCTTTTTCTTTTTTTAGAAGATTGACATTAGGACAGATGGAGAAATGACATTAAAAGCCCCTGTTGACAGGAGAACGTTCTATATTTTATAATAAGTAAAGCAGCAGTTCCATGCAAAAATCCGCCTGCAGCGGGGAGTTCGTGGGACAGGTAAAGAAAGAGCGAAAGAGAGGGTAATAAATTATGCTTAGAGTTGGAATGCTGACAAGCGGCGGTGACTGTCAGGCCTTGAACGCGGCAATGCGCGGCGTGGCAAAAGGACTGAGTACAAATGTGGAAGACCTTGAGATTTTCGGGTTCTTAAACGGTTACAAAGGATTGATCTACGGAGATTACAAGCTGCTTTCATCCTCGGATTTTTCAGGAATCCTGACAAAGGGCGGCACGATGATCGGCTCCTCACGCCAGCCGTTCAAGCTGATGCGTGTGCCGGATGAAAACGGGCTGGATAAAGTAGAGGCGATGAAGCAGAACTATTATAAGCTGAATCTGGACTGCCTTGTGATCCTGGGCGGCAACGGAACGCAGAAAACGGCGAACCTGCTTCGCGAAGAAGGGCTGAACGTTATCCATCTTCCGAAAACGATTGACAATGATATTTACGGGACAGACGTTACCTTCGGTTTCCAGAGCGCGATCAACATCGCGACAGACGCCATTGACTGCATCCATACGACGGCGGCTTCCCATAACCGCGTATTTATCGTAGAAGTCATGGGCCATAAAGTGGGCTGGCTGACATTATATGCAGGGCTTGCAGGCGGCGCGGATATCATTCTCCTGCCGGAGATCCCTTATGATATCAATAAAGTCGTGCAGTCCATAGAAAAACGCAGCAAAGCGGGGAAAGGCTTTACGATCCTTGCAGTGGCAGAGGGCGCGATTTCAAAAGAAGACGCGCAGCTTTCCAAGAAAGAATATAAAAAGAAACTTGAAAAATCAAAGAAAAATTATCCGTCCGTATCTTACGAGATCGCGCAGCGGATACAGGAAAAACTTGGCACAGAAGTGCGCGTGACCGTTCCGGGGCATACACAGCGCGGCGGCAGCCCGTCCCCATATGACCGCGTGCTCTGCACAAGGCTTGGAGCCGAAGGCGCAAAAGCGATCCTTGAAAAAGACTACGGCAAGATGATCGCAATGGTAAATGATGATATCAAGCGTGTGCCATTAGAGAACGTTGCAGGCAAATTAAAGACGGTCGATCCGAACGGACAGACGGTAAGAGAAGCAAAATTCATTGGCATCAGCTTTGGTGATTAGTTCCAAAATATGCCTGAAAAGAAGCTGCCTGTGGCAGCTTCTTTTGTGCGTACGGGTGCGGAGGGGATCAAATGTCATATACAGCGTTATACCGGAAATACCGTCCCGCTTCCTTTGAGGATGTAAAAGGGCAGGAGCATATTGTGACGACGGTGCGCAACCAGATCAAAGCGGGGCGTATCGGACATGCGTATTTATTCTGCGGCACAAGAGGGACCGGCAAGACGACCATTGCAAAAATATTTGCAAAAGCGGTAAACTGCGAACACCCGATTGACGGCAGCCCATGCGGGGAATGCGCGGTATGCAGAGCGATCGCGGCGGGCAGTTCCATGAATGTGGTTGAGATTGACGCGGCGTCAAATAACGGCGTGGACAATATCCGCGAGATCCGCGATGAAGTCGCCTACGCGCCGACCGAGGGCAGGTATCGGGTTTATATCATCGACGAAGTCCATATGCTGTCCATAGGGGCGTTTAACGCGCTTTTAAAAACGCTCGAAGAGCCGCCGTCTTATGTGATCTTTATTTTGGCGACCACAGAAGCGCATAAGATCCCTGTGACAATCCTGTCAAGATGCCAGCGGTATGATTTTCACCGGATTTCAGTGGAAACAATCTCAGAAAGATTGCAGGAGCTTCTGCAGGAAGAACACGCCGAGGCGGAAGAAAAGGCGGTGCGTTATATCGCCAAAGCCGCGGACGGGGCAATGCGTGACGCGCTCAGTCTATTAGACCAGTGCATGTCGTTTTACATGGGGCAGAAACTGACCTATGACCAGGTATTGGAAGTGCTGGGCGCAGTTGATACGGAACGGTTTTCCCGCCTGATGCGTTTTATCGTGGCAAAAGACATCGTAAAAGTCCTGCGCTGCATAGAAGAGCTTGTAATGGAAGGCAGGGATCTGGGGCAGTTTGTAAACGATTTTACATGGTATCTGCGCAACCTGCTTTTGCTGCAAAGTTCAGACGACGCGGAGGAAATACTGGACATATCAAGTGAAAATCTGGCATTATTAAAAGAAGAATGCGCGATGATGCGCGCAGAAGAGCTGATTCGGGATATCCGTATTTTCTCTGAACTCTCAAATCAGATCAAATACGCCACGCAAAAGCGGATCCTGATAGAAATTGCCCTGATCAAGCTTTGCAGGCCGCAGATGGAGGAAGACTACGGTTCCGTTATCGAGCGTTTGGAACAATTAGAGAAAAAAGTAGAAGAAGGCGTGACAATTGTGCAGAAAACTGCCGCCGCAGAACCTGATAATCGTAATATTGATGATGAAAAGCCGGCCCCCCCGATTCCAAAGGCGGTGCCGGAAGATATCCGGCAGGCAGTGCAGAATTGGCAGGCGATCGTATCGGAACTGTCCGGCATGACAAGGACATATATCCGGAAAGCGCACCTGAGTCTTGGCGGGGACAATGTGCTGCTGATCGTACTTGACGATCCGCTTGGCAAAGAGGTGCTGTCAGAAGCGGAACATCTTGATGAGATACAAAAGGCGATTGCCCAATATATCGGGAAAAGCGTAGAAGTCCGCGTTCAGATAAATGAAACAGAACGGCCGTTTGAAGAATCATATGTGGATTTGACAAAAATAATCCATATGGACATTGAATATGAAGATGATGATGAGATCAAATAAAAAATAATCTTGAAAAGATATAAGGAGGATGAACACAATGGCAAGACGAGGAGGATTTCCGGGCGGCGGAATGCCGGGCAACATGGGCAACCTGATGAAACAGGCGCAGAAAATGCAAAAGCAGATGGAAGAAGCCAGCAAAGAGCTGGAAGAAAAAGAAATGACGGCGAGCGCAGGCGGCGGCGTTGTTGAAGTTACCGTATCCGGCAGGCATGAGGTGACAAAGATCAAAATCGATCCGGAGGCGGTCGACCCGGAGGACGTGGAAATGCTTGAGGACTTGATCATGGCGGCTACGAATGAAGCCTTGCGCCAGATTGATGAATATTCCCAGAATACAATGGGAAAGATCACCGGCGGGCTTGGCGGTGGAATGGGGTTGTTTTAAGTATGGATTATTACAGCGGCCAGATAAACAAACTGATAGAATCCCTGGCGGCCCTGCCGGGGATCGGCACAAAGTCAGCCCAACGGCTGGCTTTTCATATTCTCAGTATGCCGGAAGCGGAAGTGGAGCGCCTTTCAAGGTCTATAATAGAAGCAAAGCGCAACGTCTGTTATTGCCGCAACTGTTTTACCCTGACAGATGAAGAATTGTGCCCGATCTGCAAGAACCCGAACCGCAGCCAGAAAACAATCATGGTCGTAGAAAATACAAGGGATCTCGCGGCATATGAAAAAACCGGCAAATATGAAGGCGTATACCACGTCCTGCATGGGGCGATATCGCCGATGCTCGGCATCGGCCCCGCGGACATCCGGCTGAAAGAACTCATGCAGCGTCTGCAGGGCGATGTGGATGAGGTGATAATTGCCACGAATTCGAGCCTTGAGGGGGAAGCGACTGCCATGTACATTACAAAACTCGTGAAACCGACGGGCATTAAAGTGACAAGGATCGCCAGCGGCGTTCCCGTTGGCGGGGATCTGGAGTACATTGACGAAGTGACGCTTCTGCGGGCGCTGGAAGGACGTGTGGAATTATAGCGCCTGCCAACAATATCTGCCAAAATCAGCCCTGCTTTTGTGCTAACATTGACACATCATGGAATTAAGATCATTATGAAAGAGGTGTGTGCAATGTCAGAGACCAAGCAGGGAACCCTGCCGAAAAATATCCGCCAGATCGGCACAGGCATGGGCAATACAAAAATTTATCTGGAAGATTATGTATATACATATTTACATGCGCAGGAGGAGCAGGAAGAGTGGAGCCGGCGGGGCTTCCTGCTCCTTGGGCGAATGGAACAGGAGAACCAGTCTGTGCGCTATTTCATCAGCGGGCTGATCCGTTTGAAAGATGGTTTTTTCAAAGATGACATTGTAGAATTTGACGACGGCACATGGGCGTACATTTACCAGGAAATGAAAAAATATTACGACAATCTGGAGATTGTAGGCTGGGGGCAGGATATCAGCGGCGCGTCTTCCGGCATGACGGCGGATCTCGAGCGGACGCACAAGCAAAATTTCAATATACAGAAAAATGTCCTGTACCTGATCGACCATGTTGAAAAAGAAGAGGCGTTCTATGTCTTTGAAAACCGTACGCTTCAGCGGCGGGAAGGTTATTATGTTTATTATGAAAAAAATCCGCAGATGCAGGAATACATGATCCAGACGCGGAAGAGCCAGGAGCTTGACGTTTCGCTCGAAGAAATCCCCGAGCCGCTCGTTTCCAGTTATCGGGAAATGCTGCTGGAAAGAAAAAGCCAGATAGCGTCCGGCAGATGGAACGGTGTGCTTTATACGACAAGTATGCTGCTCGTATTGTCGGTGTGCGTTTTGGGCGTCAGTACCGTAAACAACGTAGAAAAAATGCAGAGCCTGGAAAATACAGTAACCCAGATATCCGGCCGGATGGGGCAGGGCGCAGAGCGCGACGCCTCGCAGGAAACAGATGTTTCGCCTGCCATGAGCCAGAATGCCATGCAGGATACGCAGGCGGAAGTGGATAAAGACACGCAGACGGCAGAGGAAACGGTACAGGCGGATGACGGCGCAAAAGAAAAAGACAAGCCGGAGACGGACTCCGCAGACAGCCTGACGGATGAAAATTCCTCACAGGAAACAGCCGCCCTGACAGATGCGCAGACGTATTTGCTGCAGGGCTATTACGTTGTCCAAAAGGGGGACAGCCTGATGGGAATCAGCAAAAAAATCTACGGAACGCCCGATAAAGCGGAAAAAATATGCGAATTAAACGGGATTGACGATAAAGATAAAATCTATGCCGGGCAAAAACTTCGCCTGCCGTAAGCCCGCCTTGAATTTGCGCACAGGATAATATATAATCAACGTAACCTTTCGGAATTTTCAAAGAAACCATATTTGAAAAATCATGGAGAAAAACATGTATAACAACCAGAAACCCAGGCTGCATGCCTTACCGCAGCAAAGTACGCAGGAATTAGACGAATTACACCAGAAAATACGCATACATCGGATAAGGATTATCATTCTGGCGCTCGCTCTGGCAAGCGTATGTATTATTGCGGTAAACGTTGTCATACTATACCTGGACAGAATTACCTATACAAAATACGAAGTCGTCGAACAGCTGCAGCAGGCGGATACAGAAGCCGCCGAGTTTGAGCAATACTGCGGAAACGTACTGAAATACACAAGGGACGGGGCGGTGTGTTCGAGCCTGTCCGGCAGCATTATCTGGAACCAGACCTATGAAATGGAAACGCCCTGCATTACAATCTGCGAGGAATACCTGGCGATTTATGAAAAAGGCGGCAGCCAGATTTACATAATGAACACAGAGGGGTTACAGGGAACGATCAATACGATTATTCCGATCCAGTGCGTCAGCGTTGCGAACCAGGGGACAGTTGCCGTATTAATGGAAAAATCAGGCACGAGTTACCTTCATATGTACAGCAGGTCCGGAAAGCAGCTGGCTTCCGGCGAACTTCATATAGAAAACAGCGGGTATCCGCTGGATATAGCGCTGTCCAACGATGCGCAGAAGCTGGCGGTCAGTATGCTGGACATCAATGAAGGCAACGTAAAATCCGCAGTCGTATTTTACAATTACGGCGCGGTCGGGCAGAATGAGATTGATAATATTGTCGGATCATATTCTTATTCCAATATGGTGATACCGAGCATCCGTTTTGTTTCCAATGACCGGCTGCTCGCATTTGGCGATACAGAAGTCATTATATACGAAGGAAAACAAAAGCCTGCCGTAGCGCAGGAGATCAATATTTCTGAAGAGATTCGCAGTATCTATTATAATGATCAGTATTTTGGGCTTGTTTTTAACAAAGAGGCCTCCGCAAAAGGATATCATACAACAGTATATAATATGAAAGGAACCGAGGTTTTAGAACTGGATTTTGCGCTGGATTATACAAAAATCCATTTTCTGGCAAACAATCTCATCTGCATCCGAAATGAAAACCAATGCGTCCTGTACACATTAAAAGGCAGCAAACGGTTTTCCTATACATTTGACCGGAACATTTACGAGATCATGTCAGGAAACGGGCAAAGGGACTATCTGTTTATCTTAAACGGAGAGACCAGTCGCGTAAAACTGACAAATGAGTAGGGGCGGAAAATGAATTGGTTATACATCGCCGTTATGGCCTATATCGTGATATCCGCATTGAGAGGATTTCATACCGGATTTTTAAAAGCCGTATATTCCATGGCGGCCTTGCTGCTCATGGCGGTCTTTGTTACATGGGCCACGCCGCGCATCAGTCATATGCTGCGGCTGTATACGCCTTTATATGAGCGGACATTATCAGCGTCCGAAAAATATATAGAGCGGCAGTCGGGCGAATATGAAGAAATTGTTGAGCTGCTCCATATTCCGCAAACAGCGGCGGCAGCGCTGGCAAATGTATGCATAGGGGCAGTCGGGTTTCTCATTTCGCTTCTGCTGATCAGCTTCCTGCTGATGAGAATCGCAAAACGGCTCGACCTGTTTGAAAAAACGCCGGGCATACACATTATAGATAAGATATCTGGCTTTTTCGCCGGAATCGTACGCGCTTTTTTCGGAATCTGGATTATGTTTATACTGATAAAAGCAAGCGCAATACTCCCGACGAGCGCCGCCTGTATAAAATTAATAAAAAGCAGCGCGGTTTTGACGGAACTGTACGAGCGCAACCGTCTTTGGGAACTGATACAAAACCTGATTTAACATTATTAAAGCGCAGAAGTGGAGCGCGGTATCCTGAAAAATTCTCCCAAAACGTCATTCAGTGGAAGTGAAATTACAATATAAGCATAATTGATTAACTGACATGGATCCGCAGTTCGGGGAACGGTTGATAGACGCCCGTCCCTTCTGAATCCTGTTATTGCGCGGCCGACAGTGTATGCGTATTCCTGTCAAAGAAAAGTAAAAAAATTTGCAGTTTGTTGAAAAAAATGCAATTTATGGTTGACATGATATAATATTCATGTTAATATAATTAACGCCTATTACGAAACAGGCAAAAGAAACAATGAAATAATTAAAAAAGTTGTTGACAGAAACCTCTAAATGTATTAAACTGGAATAGTTGCATTTGCTGATAAAAAGTCAGGTGTGAAATTGCTTAAAAAAGATAAGCAAAAATGAAAAAAGTTATTGACAAATTGAAAAACACCTGATATACTATCAGAGTTGCTGTTGCGACAAACGCACATTGATAACTGAACAGTGGAATAAGAACAAAACCTTGAAA
>CANQQG010000114.1 GCA_947625875.1 uncultured Lachnospiraceae bacterium
CCTTTTAAGGATTGAGGAAGTCCCTTTTTGATTTGTATTTGTTTGTCACCCCTCCGCACTATCCAACTTCCGTTGCAGCCACAAGACTTTCTACATCTTTTCGCGCCATCAGTTTTTTAAGAATACCGAACTGTTTTTTCGTGGAGGATGATACCTGATATTTCCATTCATCAGGAATAATCGGCAGGTCATTATAAGACCACCTGGCAAACCGTTCATCATACGCATCGGGCTGTGCCAGTTCCACCAAATGCCCGACACACCAACTTACGATATAACCATTACCCTCCAAATATCCGTCCTCACGATTTCTTACACCCAAAACTTTTGCAATGCTTTGGGCAACTGATGGTTTCTCAGCCAAAACTAATTTCATTCGCATCACTCCTCGTTAAAAAATTACCTGAGCAGAAAACCCACTCAGGCATTATAATTATTTACACCGGCTCATTATCTTCGTCATCATTAAAAATTTCTTCTTCCTCATCCTCCATATCTTCGTCAGCTTCTACATACCCATAATCCTCATCATCGTCTACATAATCCGCGTCGGGATCAGGCTTTTTTTGTACCTTTTCCTTTTTCCCTTTTAATTTCTGAAAAGCAAAAAAACCGCCACCTGCAGCCAACGCCAATACCAAAATAAGGACAGGAATTATATCAGGTTTTTCTTTTTCCGGTTCAGGCTCTGCCGCTTCGGGTTCGGGAGTTGGTTCAGGCTCAGTTAGTTCAGGCTCTATATCAGTGTCCAGATTCTCTTTACCCGAATTTTCATCCGTAAGCGCCAAAAGGTCTGCTTCATCAACCAAATTCAAGAAGTGGACTGTTTCAGATCCTTTGTCATCTCTGTCAATAATCAAATAAAATGTGTTGCCGTTCTTTGTAGTAAGAGTAATGAACTGTTTACCCTCGCCAGTCGGAGAACCATAATCGTCAAGCAGACTCATATTTCCGTCCGGAGTTAATGCGCCATTTTCAGATGTTCCATTTATTCCCTGCCCAAACATCTGCAAGCGTTCCATATCCGTTTCATTGGCTGCATTTTCAAGTGCTTCCAAATAATCGCTGTGAACATAGCCGGTCTTAGCAGGAACATTCACCTTATACCAGTCTCCATCCATACCGATTACCGATACTTCTTCCCCCGGACTAAGATGGTCGATGATTTCATAATTCATTCCCGCGCCTGTTCTCACATTCAATTGAGAACCGCCCGTCACAACTCTGCCTGTCTTTTCTTTTTCTGTTTTACTTTCTGTTTCCGTTATCTCGGCATCTTCTGCAACATCTGTAATTTTTTCTGTTGTCGGCTCTGTTTCCTCCGTATATGCAAAAACCGTAGCTGAAAACACCCCAACACACAACATTACTGCAAGGAACATCGCCCCAATTCTCTTAAATTTCATCTGCCTTTTCCTCCTCAACGATAGTTTTAATAGTTTCCGCTTTCGGAACAGCCTCCGTTGCAAACATACGGAGAAGTTCTGCTAACTGTTCTGTGTTCAGGTTAGCAGCGTGTACCATTTCCTGAATCTCACTGTTTTCCGCTTCCTTATACCTGCGTTCCAAATCCTTAACTTTTTCGTCCCAATCAGCTTTTTTCTTGCGAGCCTTTTCCAGATCAAGACGAATCTTATCTAACTTTGCTCCCATTTAAAATCTCCTTCCTAATTTCTGATTCTGCCGAAACAATAAAAGTGCTGTTGCCAATAGCTTGAATTAATAGAAGCATAGGAGATTGGATTTCCACAATGAATCATCATTCCATCGCCTACATATATACCAACATGAGACGCACCGCTGGTATTGTAAGTTCCCTGAAAGAAAATCAAATCACCAGGGCTTGCCGACTCTTGCGGAATAATGTCACATACTCCCATAAGTCCATTAGCTGTTAGACGACCAACACTCCAACCATTTCCACAATTATTGATTACCCACGACACAAATCCCGAACAGTCAAAGCTTGTCGATGGGGAACTGCCACCCCAAACATAGGGATAACCTAAATATTTCTCTGCTTCACGCATCATATTGGCAAATCTTGTGTCTGTCAGGGCATCGCCAGGAATATCATAGTCCGTATATCCTCCGCTCGAAGTTACATAAATATCGCCCTCAAAGAGATACGGTCTGTTTCCTTGCGTTTGAAGAAGAATGGCGTATCTTTCCATTTCATCATCTGTCAGACCTGAGTTGCCGATCACCATAGCCAACCCGTTGTTTACCAGTTTTACATTCAGAATATAATAATCGTATTCCACATCGACATCATATTCGTATGTTTCTGTATGGCCTTCTCCCGTTTCAGGATTGGCGTGGGTTGTCGTGCCTGTGCGTGTTTCGGTTCTTGTACGAACTTCAATTTCTTCCGTCAATGTGAGAGTGTATTGCTGATTGAAGATACTCTGTAAAGCGCTTTGCACTTCCGAACGAGTATAATCCCCAAACAATACCGTCAAATAGGAAGTAAGTTCATACGGGTTATGATTGATTTCGTCCAAATCATATCGGTACTCATCATAGCCTGAGTGGGTACTTTCAATATTGGCTATCTGATTTCGCAGTGCTGTTTCCAAAGCGCTATAATCATCGTCTGCACCGATAATATCCTCGTCCTCCGCCGTATAAGATGTTCCGATAACAACGTTCATTCCACCCTGAAACATCGTGGAACAGGAGGATACTGCGCCCGCAATTACCATAATCAACAATGCAAAAACCAAAAGCAGTAAGATAATCTTTGAATGAGCCACACAATATTCTGCGAACTTTTCTATGGTTTCTTTGTCTTTCCCAGAAAACGCACTTGCATTTTTTGTTGTTCTTGATATTGCCTGCCCTATGTTTTTGCCATTCCTGGCATCTGCATATTCCTTTTTAATTGCCTGTTTCTGCCGCCACTTTGAAAGAGGATTGGAAGACGCATCAGGATTGGCCTTTTTGAATTTCTCATAAAGGGCATTTACATTTGCTTTATCCGACTTTACAACCAATTTTTCAGCCTTATCATGCAGTTTCAGCTTATGACTGTAAATTGCGTGGTCTATTGCGTAGGCTGCCGATCCAACAGCCCGTTCCGACTGATGAACAGCCTGCGCACCCACATTGTCATCCTCATATTCAGATACAGAACGATGCGCCCTGCCTGTCACCAAAGAAACTGATGCATGAGATATAATGTACCTTGTCCTTGATGGTTTTTCAATCTCCGCACTATTTTTAGCTTTGCCAAAGCGAAGCTTACTTTTTCTGCCCTCAGAAGCCGTTGTTTCTTCTCTAATCTTGCTTTTTTTCTTTTTTGAAATCAGCTTTTCAACGGCTTTTTCAGCTTTATCAGTTGCCTGTGCCGCTTTATCGGCAGCTTTCTTCACTTTACCGTTTGCTAAATCGTCCTCAGTAAATCGCAGGCGGGCTGGTCTTTGTCCCATTGATTACCCCTCCTTGTGTTCCACCACCTCAGACAATTTCGTGGTCATTATTTTATACAACTCAATATCGGTCGGGAATCTGTCTACAAACGGCAGAATAACACTGCCATAGAACAACAATCCTTCGCCCTCTCCTGAGTTGGTAACATAGGATAACTGATGAGGGGAGATGTTCAATCTCTTTGCTAAGATATTTCTATCTTCGCTTGCCTGATTCAGCATATAAATGAAATCAGAATTTTCAAGGATATTTGCAATTTCAGGACTTCTAAGCAGATCTTTCACATTTTGCGTAATACCTGTCGGAATACCGCCCCATTTTCTAAACCGTTTCCAAATTTCCACACTGTAAGCTGCCGTCTGCTCTTCCTTCAAAAGAAGATGAAACTCATCAATATAGTATCGTGTGGACTTTCCGGCGCTTCGATTAGTTGTAACTCGTCCCCATACCTGATCCTGAACAACAAGCATGCCGATTTTCTTTAACTGATTTCCAAGTTCTTTAATATCAAAGCACACCAAACGATTCTGTATATCCACATTGGTTCTGTTGTTAAACAGCTTCAACGAACCTTTGACATAAATTTCAAGTGCAGTCGCTACATGATATGCTTCTTTTTCACCCTGCTTCAAAAGAGCATTGTATAAATCTTCAAGAACAGGCATATTTTCAGGAACCGGATTATCAAAATACTTCTGATAAATCTGATGCACACAACGGTCAATTACAGTCTTTTCAATCGGCTGCAATCCATCCTTACTTCCTACGATCAACTCACAGAGGGAGAGAATAAAGTCCGCTTTGAGCACAATCGGATTATCCTCCTCGGAATAATTCAGGTTAATATCCATAGGATTGATATAGTTCGTACTCTTGGAACTGATCTTAACCACCTGTCCCTTAAACTTGTGGACAAGAGCCGTATATTCTGATTCGGGATCGCAGATAATCACATCGTCATCCGTCACAAGAAAGGCATTCGTGATCTCTCTTTTTGCACTGAAGGATTTACCTGATCCAGGCGTACCGAGAATCAGCCCGTTAGGGTTCTTCAGTTTCTTTCTGTCCACCATAATCAGGTTATTGGAAAGTGCATTCAATCCATAATAGAGAGATTCCGTACCATTCTGAAAAAGTTCCTGAGTGGTAAACGGAACAAAAATTGCCGTAGAACTTGTAGTAAGTCCCCTGTGAATGTCAATAAGGTTCTGTGCCAAAGGCAAACTGCTCATCAACGCATTTTCCTGTTGAAAGTCCAGCCTGCGAAGATTACAGTTGTGCTTCTGCGCTATGCTCTGCGCCTGAAACACATTGTTTTCAAGCTCCTGTTCGGTTTTGCCCGTATTCATCACAAGGAGAGTAACCATAAACATTCGCTCGTTCTGACTCTGCAATTCTTTCAGAAGAGCCTTTGCATCTTTGCTATAAGTTGCAAGGTCAGATGGAATAATATCCATATCATAGCCGCTTCGCACAGCCTTTTTCTGTTCCTCAATCTTAGAGCGGTCAAGTTCTGTAATCGTTCTCTTGATCGTTTTAATGGCTGCCGTTTGGTCTACTGACTGAATATGCATTGTAACAATCTGGCTGGACTCCATATCAAGAAAATCCGCCAATATTCTGTCGCTCAAATCAGAAGCCGTAATTGCAAGATAAGACATAGAGCCATACAGACTTCCCATCTGAAAGGTTCTGCTTTTAGGAAAAGCAAAAACCGTAGGTGCAATAAAGTCCTTTACAGACAATCCCGATCCCACAAGCCACTTCCAATCAAAAAAGAACTTATCATTATCGCCCATGTGGAACATTGAGTGCATAAGGCGCAATCTTTCTTTCCCATTCATAGGTTTAGCAATAACTCCAAGCCTGCGGAAGTTGTTGAGCAGGTCATTTTCGATATGGTTCAATCTCGGCTTTGCCTGTTTAATTGAGTCTGCATCAATTCCAAAGGTGAGGAATTTGGCTTTTGTCAGACCATTGTTGCCCTGAGAAAGCTGTTTTTTCAGCATCTGACTGTATTCTGCACGAACCGGATTGAAATCATCTTTTTTAAACGGAATACGAATACTCTTTTCAAAGCTTTCTGCATCGGTTGCCATATTCATAAAAGACAGTTCAAAGTGAATAGAACTGTCAAAGAAATTCAGGAAACCACACCACTCATCAAAAATAGCTGTTTTATCTTCCTGTTGCGCAAGCTGATAATTGATGTCCTGAAACTGAATTGTTTTCGTGTAATAAGAATCAGTCACCCGACAAATGCCATCGGGAAACATTCTCTGAAAAGGAATCGAATCCTGTGCTGTCTTGGGCGCTCCGCTGTCTTTGTTTACACGATTTATAATCGCTTTCAGTTTTTTTTGCTGATTACGATTAAGATTTGCAGGCATTTTTACTTGTCGTATCTGCTGTTGCTTTTTGAAGAACAATTGCATCTACCTCCTTGTTAAGCTGATGTTGTTTCGCCAATACGATATAATAGTTATTCGTCGAATATGGCCGAATTTTAGGCCGGACAAATTTTGACTGAATAAAATGTTTTCCCACCACTTCCAAAGGCTGTCCGTCTTTTTCATAAATAGCGAGCATAAAAAAAGGAAACATAATAATGATCATATACATCGCAGCCAAACTGACATTTCCGATCTGCTTAATAAAAAAGAACGAAGGCACTCCGATAAGCGCTGCCGTTCCAAAACAAATCAACTGTCTTTTTGTCAGATTAAAAAATACTTTTGATTTCACCCTCGTAAGATCACGAGGGACCGAAATATACGCTGCCAATTATTCCACCTCCATTCCTGTTATTGATACACAGTTGGGAACTTGATTTCCCCAAGAGTCCCAGCCCTCTGCGTTCTGTCTTGCAAAGAGTTCAATTCTCGGAACATCGCCCATAAGCTGAACAATTCGTTTCCTGATTTCATCCGGCTTTTTGCTGTGTTCTTCAACAGGCGACATTACCACTTGATGAACTCTTGCTGATAATCGTTTCGGACTGCCCTTTGTCGCAATCACACATAATTCTGCATTGGCTCTTGTCCAATATCCCATTCCCCAAAAAAGAGTAGGGCTTTTCTTGTTCTGCTTTATCCACACAAAAGCAACGCTTTTGTATGTGAATCCCCAGGCGTCTAATACTTCCCACGCTTCTTTGAGCAAAGAAAAAGTAATCCACATAAACAAAGCACAGTTCTTTTCGGCTAAACTTCCAACCGGTAACGATTTAATATCTTCTATGCTCATTGTCGGATAGTGGCTTTCAGCCGAGCGTCCTTTGCTCTTATTTCTCCAAGTTCGATAAGCCCAGGGAGGATCCGCATAAATCACAGAGTATTTTTTTATTTCCATTGAACCCTCCCTTCTTAATGGGCGGAAAACACACTTTTTGTGAGTGTGCCAGTCTTAAAGAGAGTGAAGCATAGTAATACTGTATATCCCATCACACCCCATATAGATGCTATAATGTCAGAACTGAAAGCGATGCTCTGTACCAATACGGCATAGATACCTATACAGATAATAATGAGAAATCCCTGAAATCCCAAAGCAAAAAGGGAACGCAAATAATTCTGTCCGATATTACTCTGTTCACGATTGCCGAAAGTGGCAAAAGGAATTGGCGCAAGGCTTGTCATTAAATATATTTCTATCATTCTCCCATAGACAATTACGAAAATCACGACAGACAGAGCCGACATTGTGATTTGCATAATAAAGGATTGCAGGAACAATCCAAGAAGTTCGCCAAGTTCCATAGAATTTAACGTTGTTTCCATAGCAGCTAAAGCGGAATCATCTATTGCCGTATCTGATGATATGATACCCGCACTTGCATTGACAACGCTTTGCGACACATCAAATACCGCCATTGTGATATTGAATGTGTTCGTAATAAGAGTGACTGCAACAAAAGTTTTGAATATCCACTTGAAAAAAATCCAGGTTTCAAAATTCGCCAGATTGTTGTGATCGATAATCATTTGAATCAGCTCATAACAGGCAATAAATGTCAATATCAATCCTGCTATCGGGATAATAACCGACTCGGAAATGTTCTGTATGAGTGAGAACACCCCCGGCGAAAAGTTCGCAGGAGTCATTCCCACATTGGCGGCAATTTCACCCACCTGGCTGTTTACAGAATCGAACATCCCCGACAAATTACCCATAATGGCTCCAACGAGCATTTCTTTGAGCCAATCCGTTAATTGTTCGAGTATGCCATCCAAACGCTGTTACCTCCTTTTTCAGAACAAGCCTGAGAGCAACGGTACAAGAGTCGTACCGATCAGGGCAACGCCGCCACCTGCCATCAACTGTCTCATACCTAAATAGTTGAAAAATAATCGAATTGATTGTGAAACTTCAAGATTTGATTGTGTTTTGTAGATAT
>CANQQG010000115.1 GCA_947625875.1 uncultured Lachnospiraceae bacterium
AACATTCTGCTTGATGAATATGAGAATAATTTTAAAGATAATCCTAACATTAAATCATATACAGAAGATGAACTTATTAAGGAAGTATATGGTGAAGATAGATACAGCATAGATTAAATATTGCACATAAAAATGTATTGCTATTTTTGACAATAAATGGGCAATCGTTAAATCTTTAGAAAGCTGGTACTGCCTGACTCAGAGTGCTTTTAATTCGCATTTTTATATGGGAGACATTTATGATAACGAAAAAAGAGTTAAAAGAATTGAAAGGAAATTATTTTGATGTGCTACAGGCAGGAGCTTTTGCAATCACTTTGAAGTCCAAAAACACAGGTCATTATTGGCACCTGCTTGAAAGGGAATATCCTACATTCCGACATTTCGCAATATACCATAAGCATAATGCTGCTGATGCATATCACGCGCAGGGGACAGCTCGTGATCTTGCGACGGCAGTATCTGGAATCATGTCACATGATGAATTTCAGATGAACAGGCGCAAGAAAACAAGAAACGGAAAGGAAAAAAATATGGGGCAACGGAAGAAGGGGTAAAGAAATTGAAAATTTGACGGAAGAGTGCTATAATTAAATTATCATAGGTATGGAGACGCATGCCATCGATGTAAATGGCAAGGTTTATAAAAAAATGCAGAAAGAAGCCAATAATCGCTCATATAGCATCGAAGAGATGATGCTATATGATGAAATCTTCGATGAAGATTAAACGAGGAGAAACTTTATGGATGAGAGCAATGAAATCGTAGATTTCGGTAAGGGTGAGCTGCTGAACATCTTTACTAAAGAGGAAGATAGAAAAGGAACTGACCTGCTGGCTATGTCCGATTTCTTTAAGGTATTCATTGGGAAGATTGAGATTGAGATGGGAATAGATACAGCTTGGGAAGTCTTTCACAACATCGAAGGTTTTATCGGTGAAATAGCTGCTGCTATAAAAGGTGGTTTTGAAATTTCAAAAATGGGAATGCTTGTTGCAGACTATTCTCACATCAGCCAGGACATCATAGATGGGCTTAAAGAAGGCATATACCATGTTGGACAGTCAAAAGAGGTTGTCGGAAATCTTAGGCCGGCGATATTGGATGAAAATGAACACTTGGTAAAATTCTTTACATTGAAGAAGGCAATTAATCCTTCAAGTGTTCTTTCAGATATTTCAACATTATCTATGCAAGCATCTTTGCAAAGGATATCTTCACAAATTGAAAACATAGGCAGAGATGTTAAAGGCATGATTGATTTCACCCGACGTGAGGCTTTGAGTAACAGGTTTATATACGCGCGGGATAGAATCATGCAAGCCGCCACGACATCAGGAGAAGAACGAGAGGCTTATCTGAAAGAGGCGGATAAATATTTGATGGAAGGTCTTACTGACTTGTATTCAGATATTAATGCACAGGTTAAGGCTTTAGCAGATATAAAAAGTCCCTTTGCAAGTGTTAAGGCTATTGACTCAGTTCTCTCATATATCAACGAAGATATGCAGATGATTCCTCGGTATGTAGGATTGAGGGTATATCTGTTTAACTATCGTGGTAAATCGGATGACGCAAACCGTATTCTCGGTGAATACCGCTATCAGCTTCAAACGCTTGCTGAACGAAAACTTGAAAATGGAAAATGCACAGCGTTGGAGTTAATTCATAAAAACTATCCTTATGACAAGGAGAATGTTGATTTTTGGCTTGAGAAGCCCAAGCAGATGCTTGGAGTTATTGATTCCTATGAAACTATGCTGGCGCAAAAAGATAAGGATGTCTTTTACATAGATGTGGAGGGTACTGAAAATGAGTAATGAAGAGAAAGAACGCCGTTGCAAATTATGTGGGAAATTGCTCCTTGATGAAAAGCTACCATTTTGCAGAAGGTGTGTACTTGAAGGTCGAAATAGGGTTGGACAAGTTGGTGGCATTATTGGTGGCCTTGCAATGACAGTACATAGTGCGGTTGCACTTGTGAATAACAATACTGACGGCAATGATGACACTACGGCTTAACATCCATACTTTTAGATTTTTTACACATTTTGATTTTACATCGGACGAGTTCATATTGAGTATTCAACCTTGCTCAAATTCTCACAGGCAAGGCGTTTGAAAAAGAAAATGAGCATAAAAAGAGATGGCTTCCAACGAGTGCAAATCAATCTCAGAGTGGATGAATAAAAATCTGTAAATAACTAATCTTCTATGATAATGATTGGACCGAAGGCTCTCTAATGAGCTTCCGGCCATAGCATCATCAAAAGCAAGCGTAGCTTTCCGCCTGTTTCATGACAATCCATAAGCATCTTATTTCAGTAAACGTTCTTCGTACATGATGTTCAGTTCATCGTAGATCTTTCCACAGTTGCGGATGGGCAAGGTTCAGTTTTACCCATAAAAATATGTTTTTAATATTATTTTATCAAATTTTATGATAAAATATCAGTAATAATCTTTCTTAGTAATTTTCAAGAAGTACATGGAGAATGCCATATGCAAACAATAACACATAAATATTATTCAAGTATTAGAGACAGGTTGCTATCGTATGTACAATCTATTAAAATCGATAACAAAGTAGGCTATCAGGACGCAAACCGTGATGCGGAAGATGTCTTTTGTTTTATTTTAAATGTCGTTTTCGATTATGAATTGGTTAATTTAAATAAAATAGAGAATAACTTCCCAGGAATAGATCTTGGGGATACTAAAAAACGCATCTCTGTACAAGTCACTTCAGATAATAGAAGATCCAAAATTAATGATACATTAAAAATGTTTTTGCGCAAAGATTATATAAATTCATTTGATAGGTTAATAATCTTAATAATTGGTGAAAAATCGCAAAAATATTCCCCATTTAAAAGTGGTGCTTTATCTTTTGATCCTAAAAGAGATATCATTGGTCTAGCAGAACTTATGATTGAAATAAATAAATTATCAGAAGAAAAACTTCAAAAAATATTAGAGTATATTGAGCATAATATTTGTTATGAAACATCGGAAAAGGACGTTGGCAGCGCATTTCTCACCAATCAATACAAAACCGTATATTCTTTATGTCTTACCAAATTAGAAGCACTTGGTATAAAGGAAGCAACGGCTAATACTATAATACAAAACGGTATAACTAATTTTTCTTATGATTTTCCTGACAAGGTGAATTATCTTATTGGGGAATTTGGATGTGGTAAATCTCATACTCTTTATTTATATTACTTACATTCGTATAATTTATATAAAAAAACAACAAACTTTCAAATGCCAATTTTTTTGAATGCAAATATATTATCTCCTTTTGAAAATATTCAGTTATGGGCTCAAGAGCAAAAAGTACCATTACAAAACTGCATATTAATTTTTGATGGTCTTGAAGAAATGGCATATGAGAAGATAATGGATTTTATGCAGGAACTTGAATATTTAAGTAATCTTTACCCTGATTTTAAAGGGGTTATTAGCAGTAGACCGATTAGTATAATGACAGGTAAAAATATCACCCCAGTTAAATTATTATCCTTATCGGAAATTAATACATTGTTTTGTCAAATTACTGAATTAGATAAATATAATATAGAACTCCAACTAGATAATGCAAATAAAGATGTAATATTAAAAACATTATCAAAGCCTTTTTTTGCAATTATTTTTGCAGCTTATTTTGAAAAAAATCATTATATAAAAAGTGAATTGGAATTAATATCAAATTTTATTGAAAAATCTATTGATCCGTATAAAAACAAATATCCAAATCTACCAGATACCCTTGCTCGTTTGGCAATTTTATCACTTGAACGTGATTTGGGATATATACATAAATCAGAAATTGATTCTATGATAGACTGTGAACAATTGCTTAGATCGGGTTACTTTTTTAAAGATGAATATAATAATTATGCTTTTTCTTTACCGATTTTTATTCAATGGTTCGGTGCAGATGCCATAAGAAAAAAGTATATTGATATAGATGATATATTAGCAAGTAAAGAAAAAGTATTAAAATGGCGTTATTCTCTTTCTATATTATTTAGCCAGATAACCTATGATGAATCAAGGGAATATTTCTCGAAAATACTTTTCAAAATGCCCGGCATTGCTTCAATGATTATTCGTGATGGTATATTTTTAGAATATTCAATTTCGTTACCATCCGCAGATATTTGTGGAAAAAGAATATATGAATGTATGAGTATCTGGTTAAAAGCGTTTGAGGGTATTGATTTTGGTTTACAAGAAGACTATATTCATACAAATACGTTAGCATATGAGCAAGAAGGCGATTTTATTATTTATTCTTGGGCAGACAAATACATTGGTCAGGATGTAATAGAATTTTCTAAAAAAGATTTTCAATCAATAATATGCGAGCGAGTGGTTCCTGCTCAAGCAACATGGCCTTGGATTGTTACGTTTGAAGAATTGGCACATAGATTAGCATATAATGTTCGTAATAAGAAATGGCTTCTAAATGATAGTATTTTGCAACAAGAAAATTTATGGCAAAACAAAAAAACGAAAATTCCCCCTTATATAACCAGTGATCAAAAAAATACTTCAAAATGGATGATAGGATCTTATTCAAAGGAGCAGTTGTTAAAAAGAGTTCAAGATACATATTTTAAAGCATTATGTACTTACAAAACTTTTGTGGAAACTTTTTTAAATCCTTTAAAAAGTCAACTTTCCACATATTTAGTATTGCCTTGTGTGCTTGTTGGCAATCTCCAATATATTTGTGATGAAAATAAAAAGCTATTGTCTCATCCTAACTTTTCTTGGTATATGAAACCTTTGCCTATATCAGAACAAAATCAAATAAGTATTTGTTGTAATGATGAAAATGAGATATGGAATAATAGTAATAATATATACGATGATTTAATTATGACTCAAAAAACACTCCGCAAAGATGATAATATATTTATTACTAATAATATACATAGTGATTATATTAATTTATCCGAAACTCCTGTTACGAATATAATATACGAGTGGTTGGAAGATGATCTCAAAGAAATTGGTTGGTTATAAAATAAATATGTATAAAATACAATAGCTAAGGGAGCAGAGATTCAAGAGAATCCCTGTTTCTTTGTGTACAAAATAAAATTCATCATTTGATAATATAATGCTAGTTAGCTGTTTATCATTTAAGGTTTAATATTTTTATGCTGCCATGCTTTCTATAGATATTTTAAACTATGCTTAAAGGATCATTTGTTTCAAAGATTATTGTTTCCTGCAAGCAGAAAATATCATGAATGCCATTTTGAGTAGTCTTCATTGTTAAAATAATGCTGTCATTGGAAATCATTATTGGAAGCTGCCTCTCAAACCATGCTTTTGTAATAAGCCTTTGCCTCTGCGGACTGCGTGAGAATAAAATATACGAAAGACAACCACTATATATGGCTCACCACTATATGTGGCGGTATTTCATTTTCATGAGAGATTCGGACGACCTAATAACGAAACATCTTGGAAAGTGGGGAAGTTAGTGTTATGAAGGCTAAGGATAGTCTATGACATAGCTTAATAAAATTATCAAATGATAGAATCCATCCGCCGAATAAGGATTTGATTATCTTCTATGATATGACAAATAATTTTTAAGTTTATTTCAAGTTTTTCAATTGTCCACAGAGAGCAAGTGACTATGCGAATTGCAGAAAATTTCGATGCCGCATCTATTGCAAAACGGTCTGAATACAATACCATTATTTAAAAATAATATCTATTAGCGACCTCTAGTGAAAAATTATTTACTTGTATTGCGTAACATGTATAATATTACAAAACACACAAATCCCCCCACACACATATATCAAAAATACAATCAAACAAACCCACACCACAAAAATAAATAAGCGAAACTTACTAAATTTCATCAAAATTCATCACGAAGAGCGGTACATAAAACCTTCCAAAAAATAAGATGGGGAGAAACGGATAAATAATCGCGTAGCTCTGTACATGTTACGCAATTTGTGTTAAAATATTTATAAATACACTTATCAGCAAATGAGGAGGCGATTTTATTGACAGAATACAGCATCAATATGAAAATTGGTGATGAGAACTTTAACAGACTTATATCAGGATATAGAGCAGCGCCGCAGAGAAAGAAAAATACAATTACCTCTTTGAAAAAACTGACAGAACGCAGCGACAAGGGCATCTTCCATATTACATACAATGATGCTCAGATATTTTACGATTCCTGCATCAGCGACATAAATAACGGTACCTATAAGCCAATATATGTTAAAAGCATGATTGCTCTGCTGAAAGCGTTTTATGAGCATCTCCTCACCCTGTCCAAAACCGGTGAAATTAGTGCGGATTTTCCATGCTGCAGTCATGGCAATCCCTTCAGTTATGTTACTGTAAAAATTCCTGACAAGCTTGAATATTATGATGAGGATTTTCCCAGTCTCGAAAGTATTGACTCCCTGTTATCGGTATGTCCTACACTGAGCCTTAAAGCCGCTGTATGCCTTGCCTTTAAAATGTGCCTTACTGTAAGCGAAATCTCCGATTTAAAGAAAAAGCAGATTGTATATGACAATGAAAAAATGTACATCAGGCTTGCATCTTCCAATGAATTAGGGGAATATCCGCGATATTTAACAGTGCCAGAAGATATCAGACCTATAATTAAGCAGCTTTATGACAGCACAAGCATTGACTATGAATATCTTCTAATCTCCAAACGCCGAAGCCAGTATGCTGTACGGAGCCTTGAACACGCATTGAAAAAGACTGCGGAAGAAAATAATCTTAGCAGCAATTTGACCTTCCTGTCAATCAGAAATATGGGAATACGGATATTATTAAGCAATGGCGCAAGCCCGCAGGAGGTCGCGGATTATCTTGGAATACAGGGAAAATGGCTTTCAAGGTACGAAAAAGTTCCTTTACATCTTGTGAAGGACATGGGGAAGTTTTCCAATATTAAGATTTTGTAGATATTATTTTTGTCCTCATTTTTACAGGCTTTATTCAATCTTTGGGTAAATCAGTTTCCTGAACCGCACAGAGAAAGTTTTCCCTTTAACCTCTATTATAGCACTTTGACATTATGGGTTCATAAGCTTATCACAGCTCTTGTAGATAGACCTGCATAAAGGCGAAATTGTTTCTATATAATTTGACATATTATCAAATAATGTCGTGATAAGAGTAAGGTCAAAACGATGGTTCAATTCGTCATTATCTATAGACTGCCTAAGCTTTGGGATTATCAGATCCGCCGAAATATCTTCTTCAGGAAGCCGCGCCACATAGTTTTCAAACGCATTTGCAATGGAAACAACCCTCACATATTTGGGAATATCAGGCGCCTCCAGCTTCTGGGGAAATCCTGTACCATTCAGATTCTCATGGTGCATTTTGATTATGTTTCTGATTATTTTGTTGTCCGTAAACTCCCGTGCATAGTTAAGCCCCAATGATATATGATTTTCAAAACATATTTTTTCAGTCTCAGTCATATTGAAAGATTCCCTGCGGCTTGGAATGCTCTTTGCGGCAATATAACCAATATCATGCAGCAGAGCGCCTAAAATAACAGATTTAGTATCATTATTGCAGGATTCTTTCAGCGAACTGTCGCCAAAATACAATATATAAGCAGTATATACAGCCACATTAATGCTGTGCGTATACAAATCCTCATTGTTGCTTTTTTCCATATTTATCGCATCTGCAACCCATAAGCTATCGTTAAGTGCATCTATAACCATATTATAGGGCTCAAAAATTTTAATAAATCCTCTCATTTTGTCAGTCCTTTATGCTTTTATA
>CANQQG010000116.1 GCA_947625875.1 uncultured Lachnospiraceae bacterium
CCGCCGTATGCCGAACGGCATGTACGGTGGTGTGAGAGGGCGGAGAAAATCCGCCTTACTCGATTATATTATATTTTGCATATCAGCTATGGCTTTCGGCTGTTCCACCCAGAGAAGGATTTCTGACAAACAAAGCCTTAAATACCGTGCGGATAAGCGGCTGGATTAAAAACAGCTGCGAGAAAAATGCGAACGGCAGGTTCAGGCAGATGAGTTTTAACCAGTTTGCGAGCAGCGTAAAAATGTCAAACCCGTTATAGTACGGATAATAGAGAAACGCCGCGATAAAACTCATTGCGGGGCACATCAGGCTTACGGTTGCGCTGATAATGGCTGTCTCAAAAAGGACCGGGTGCGTTTTTCGCGGGTCGAATGCTTTGCAGGCCAGCTTGAAGGAGCACGGGCTGCCCATGATCAGCTCTAACGAATAAGCGAACACAAATTCGAC
This sequence comes from uncultured Lachnospiraceae bacterium, assembly GCA_947625875.1. Lineage (GTDB taxonomy): Bacteria > Bacillota > Clostridia > Lachnospirales > Lachnospiraceae > Eubacterium_J. The sequence goes on from CANQQG010000116.1 coordinate 449, forward strand.
CAGAACGACGCACCAGATCGGCACAAACCTGCCGCACATATAGACGCCGCCCTGACGGTTGATTGCGTCTAAGACGCTCGTTGTGCCGTTTAACGCGGTCAGTGCGCTTCCGTTTACAACATAAAGGCTGTAAAAAACGTATGCGTGGACAGTGACGAAAACGGTGAGAAATGCATATACCATTTTTTGAAATTGATTCTGTGGCATAAATAAAACTTCCTTTCTTTTTGATTTGCTGCATAAAAAAACATGCGGGGGCAGGCAGATTACGGAAACCGTTTGTCGATTGTCCCGTAATCAGATTTACGCGCCTGCCGCGCCACATGTGTCGTATGCAATCATTATTTTTTACGTTCGTTATCTTAGCACAACCGTTTTTTGATGTCAAGAAAGAAAATTTTTGGTTTATGAAATTTGTGATAATTGTATAAGTTTAAATTGACAGTTTCACAATATTTTATATAATTACAGGGAAGGGGTTTCAAGTGCGGTATTGACTGGCGGCGGGAAATCAGAAAATAACGTTTGAGGAAAATGCGATGTTAAAGTGGAATATTGAATGGGTGGACCTGAAAAATATAGAGCGTATGATTGCGGAGTGCTGGCGCCTGAATGAGCGGCAGATGTATCGTTATTATCAGGACCTGGAAGAACAGCGGGAGCTTGTTTTTGCAGGAAGGCTGGGAGAAGTTTTCCTGGAAATGATGGGCGATATCCTGACGGGAATGGCGGATGCCGGCTGGCCGGAGCTGCAAAAAGATGTGCATATGATACAAAGGCTTATACAGGACGGTAAAAATCGGGATGAGACGGGATGGATAAAGCAGTATCAGGAAATTACTGATGAGCCGGAATTTTATTTTTATACAAAGCTGGGAAGGGCGTTTATGGATATTCTTGCGGAACGGCTGGAGCTTGATCTTGACCCTGATAAAAGAATGCTGCAAAAGGATCTCCGGCAGATCCAAAGGGTTTGTGAAGCCTGTGATTTTAATAGTCAGGAGGAAGTGCAGAAAATGGTGGAAGTCCTGCAAAGAAAGCAGGTTTTTTCCAGTTGGCTGGGCGAAGGTTTTTTAAACCAGCTGCAGGCTCGGCTTGGGAGAAGTATTGAGGAAGAGTTGGGCATAGAAGAGTTGGGCATAGAAGAATTAGGCATGGACGCAGGCACAGGGGTAGAAATAGATCCCAATATTTTGGCAGAGACCGATTTTGATATCGATTTGGAACCTCCCTCGAAGCCGAAGAAAAAGCGGCGTTTTAAAGCTTCAAAATGGATGATATGTCTGGCGTTTGCGGGCATTTTAGCTGTGAGCGCAGGCGTCTGGGCGTATGCGCAGGCAGAGCGCGGCTATCATTTAATGGGCCTGTCGGATACGCCGGAAAGAGAAAACGCAGCGGCAGGGCGTGAAAACAGCTCTGCCGCCGTGGAACCGGCGGATGAAACAAATGAGGATACAGGGAATGAAAACAGGAAATTGGAAGAGGAGACCGTTATAGAAAGCGAAGCGCCGGAGATATCCCAGGAGGAAACGGAGGCGGCAGAAACGGCATCGGACGCCCGTACCGTTTCTGATGATGAGGCGCTGCAGGAAGACGCGCGTAACGAAACGGACGACGGGGAGAATGTGGACGACGGGCAGGCGGACGCGGGAAAGGCGGTTCTGCCGCAGTATCAGGAATTGGCGCGGGAATATCCGGATGTATTCGGGTGGTTAAAAATACCGGGGACGTCGATTGACGTTCCGGTCATGCAGTCAGTGGACCGCAGATATTTTTATCTCCACCATGATTATACCGGACAGCCCTCCGAGGAGGGAAGCGTATTTGTAGAGGCGGACAGCAGCTGTTATCCGCAGGATGATAATACGGTTTTATACGGACACAATATGGCAAACGGGCATATATTTGGCACGCTCATCCGCTATGAAGATCCACAGTATTTTAAAGAACATCAGAGTATCCAATATGACACCATTTATGAAACCGGAGAATATGAAGTGGTGGCGGTTGTGCGGACACGCGTTCTGTATCAGGACGAGCCGGGGTTTCGGTATTATCGGTTTTACAATTATGGAAATGAAGCTGAATTTGCAGAATGCAGCGATTTTATACGGCGGAACCGGCTGTATGATACCGGAAAAGAAATAAAGTATGGCGATAAGATTATTATGCTTTCTACGTGTGATTATTCACAGGTAAATGGGCGTCTGGCAGTCGTAGCAAGGCGCGTGGGAGACGGAAAAACGGCATAGCCCAAAAAGCTATGCCGTAAATTATCAGTCAGATAAGCCTGCTTTTGCATCATCAGCAGACGTGTCCGGAAAATCCGCAGCGTCATCAATTGCTTCTGTATTTTCCGTGTTTTCTTCGGAACTTTCCACAATGTCAGTTTCTGTATCGGCAGAAGTATCCGGACTCATATCCAGTTTACCGGAAGTTTCTTCGGTAAGGGAATCGTCAGCGTCTGTCTGTGCAGAACCGTCTTCGTTTTTCTCCTCATTATCTGAAACAGAAGCGCCGGTCGAAGGAAATGCGCTTCCCTTGCTGTCAGTAGACGTTTCCAGATCGTCGTCTTCCGTGGATGACCCATCCGCGCTGTCCTTATCAGGAACCGTAGCATTGGAAAAGTTTTTTCCGTCTTCCGCTGCAGAATCATTTTTGTCTGCGGCAGATGGTTCGCTTGCAGCGTCATCGCTCACTGCGGGCGGCGTTACAGCCTGACCGGAAGAAATATCCGGTACGGCGTCTGAAGGCGCGGCAGGATTATCGGCATTTGTCTGATCTGAAACAGCAGTGCTTGTGCTGACGTCGCTGTTTCCGGAAGCGGCTCCGCCGGTAGGGACTGTGGCGGCTCCATCTGCGGAAACGGAAACGGAACTATCTGCATCTGCTGCACTGTCATCCAGAATGCTGCTTAAATAATCGCTGTCATTGCCGGAAACGTTGGAACTTGCCTGTTCGATGGTGACTTCCAGTTCGTTTACCGTCTTGTCCGTCCATTCCGACACATCAAAATCGTCGTCTACGGAAACCGCCGCAACCGCATTGATCAATGCGAGTTTGCCCGGTGTGATGCCAAGCGAATCAGCGTTGGCTTTCACTTCTTGCGATACGGTAAGCGTATCAATGGAACAGAGCCTAGATTCTTCCTGGGAAAAAGTATTTACACGGGAAACAATCGCCTGCGCCTTGTTGTCGTTGTTTGAACAGACACTGATGATTACGTGGTTATCCTCTTCCTTTGAAATGTAATTATCCTTTTCCAACTGGCTGATCGTAACGCCCAAAGCTGTCGTAATGTTCTGATTTTTGATCTCAGATTCAATGGATGATACAATCTGCTCTCCGCCATCGTTTATGCCTTGTACGCGTATGACTTTATCATAGCGGTTCAGGGCATATTCAATCGAAGGGTTGATGTCAAGGCTGACATAAGAATAAGGCGTTACATAACTATATGAACCGATGCCAGCGACCGATAACAGGACAAAAGCAAAAGAAGCACAGATAGAGAGTGTCCGCATTATACGGCTGTTGGAAATATTTTCTTTCAGATAGACTTCCTGCCCGACGGAAAAATTCTTATTCCGGACTTTTTTAAAAGTCCCGTCCTCGCATAATGCAACAGCAGCGCCATTACTGCATTCAACAATGACGGCTTTCAAGGTAATCGGCTCCTTTCTTTTCATAATAACACTTGCAGAAATACAAACAGTGAAACTGCGTTAGGGTTGGTTGGGGCTGCCGGACATTTTCAGATATTTTTCAGATATTCGGCAAGCCTGGGAAAGTCTCCTGTCAGTATTTCTGTTGCGGTTATTATGTATTTACGGTGCCGCTCCAGAATTTTTCGGGGTACTTTTGCATTTTCTGAAATTATTTTTATCGGAAGCTGCCCGGAAGACTTCATGTTGTTGACCAGCAGCGGATGCTCCATCAGGAACCGGATGGCGGCCGCGCAGGAATCCTTTGTCTTTCCCGCTTTTGGCGAGCATTCCGGCAGATCCGTAAACCGGATGCCGTATTCTGAGATGCTTTCGGATACGGCGGTGATCTCATCGAGCAGCGGGTTTTCCGGCGTGACGGAAGCCTGCTTCATAACGTTGATCTGATAGCCCATGTTTTCGGAATCCTCGTCCACCTCTCCTTCAAACAGATATGGCTCGGTCTGCATTTCCGGAGCATAACGCGCCTGCGAACGGAAGTAGTCGGTCAGGCGGTGTTCGATCAGCACTTTTGCGTAGGCGGGAAATGCGCCTTTTGTCTCGTTATAGGTGTCGATCGCGTTGGAAAAGGCGATGAGGGCAATTGACCATTCGTCGTCGCTTTTGCTGATATAATGTTTTGAAAATTTACTGGCACAGTTTAATATAAAGTTCTCGTTTTTATGAATAAACGCATCGCGCAGCTGTTCGCTCTGTGCGGCTGCGATCGCCTCTTTCCCCATGTCTGAAAACATAAATTCTCCTTAGCGCGGTAATCCCCATACATTATTGTAAAGCTATGTATCAGTATATCACGAAATATGATTTTGAAAAGTAGTATTTTCATTTTTTTTGATAATACAATTGGAAAAATTTTGAAAAAGATTGTAAATCCTAAACAGAACGGGTATGATGGTAAAAAATGGCAGAAAAGAACAGCCATTATAATATGTACAGAGCAGTTACAAAGGGAGGCTGGCGTATGGGTGCAGTTGTCACATTAAAAAAGGGAGAAGGCAGGGCGTTAAAGGCAGGGGGCATGTGGATCTATGATAATGAGATCGCCTCTGTTTCCGGGGATTTTGAAAACGGGGATATCGTGGATGTGCGGGATTTTGACGGGTATCCGCTGGGCAAAGGGTTTATGAATGAGCGGTCAAAAATCCGCATCCGCATGATGAGCAGGGACAGTAAGCGGGAGATTGACGCGGCGTTTCTCCATATGCGCGTGAAGCAGGCGTGGGAATACCGGAAAAAAACCGTAGATACGGCGTGCTGCCGCCTGATTTTTGGAGAGGCGGATTTTTTGCCCGGGCTTGTGGTGGATAAATTTTCAGACGTGCTGGTCGTTGAATCGCTGGCGCTGGGCATTGACCGGCTCAAGGAGACGATCCTGCGGGAATTGAAAAACGTGCTTGCCGAGGACGGGATCGCAATCCGCGGCGTCTATGAGCGCAGCGATGCAAAGGTGCGCCTGCAGGAAGGCATGGAGCGGCAGAAAGGATTTTTGGGAGAGCCGTTTGATACGAACGTGGAGATTGTGGAAAACGGCGTGAAATATCTGGTGGACGTGGAAAACGGACAGAAAACCGGATTCTTTCTCGACCAGAAATATAACCGGCAGGCGGTGCGCAGATTATGTAAAGGCGCAAAAGTCCTGGACTGTTTTACGCACACCGGCTCGTTTGCGCTGAATGCGGCGCAGGCGGGAGCGGAATGCGTGCTGGCTGTGGATGCGTCCCGGACGGGCATTGAGCAGGCGCGGCAAAATGCGGGGCTGAACGGGCTGGAAGACCGCGTGCAGTTTGTATGCCGGGATGTGTTTGAATTTTTGCCGGAACTGGAAGCCCAGGGGGAATTGTTTGACGTTGTGATCCTGGATCCGCCCGCATTTACGAAATCGCGCAATTCGGTGAAGAATGCCATAAAGGGTTATCGTGAGATTAACCTGCGGGGGATGAAGCTTGTAAAGGACGGCGGGTTCCTTGCCACCTGTTCCTGTTCGCATTTTATGACGCAGGAGCTGTTTGCAAAGACGATTCACCAGGCGGCCGCCAATGTGCATAAGCGGCTGCGTCAGGTTTCGTTTGCGACGCAGGCGCCGGACCATCCGATTTTGTGGGCGGCGGATGAGTCTTATTATCTGAAATTTTATATTTTTCAGGTCTGCGCGGAGCGGTGACGGGGGTTTTAATGCGGGGAACTCCGGTTAAGCCGCCGGTCAGAGGCCAAGCGACGCAAAGTCGATGGAAAGGTCATGATATATGCCGGCGTTTATTTTGTCATGGAACGTGTATTCGTCCGTATTTTCAGTTTCAAAACTCCAGACCATGATCCGATCCTTGTCCGGATCGACGAGCCAGTATTCCCGGACGCCCGCGGCACGGTATTTAAACAGCTTGACAGAATAATCCATGCGGCGGCTGCCCGGCGATACGACTTCGATCACCCAGTCAGGCGCCCCGCTGCAGCCTTTTTCATTCAGCTTGTCCGGATCGCAGATAACGGAGATATCCGGCTCCACGCAGGTCGTATCGTCTTCATTTAAAAATACGGCAAACGGAGCCGCATATACTTCACAGGAACCGCCTTTGCGGCTGATATAGTTTGCGATTTCCTGATAGAGCCGCCCGGTTATCTTTTGATGGATGCGGCTGGGCGGCGCCATGCAGTAGAGCCGCCCGTTGATCAGTTCCGCGCGTTCGCCGTCCGGCAGGGCGTAAATATCTTCTATTGTATAAAAGCTCTCTTGCGGTAATGCCATAGGGTATGTTTCCTTTCTGTTTTTTTAGATTGTAGCTTAAAAGTTTTTCTGCGTCAATATTATTCTGGGATGGATGCTGATATATAATGGGTAGATTATTTTGATGAGGGTGGCGGCATGAAAATGAATATTGCAACGCAGGGTCGCATATGTTATAATGTTGGCAGGCAAAAAGAAATCACAAGTCCATCTGGACGAAGAGCGAATCCCCGAACCGTGTTACCGCACAGTTCAGGGATTCTTCTTTCCTTTTTACGGCGGCAAAGCGCCCGCCAGGCTATTCGTTGTCCTCATGGTCGCCGTCTAACCATTTGATGATGTAGTGGCAGGCTACACCAGCCGCAACAGCGACAAAGAAAGAAATCACAACTTCCATCTGAACACCTCCTCCTATTGTCAGGTGTTGGTGCGACAACATGGAAAGTATAGCATTTATCCCGACAGAATTCTACAAATTTTAAAAAACAGCCGATCTCACACAAAAAAGTGTCATGAATCTGATAAATTTTTTATTTTGAGTCATGAATCTGATATTTTGTGAA
>CANQQG010000117.1 GCA_947625875.1 uncultured Lachnospiraceae bacterium
CGCTCAAAAGCATTTCCTGTTTTTCCTGCGCGACTACGGGCTGCGCCTGTATTTCCCGCCCAAGCCGCGCGTCCTCTCCGGCGGCGTTTCGCACTGTCATTGCCGGAAGCTCCAGATCGTAATCGGTGATGTCTTTTAACTCATAATTTTCTTCCCCATAAGTAAAGAGCTTCGCCGCGTCCTTCCATTTCCACGTCTTGTTATGCGGCCACCCGCAGGCGAGCAGCGCGACCGCATACGTCCTCCCCGCGCTCTCGAGCGCGCCGACATAGCAGTAGCCCGCGTTCCCCGTAAATCCCGTTTTCCCCGTCAGCGCGCCGTCCATCATATGCAGAAACGCATTATGGTTATTGCACGTAAACGAACGGGCGCCATTTACGATGCCGCCGTCTTTTGCCTGCTCCTTGTTCTGGAAGCTGTGGCTGGCGGCGCGCGTGATCGAAAGAAACTGCTCTTTTTCCGGCGAGCGCATGATGCAGTAGCTCATGATCCTTGCAAGGTCCGCCGCCGTTGTGGAATGCGCCACCGTTTTCTGCGCGCCGTCCTCCGTCTGTACGGTCTCCGTCGCGTCAAGCCCGTTTGGCGTGATAAAATGCGTGTTTACGCAGCCGATCTCTTCCGCCTTCCGGTTCATCATTTCCGCGAACGCCTCCACGCTCCCGCCGACATGTTCCGCAATGGCGACGGCGGAGTCGTTATGGGATTCCAGCATCAGGGAATACAGCAGATCCTCCAGCAGATAATGCTCCCCTTCGCGCATATTGAGCTGGACGTCCGGCATTTTTGCCGCATAGGCGGATACGGTCACCAGATCGGTCAGGTCAGCGGTTTCCAGCGTCAGAATACAGGTCATGATCTTCGTCGTGCTCGCCATCGGCATCGGGCTGTCTGCATTTTTCCCAAATAAAACACGCCCGTTCCCGGCGTCCATCAGGACCGCCGCGCGGGCATACAGTTCACTTTCCTTTAAAGGCGATTCCGCGGCATTCTGCGCGGACACATACTGCGGGCCAAAAGCCGTCTGGCAAAACAGCATGGCCGCAAGCAGGGAAACAAAAAAAGAACAGAGAAAACGTGATTGTTTTTCAGGCATGATTCACGCTCCGGCATAGGATTGATTGCTATATTTTATGCGCGGGGCGCGTCTGGCAGTACATGTTTTTCCGGTATGCGCGCACTCAGACTTTCATGCGGATCTCCATCTCCTCTTCCGCTTCATGGCGGAACTCCTCGACCTGTTCCGGCAGCGGCTGCGGCAGTTCGTCAATGGAGTTTACGCCAAAACAGCGCAGGAAATCCTCCGTCGTCCCAAACAAAAGCGGCCGCCCCGGCGCGTCCAGCCGCCCGAGCTCACAGACAAGGTTATAGTCCACCAGCTTGTTTACCGCATGGTCGCTGGAAACGCCGCGTATTTTTTCAATCTCCATTTTGGTGATCGGCTGCTTATAGGCGATAATGGAAAGCGTTTCCAAAAGCACGTCCGTCAACACCTGTTTTTTCGGCTGCTTTGCGATCCGGATCAGATACTCATACATTTCTTTTTTCGTACACATCTGGTACGCGCCGTCCAGTTCTATGATCTTAATGCCCCGGTCTTCTTCCTCATAGCGCAGCATCATCTGGCGGATAATAAACTGCGTCTCCTCTTTGCCCAGTTCCAGGACCGCGGCGATCTTTTCAAGCGGGACGGAATCTCCCATCGTAAATAAAACAGCCTCTATGATAGCTTCTTTTTTATCCATATCTGCGCAACCTCCCGCACGATTTTATGCCGCGATCTTTGACGTAATGCTGATATCGTCAAATGCTTTTTCCTGCACGATCTCAATCTTCCCCGTTTTCATCAGTTCCAGGACGGCAAGGAACGTCACGATGATCTGCACGCGCCCCGCCTGCCGCTGCAAAAGCCCGCGGAAGCTGAATGTCCTGTGCGTCTGCGCGAAATTTTCCAGATCCGCCATCTTTTCTTCCAGCGAAACTTCCTCTTTTTCAATCTTTCCGAACCGGGACCGCACCGGATCGATCTTATCCGCCTGCCGCCGCATGACCGACTCAAAAATACGGTTCAGCCGGTTTAACGTAAGCCCCGATAACAATTCCTCTATATCGACGGGCTGCACATACTCGGACACTTCGGCGGGAAGCGTCGGCGCTTTATACATAAGCTTGTCCGCGTCGATCTGCCGGTCTTTTAATTCATACGCAATGCTCTTATAGAGCTTGTATTCCAGAAGCTGCTGCACTAATTCCGCGCGCGGATCTTCTTCTTCCTCTTCCTCCGCCTGCTTTTTCGGCAGGAGCATTCTTGCTTTTATGTCAATCAGAGTCGCTGCCATCACCATAAATTCACTCATGACGTTCAGGTCCTGCCGCTCCATCTCGTGAATGTAATCCATGTACTGGTTTGTGATCTCCACGATCGGGATGTCATAAATATTCACTTTATTTTTTTCCAGCAAATGCAAAAGCAAGTCTAACGGCCCCTCAAATGTGTCCAGTTTCACTGTCAGTTCCATATCGTCCCTAAACCTCTTTCTTTTTTTGATCCGTTTTTTCCCTTTACGGTAATGCACAGCAGCTCCGCGCGGTTAAAAATGCGTATGTGGAACGTATGCGTGCCCAGCCCGCGGCTGACATATACGCGCCTGTCCCCAAACCGGAATTCCCCCGCGTCATATTTCGGGAACAGCATAAACTGCGGCGAGATCACGCTCCCAAGCCCCGGAATGCAGATGAGCCCACCATGATTATGCCCGCATACGGCGACGTCCGCGCCCCATGCGGCATATTGTTCCGCAAACGCGGGATGGTGCGCAAGCAGTATCTGAAATTTCCCCTCTTCCGGAACGCCCAGCTTTTGGCTGATAAAACCGCTCTCCAGATGCGGCTTTTTCCATTTCCGGTAAGCCGACAGCGGCAGCTCCAGCCCGGATACGCGGACACACGCTCCCCGGACAGTAAAATCCCGGCTTTCATTGTTTAAGACAATGACGCCCGCCGCCTCCAGGCGCCTGCGGTACGCCTGATAGTCCCGGTAATAATCAGACAGCGGCTCAGACGCCTTGCTCTCGTGATTTCCATTGCTGAATATAACGGGCGCAAACGGCGCTATCCGCCGCACAAAATTTAACGCGACGTCATAATGCTCCCGCTCCCTGCTGACAATCAGATCCCCCGGCAGAAGGATCAGATCCGGCTTCTGTGCGCAGACCGCCCGTATCAGCGCGTCATTGTCCTTTCCGTACGAAAATGAGTGCAGATCTGAAATAACAACCAATTTTATATCATGGTTGATTTTTCTCGACGCCATCTCATACTGTGAGATGCGGAACTTTTTCAGTTCCTTTTTTTGCCAGATGATATAACCGGCGGCCGCCAGAGCGGCTCCGGCGGCCTTTTTCCATGTAATCTTCAAACTAAAATCCCGCTTTCCCTGATTTTTCCGTATTGTAAACCGTTTTTATTTCTGGTTTACATCTTCTCTTTCCAACAACTTTTTCTATCATAACATAAAACAGGTATATTTTTCCATACATCTGATTAAATTATTATAAAATTGATCATGACAGATGGTATTATGAAACGCATACGCCAAACAACCATAATGATTCTTTCTTTCTGCATTGCCGCGCTCTCATGCCTTTCCATGCCGCAGCCTGTCCCGGCGGAAGAAAATGGCGCGGCGGGAACCGGCCAGAAGCTTTCCGTTTCCGCGCCGAGCGCGCTTTTGATGGAAGCGGAAACCGGCACGATCCTCTATCAGAAACAGGAACACGACGCGCGCCCGCCTGCCAGCGTCACAAAAATCATGACGCTGGATCTGGTTTTTGAAGCCCTCGCAAAAAAACAGATTGCCCTGACCGACGAAGTGACCGTTTCCGAATATGCGGCAAGCATGGGCGGCTCACAGGTCTATCTGGAGCCAAACGAAGTCCAGACCGTCGAAACGCTGATCAAATGCATCAGCGTCGCAAGCGCAAACGACGCCTGCGTCGCCATGGCAGAATTTATCTGTGGCAGCGAAGACGAATTTGTCAGCCGGATGAACGAAAAAGCCAAACAGCTTGGCATGGAAGACACCCATTTTGTCAATTGCTGCGGGCTGAGCGCAGACGGGCATGAAACAAGCGCCTATGATATCGCGCTGATGTCGCGCGATCTGATTGTCAACCATCCCGCAATCTATGATTACTGCACGATCTGGATGGAAAACATCACCCATACGACCCGCAAAGGCGCAAGCGAATTTGGCCTCGCCAACACAAACAAGCTATTAAAACAATATCCCTATGCGACCGGTTTGAAAACAGGCTATACAAGCGCGGCAAAATACTGTATTTCCGCGACAGCTGAAAAAGACGGGGTAAGCCTGATCGCCGTCGTCATGGCGGCTCCCGATCCGAAAGCGCGCACCGCCGACGTCAAAAAGATGCTGGATTATGGGTTCAACGCCTGCCGGATCTATAAGGATAAAAACCCGGAACCGCTTTCCGATATGCCGGTAAAACATGGCGTTGCAGACAGCGTGCCGCTGAAATATGAGGGCATGATGACCTATGTCAGCACAGACGGCGGGGACACAGCAAAAATCACCAAAAAGAAAAAACTGCCGAAAGCCGCGGAAGCTCCGATAAAATCCGGCGATCCTGCCGGGAAAGTCACATATTATCTCGACGGACAGGAACTTGGCTCTGTCAATATCCTGTATGCACAGAACGTTGCGCGCGCCGGATTCGCGGATTATTACACGCAGCTGCTGAAATGCCTGTTCTCCCTGTGATCATCCCAGGCCGCCTACAGTAATGGTGCAAAGAGTTTGAGCAACGATACGACAGGACCGTTTAACAGCCCGCGCTCCCGCCATTCTTCCTTCCGGATCTGATGCGAGCAGGAAAATGTGCGGAGCATGTCCTCCTTTAATTGCAGCGTCGCTTTACTCCGGTACATCCATACGCCGCATTCAAAATGCAGGTACAGGCTGCGGTAATCCAGATTTATGCTGCCTACCGCAGCCGTCTCATCATCGCATAAAAAGCATTTTGCATGAATAAAGCCCGGCGTATATTCATATATTTTTACGCCGCTGTCTAACAGGACTCTGTAATTTGAACGCGTCAGCAAAAAGATCAGCTTTTTATCCGGTATGCCGGGAGTGACAATCCGCACATCCACCCCGCTTTTTGCCGCATTGCAAAGCGTTGCCTGCATTTCCTGGTCAATGATCAGGTACGGCGTATAGATATAAATATAATCCTTTGCCTTGCAGATCATATTCAGATAAACCGTTTCCCCTACTTTTTCATTATCCAGCGGCGTGTCTCCATATGGCTGCACGACGCCCCGTTCCTGCATTTTGGTTTTTTCCGGACGGTATTTCTCACAATCCGTCTGCTCCTTTTTGATATAATCCCACATTTCGAGGAACATAATTGTAAAATTCCACACCGCGTCTCCCGTAATGCGGATGCCCGTATCCTTCCAGTAGCCAAAGCGCTGTTTTTCATTTATATATTCGTCCGCGATATTCAGCCCGCCGGTAAACCCGACGGTTCCATCTACGATAAGGATTTTCCGGTGGTCGCGGTTGTTCATGACGATATTTAAAATAGGGCGGAACCGGTTAAACGCCGCGCAGCGGACGCCGTTTTGTTCCATGCGCTCCGTAAAATGCAGCGGCAGCGTCCGAAGGCAGCCGACGTCGTCATAGATCAGCCGCACTTCCACACCGTCCTTTACTTTTTCCTCCAATGCCTGTATGAGCGCATCATACATCCGCCCCTCATCAATGATAAAATATTCCAGAAAAATAAACCGTTTTGCCTGTCTGATGGCGGAAAGCATATCCGCAAACATATCCTCGCCGCATGGATAATAATTGGTTTCCGTATTTTCACAGGCTGGAAAATGCGACCATGCGCGGATATATTCCGCCTGCCGGTAAATACGGACATCCTTCTCACGCAGCCGCTCCATGATATCCCGGGATTGTTCCAAATGCCGCTCCATGCGCCGGTTCACATGGTCCATTGCCAGCTGCGTCTTTTTTGTCAGCTTCGGACGGCCGAACACGTAATAAACGACAATGCCCGGAATCGGGAACAAAAGCAGCACAAACGTCCACGCCAGTTTTGCGGAAACATTCCCCGGTTTGTCAATGATATGAATGACAAGCAGCAGGCCGGCGATATCCAAAAGCAGATTCGCAAATGTATATTGCAGGCTGAATTCGTACAGCATAAAAAAAAGCCATAAGACCTGGATTAAAATTGCCAGCCCCGTAACGACCATGCGGCTGAATATTTTTTGAAGAACCGCCTTCAGCATACGGATGCCCCTCACTGCACATCGCCTCCTTATCTTTCGCGGCCATGAAAACCATCTATTCCAACAGTTTTTTTACGTCCAGGACGCCCCAGTAGGCGCTTTCCAGATCTGTCGCAAGCTTTTCATAAAACCGCAGTTTCAGATCCGCCGGCGCAAGATCCGGAAAACAGTCAAACGCGAGCGCACATGCGCCTGAGACGACTGCGGTCGCCATCGAAGTCCCACTCTTTACAGTATACCCTTTATTTTCAAAATGGCAACTCTTTACTTCTGTTCCGGGCGCCAGGATTTCGGGCTTGCACACACAGGCCGCGGTCGGGCCATTCCCGCTGTAACCCGGATACAGGCCCCTCTGGCGCACTTTGATCTCCCTGTCGTCACTGCTCCCGACCGTAAGCGCCGTACTGCTCACGCCGGGAAAGGTCACGCTGCTGTCAGCGGGGCCTCCGTTTCCCGCCGCCGCAACCGTAAATACGCCGCTGTCCCACATGCGGTCTACGCCCTCAAGCATCTGTTCGCGCTCCCTGTCTTTGGAACGGGGCAGCATCCCGACGGATATATTGGCAACGCGGATATTATATTTTTGGCGGTTTTCCACGATCCAATCCATTGCGGCAATGACGTCCTTTGTGTTCCCATTCCCTTTACGGTCCAGCACCTTTAGCACAATCAGATTTGCCATCGGCGCAACGCCCCGGTATTTCCCCCGGCTCATGCGCCCACTTCCCGCGACAATGCCCCCAATGTGCGAGCCATGCCCATTATCGTCATATATATGTTTTTTATGATTGCAAAAATCCTGAAATACAAGAATCCGGTCTGCAAGATCCGGATGCATGGATATTCCGGTATCAAGAATCGCTACGCCAACGCCCCTGCCGGTGTAGCCAAGCCTGTGAATCTGGTCACAGTGTATCAGATTACGAACCCTGTCCATAATAGCGCATAATCCCGTTTTTATTATCATATGCAGGCCGGGCTTTGCGTGATAATGCCTTTTTCATCCTGTCCGTCATTATGGCACAGCCTCATAATCACTTAAATATCCGCCATCTATCAAGACCTTTTTCCCCTCAAAGGCAAACCCATATACCCTTATCTGTTC
>CANQQG010000118.1 GCA_947625875.1 uncultured Lachnospiraceae bacterium
TGGGACAGAAAAATGCTGCCAAGACGCGCCAGAGCATGCTTTTCAATCTGCGGGTGTGCCTTATGCTTGCAGCGCTGTTCACTCTTGCTGGCATCGCGGTTCCAAAGCAGATTATGAGCCTTTATATTAATGATGTCGTGGCTGCGGAAACGGCGGGGCGGTATCTGTTTATCGTGTCTGGCACGTTCTTTCCTGCGGCGGGGATCACCATTTTGTCTACCCATCTGCGGTGCATGGAAAAAGCGTCACTTCCGCTCTACGCAGGGATTGCGTCGGCGGCGGTAAACACGGGACTCAACTGGATATTGATTTTTGGACGGCTGGGCGCGCCAGCCCTTGGTATCACAGGGGCGGCGCTGGCGACACTGGTTTCGCAGCTTGTCTACTTTCTGGTTATACTTGTGATGTATCTTAAATACAAAGAGAGGACAGAGAGCGCCGCAGCAGGTTCTTTTGACTGGAAACAGTACCTGTCTATGCTGCTGCCGCTCCTAGCCAGTGAATTTATGTGGGTATTGGGCGAAAACGTGTACGCGGGAATTTACGGGCATCTGGGTACTGAGGCAAGCGCCGCCATGACGCTGACTAATCCTGTGCAGGCATTGGCAATGGGGGCTTTGTGCGGACTGAGCCAAGCCGCGGCGATTCTGATAGGCAAGCGACTTGGCGACGGAGACAGGGAGATGGCATATCGGGAGGCGAAAAAGCTCCTTTTCTACGGCTTAGTGGGTTCCCTCATATTGTCAGCGGCAATCCTCTATATAAGACATTGGTATGTATGCATTTTCAAGGTTGAAGACAGCGTCAGGGAACTGACTGCCCAGATTCTCACCGCCTACGCCGCGGTCATGCCTTTCAAGGTGCTGAACATGATCATCGGCAGCGGCATTCTGCGCAGCGGCGGGAAAACGACATACGTTATGGTTATTGACCTGATGGGCACTTGGATTTTCGGAGTTCCTCTGGGTTTGCTCACGGCTTTTGTGTTCCATTGGTCTATTCCTTTAGTTTATTTCACCTTGTCGCTGGAGGAGTGTGTACGCTTTGCCGTTTCCCTCGTCGTTTTCAGGCGGCGCGGATGGATGAACCAGCTGAAAGCGTGAACAGCGAGGCAGTGATATACAGCTATGGCTTGGCTTGCGCACAAAATGCAAAAAAAGGCAGATAAAGGTAGATAAAAATGGAAAAGAGGTATATACTTATAATGTAAAAAAACTGCTGGCAGGAAGTCGGAAAATTTACAAATAATATTATTTTGACTATTCCTTTGATATTAATGGCAATATCAGGAGTAGTAGATTGGAGATTGATATGAGAGAAGTTGATTTTGTGGATGCTACATATAACAATGACGATTATATGTCAGTATTTATAGGGGTATGTGAATCAGAAAGTTTGCTTGAAGAATATATGGAAAAAGATTATGATTTATTAGATGACTACT
This sequence comes from uncultured Lachnospiraceae bacterium, assembly GCA_947625875.1. Lineage (GTDB taxonomy): Bacteria > Bacillota > Clostridia > Lachnospirales > Lachnospiraceae > Eubacterium_J. The sequence goes on from CANQQG010000118.1 coordinate 1,445, forward strand.
GTATAGGATTTGAATTAGGGGTTGATTTTGGAATCAATACATATGATGAGGACTTTATGGTCAGAGTGGTACATGATAAAAGTTCCACTGATATTGATGAAGTCTTTAAGGATGCAGAGGTGTTTGACCTTTCGATATTAAAAAAACAGTATCCCAATGGATTTGATCAGCCGTATAATGCGGTAGTGGTGATTGGGCGAATGAAGTATGAGGGAGATATTACAGAAGTCCATAATGAGAAATTCGGATATTTCAAGTTTTTAGGTATCTTTAATGAAGAATAATTATGGTAAGCTGTGATGCTCTTTTCACAGAGAAGTTTGTTGAGAGGAGATGAAGCTATGTGCCAGGCATTGATGGAGATCATGAAGCCGAAGATCGATGAAATCGTGAATACGGCAGTATAGCAGGAACGCAGGAAGACTGAGGAACGCGCAGAGAGGGAAATCGCAGAACGCGTAGAAAAAGCAACTGTAGAACGCATAATAAAGGCAACAGTGAAAAACCTGCGCCGTTTTAATGCGAGTAATGCAGACATTAAAACATCTCTGGCAGAGGACTTCGGCCTGTCAGAGCAGGAGGCGCTCTCGTATCTGCAATAAAACATATTATGGACGGGGAGAAAAGAATGGAGCGCTTTCAAAAGCCATCCGACCGGAAGGTCTGTTCAGGGCTGCCAGCGCTCTTTTTCTCCCGATAAACATATGTCTGTATCAATCAAAACTTCCTTCCCCTGAAAAGCAAATCCGTATTTTCGTATCCGCTCTTCCGGAAATCCCCGCGCGGTGAGGGCCTGCGCATACCCCTTTTCCTCAATCTGCCGGAGGGCGGCGCGAACCGTATCCTGCAGGGTTTTATCCCGGCGTTTGTTAAATACCTTAAACTCTATGATGATCGCCGTTTTCGAGCGGTCTTTTGGTTCCAGCATGATATCATACCGCCCAAAGCCGCTCTCGCGGTTTGAGGTGATAATATGCGTATCATACAGCTCCACAAGCAGACCCAACACAAACCCATGATAAAACCGTTCCGGTTCCGTCCGTCTGGCTTCGGCGTTTTCTGAAACAGCCGTTCCGGATTTTCCGCCGCCGACGTCAAAACTGCTGAAAATGGCAAAAGATATCCGGTTCATGTATTCGTTCATAGCGTCAAGGTCGCCGCAGAGAAGCGCTTTTACAAAATCAGTGTAATCCGAGCTTGCCCGGTTGAACCAGCCATGTATGAGCTTGTGGAACATCTGCGCCACTTCATAATTGGTAAGCGCGATCTCATATTCGCCGGCGCAGTCAAAGGATATGGCTTTTACGTAACCGCTGGCAAGCAGAAGGCCCCATATGGCTTCTTCATTATCGTCCAGCTGCTGAAACACGACCTGTTCGTCAAGCCGCACGCGGATCGGCTTATGATACAGAAGCTGTTCAACGCGCTGCTTGATATCGCGGCTTCCCTCGCGGATCAGTTTTCCGACAAGGCTGTTCGAGCTTGTATTCGCCCAGTAAGTGTCGAACCTTCCGCTGTCCAGATAGTTCAGGATGGACCAGGGATTATAGATGTCGCGCTGTCCGCCGAATACAAATCCGTTATACCACTGCTTTACCCTTTGCTTTTCCGTAAAGCCAAATTCATCCATAGCCGCAAAGACCTCTTTTTCTGTAAAGCCGAAAGCGGCGGCATATTTATCGGAAGTCACCGTTACGACTTTAAGGTTATTCAGGTCGGAAAAAACAGATTCGCGGCTTACCCTGGTGATTCCGGTCATGATGCCGCGCTCTAAAAACGGGTTGGTTTTAAATGTTTTATTAAAGAAACTCCTTGTAAATGCAGCAAGCGCATTCCAGTAACCACTGACATACGCTTCCTGCATGGGCGTATCATATTCATCAAAAAGGATGATTGCCTTTTTCCCGTAATATTGATATAAAAAATCAGACAGTTTGTTGATCGAGGCGGTGGCAACTGTTTCCGGCATATCCATGGAAACACTGTCAAAAAATGCGATGTCTTCTTTTGGAAGTATGCCGCTTGTTTTTAAATAAAAATTTTTTGTATATAAATCAACGATCATTCGGTAAATTTCCTGTTTTGTGGACGCATAATCAGATCTTTTGATATGCGCAAAAGACAGGCTGATCACAGGATACGTCCCCTGCATGGCGCGGTATTTTTGCTCCTGCCATATGGACAGTCCTTCAAACAGCCTGCCCTGTCCGGCATATTTAACGGAGAAAAAATGCTCCAGCGCACTGATGGTAAGCGTTTTCCCAAAGCGGCGCGGGCGCGATATGAGCGTTACGCTGTCGCCGCTCTCCCACCATTCCCGGATAAAATCCGTCTTATCTACGTAAAAATAATGATTTTCCCGAATCGTCCCAAAATTCTGTTCCCCGATAGCGATCGTTCCTGGCATATGGCTGGCTCCTTACCTATCTGTTTTTTAACTATACGCATATATCTGGCCCTTATTGCGGCGGCCCCTGTTTTTCATTTAAAGATCCTTCAGCGCGTCCTCCAGGGAATGGTTAATGATATATTCATAAAGCTCCCCCAGCTCCTGCGGCGGGATCGTCATGCCGCTCTGTATCCAGCGGACGACGACAAAGAGCATCGACTGCCCGTAATACTGCGCCATAAATTCCGGCGTCAGCCACGTATACTTCGGCTTTTTCTGTCCGCGATGCTCCTCAAACACCTCGGCCAGCAGCGTCTCAATGCAATGCTGCGCAATGCTGAAAAAGGAATTCTGCCCTTCCAGCCTGCTCGCTTTCATATAAAATTCTTTTTCTTTCTCTATATTAATAAACAGAAACGTGATCGCCTGGATCGTCATCCCGCTGCGGATAAACGGCTTTACCGGCTCCAACAGCTCCTCGCGGATAATCCACTCCAAAAGCTCGTATTTATCCTGGAAATGATTATAAAACGTCGGACGGATCACGCCCGCGCGGTCTGTTATCTCTTTAATCGTTATTTTTTCGATCGGACGCTGACAGGCAAGCTGCTTAAAGCTCTGCGCCAATAAATGATCCATTTCTCTTTTGCCCTGTCCGGCCATCTGTCCAATCCCCTCCGTCCTGTCTGACGCCCCGGCGTATGCCTGTCTGCCGGATGCATCAGAAAATTTCCACTTTATTCTGAACAAGCGCAAATTCCGTCTCCCTGCGCCATTTTAGCTTTGCCGTACCGTTCGTCCCTTCTGTGACCGCCTTTTCGACCTCCCCGCGCATATCCGCCGGGACAGCGGCATGAACCACAACCTTTTCGGTATACTCCGTATCCATAATGGCGATCCCTCGCTGCGCGAACAGATACTGTATCTTGCCGAAACCATTATAGTCCGTCCCGATATCCAGCAAAAAACCCCGCTGCTTTTCGATAATGACCGCATTGCGCAGCCCTTCCTGCGTGGATCTCTGGTAAGCGCGCACCAATCCGCCCGTCCCAAGCAGCGTCCCGCCGAAATACCGCGTCACGACGACCGCCGCGTTGTGGATATCCTCCCGCAGCAGCACATCCAGCATCGGCCGCCCCGCCGTCCCGGACGGCTCGCCGTCGTCCGAACAGCGCGTCAGCTCGTGGTTCCTTCCGATCGTAAACGCCGAGCAGTTATGCTTCGCATCCCAGTATTTTTTCTTCATTTCATTTATAAATGCAGCCGCTTCCTCTTCGCTCGCCGCAGGGCGCACCGTCGCAAGGAACCGGGACTTTTTTTCAACGATCTCCCCGCTGCCGCCCTCATATACCGTCCTATAACTGTTGCCTGACATACCGCCGCTTCTCCTGATCCGCTAAATCGTGCCAAATCTCTTCCAAATTAAATTATACCCTGATACCGCCCCATAAATCAAGATGTATTATGAATAATTTAGTAGAATCGCGGCAGGGCGGCTTTCAGAATTATTACTAATTTCGCATGAAAACGCTGTTATTGAATCACATAATTATGTATAACTTTGAATATCTTTGTAAACCTCTGATTTTTAAGCGTTTTGTAGAAATATTAAATCGTAACATTAATATATCTTTTCATAATTACGTATAACTTTCCTATTATATGGGCTAAAATTTGGGCTAAATAAAAATATCTGTGTCTAAATCAAGTAAAAGTTCGTAAGTTCTATTATTATAACTTACACACTTTATTTTGCACTCCCTAAAAATATAGCAGTCATATCAATATTAATTCATAAGAATTATTTTCTGCATTTCTTTCTGCGCATCTTCAAATTGTATATGAGTGTAAAAATTTAATGTCATGCTGATGTCTGAATGCCCCATGATGTACTGCAAAGATTTTGGATTCATCCCAGCTTTTGCCATATTGCTGCAAAAAGTATGCCTGCAAATATGTGGGGTTATTGATAAAGGCTCTTTATGTGCTTGATTGTATTTTCTGCAAATATTTCTAAAATATTTTTCCCAATGATATTTGTCAATGACATTATTCTTGCTTGATAAAAACAAAAAACCAGTCACGCCATCCACAATAGGCTCTATTTTAATATTTCTTTTTTTTAAAATACGCTTAAAACATTCTGCCACATCATTGCTCATCGGTATATACCTTGTGCCATTTTTAGTTTTTGTTCCTGTAATTTTATACCCTTCATTCTTTACGTATTGCAACTGGTGATCCACATTAATTCTCATATTTTCAAAATCTATATCGCGGATTGTAAGTCCGCAAAATTCTGATATGCGCATTCCGGTGTGAAACAGAATATAAATTGCGTCATAGTATCTTTGATAATACTTATCATTTTTGATAAAGGACAAAAAATCATGTTCCTGCCGCTCTGTTATCGCTTCTCTTGTTTTGCTGTCATTTACAATAACAGCATTCAATGAAAAATCAAATGGATTTTTGCGTATATAATCATCATTAACAGCCATTTGAAACGCTGGTTTTACTACGCTTTTTAATATATTTATAGTGCCATAGCTTTTCCCATCTTTTTGCAATGATATTATCCATGACTTAACATCGGAAGGCTTTATATTTTTTATCTTTTTTGTTCCTATGTTGTATTTTTTCAATGTATTCAATGTCGATCTGTAGTTTTGCAGCGTATTTGGCTTCATATTTTGTTTCTGATCGACATATTTTTGCACAAGATCTAACAATATTATATCCCCACCATTTGTAGCAATGCCGTCATCCAAGTCTCTCTGTATCAGCTTTTCTTTCTCTCTTAGCGATATATCCTGCCTTTTCCCTTTTGGAACTGCGTCTGAAGGCGTCAGTTTCCAACTGTATACCGATTTTCTTTTGCCTAATGAATCAACGTATTTGTATCTATACCTCCCATCTTTCTCCTGCGATTCTCCTGTCCATAGCTTTCTTCCTTTTGAATCTTTCCTTGTCTGCATAATTTAAGCTCCTTTCTAAAAAGAAGCCCAGCATGATAATACCTTCATATTACCATAGTGGGCTTGTGAAATCCATAATTTTTTGATTTTGCCATATGTTCATCTCATGGTTACAATAATAATTTCAGACTGCATCCAGCATTTCATCAATGTATTTTCAAACAATCTTTGCATACTTGAAGATAATTTTCGTTTCTTTTATAGAAAAGCTGCATCCTCTAAATAGTTTTCTCCTGTCTTTTTCATTAAACCCATTAACTCATAAGTTTCTCTATGAATACTATTTTTAATTTTATCTTTTAATTCATTTGTCAATTCCATCACTCTCCCTGTTAAATAGATTGCATCCCCCCCCCCCC
>CANQQG010000119.1 GCA_947625875.1 uncultured Lachnospiraceae bacterium
CGGATATCCGTCACATTTTTTTCATAAGTAAAATCCTGATACAGCCGGTGCATCAGAGCTGTCCCTTTTTCGTATGCGGAGCCGGAGAGCCGCAGACTGTCCCGATAGGCGGCCAGCGCCTCCCCCGGGGCGGATAATCCGTACGGATAACGGTACCGCCCAAGCAGATGGGCGTCGCCCGCCTCCTCGCTGTCTTTCAGCGCAACGGCCACGTCCCCTTCTATATGAAACCGAAATTCGGAATGCGGCGCGTCCACCGAGCCGTACAGAATGCGGTTTCCAAAAGAATCCACGCTCTCCCCCGGCGCCTCATCCGTCATCTCGATACGGTACGACTCCAAACGCTGCCTGTCCGTATCCGCCGGGATGCATTTTATCGTATAATGGCACAAATGCACCGGCTCCGAATAATGAATCTGCATATCATAATCGAAATGTAGCTCTCTCACGTTTTTACTCCTTTATAAGATTGTCTCGACCTCGTTTACAATCTTATAATAATCAATTTCCGGCTCCTCCACAAGCTCTTTCATGCGATTTATGTTTTCCTCCCGGTAACTGACGCCGCTGCGCCGAATGCGCGGCTCCAGCCTGCGGATCTCGCGCTTTAACGCCCGCCTGCCCATGCCAAGCCTTGCGTATAAGTCCAGACGCTCAATCCGTTTCCCCGTTTTGATGATATCGCGGATCTGCTCGTCATCGATCGAATCGTCCGCAATGCCCCAGAATGCAAGGATATTGTCCATCACGCGCTGCATTTCGATCAAAGGCGCCCGGCTGATGCGCGCCTTCGTCATGGCATAGATCGCAAGCTGTATGTAGGAAAGCGCCTCGGAGCTGATCTCCTCGCGCAGCACGATCGCGTTGTCATACGCGCGGTCCAGATTGCTGAAAATCGAATCCGGATTTTGCTCATCAAACGGATATTTCCGCTGAAATTCCTCTTTGGTCCCATAAACGTCGGGAATGTCTATCATTTTACAAAACGCCTGATAACTGTCCGTAATTTCGTCGATCATGGCGTCATAGCTGTTTGAGTACAGCCGCAGCGTCGTGTACACGCGCTCGGTATACCGGCCGAGCCATAAAAGCCTGTTTGTCTGTTCTACTGAGATAATACCCATGTGTCTTTAAATCCTCCTCCCTGTGATGAATTGACGATAAACGAATCCGGATTTCTGGAAAACCGCGTCAGCCCGCTCTTCCAGACCATCGGCTCCTCCGCCATCAGCACAAATGCGCGCAGATCCGCCTTCCGCGGGATCGTCTCACTGCCCTCTAAGATATCAATATCCAGAAAATCAATGACTTCCTGCGCGATGAACCGCCGCGGTTCCCGTTTTAAGAGCGCGATAAAGTCCTCTTTCTGCTGTTTTGTCATACTGCTGCCAAACACAACGCCATAGCCGCCCGCCTCCGCAACGTCCTTTAACACGAGCCGGTCAAAGTTTTCCAGCACATACGCCATGTCCTCCTCATAAAACGGCAGATACGTTGGCGCATTGTGCAGAATCGGCTCTTCGTCCAGATAATATTTCACCATCTTCGGCACAAAATAATAAATGCCCTTATCGTCCGCCACGCCGTTGCCCGGCGCGTTTAAAATCGCCACGTTGCCCTTGCGGAACACATCATAGATATGCGGGATGCCGATGACGGACTCCGGGTTAAAGTTCATCGGGTCCAGGTACTCGTCGGAAATCCTGCGATACACCGCGCCGACCTGCTCCAGCTTTCCATTATAGCCGACATAATAGAGCCGGTCGTTTTCCACTTTCAGCTCCGCGCCGCTGACTAAATGCGCGCCTGTTTTCTCCGCCAGATAGGAATGCTCAAAATATGCCGCGTTGTACCTGCCGGGCGTCAGGATAACCGTATGGCCGCCGACATTGACGTAATCCATCGTCTCCCGCAAAAGCTTTGCATAATTGCGGTTGTCCTCCAGCTTGATATTCTGGAATGTCTGCGGACTGCTGCGCCTGCAGAGCTCCCGCGCAATCATCGGATAGGACGCGCCGGACGGAACGCGCAGGTTATCCTCCAGCACGTACCAGCTCTTATCCTTCCCCTGCACCAGGTCAATGCCTGAAATGTGGGAGTAAATGCCCTTTGGCGGCGTCACGCCCTCGCATTCCGACATATAGCCGCCGGATAAAAAGATAAAATCTTCCGGCACGACCTTATCTCTGACAATTTTTTTATCGGAATAGATATCTTTTAAAAATAAATTCAACGCCCTGACGCGCTGTTTTAAGCCCTTTTCCAGATAAGCGAACTCCTGTTTCCCGATGATCCGCGGAATCGCGTCAAACGGAAACAGCTGCTCTTTGAAGGTATTGTTTTTATAAATGCCGAATTTCACGCCATACCGCGCCAGCAGTTCGTTGACTGTATCCGTATGCTCCAATAAATCTAAATCATGCATGGCTGCTCCTCCTTATCCTGTTTTGCCGCAATCGGGCAGGCGGGACTTCCCCTTCCCGCCGCGCACTGCGCCTGCAGCGAGATTCCTTTCGCGCGCCTGCGCACAAAAAAAGACGCCCTGTGGTAACAGAACGTCTTTGTCCGATTGGCTTTTCTTTTATTGTTTTCTGCTTTATAGAAAAATAATACAACCAATTGCGGGGTGTTGTCAATCATTAATTTTTTCTTGTCTTCATAATGCGGGGCAAAAATCTGCCCCGCGGATTTTGCTGTCAGATTTCAGGAGCTATCCTCTTATTACGGTAACCCCTTCATCCGTAACGCAAGAACAAAACTTCTTACACTTGCTCACATCCAGTTTGCTCAGTTTATTGTTTGCACAATATATGACGGGCTCTATGCAGTATGCACGGATTTTTCCGCAAAGCCGGTTTATTTACAGGATGAAAACCATACAGAAAAAAAGCAAAGGCAGAGAATAAAATACCATAAGACGGGATCTTACATAGCAAAACAGCAGATGTCAATCTTATTTTCCGGACAAAATCTTCCCTTCTTTAAACAACCCCATCCGCTTCACCAGCGCGCTCCTGCGTCTTGCCTTGCGCAGGATTTCCCACGCGGACACGCCGCGCACTGTGCGGTTATTTCTCAAAAAACGGGCCAGCGTCAATATCCATAAGGCCGGCCACGCCAAAACCGCCTTTGCCGCCTTCGGATAATTCAGCCGCATCTGGTGGTGAAATTCCCGCGCAAACGCGCCAATTCCGGTTCCCTGCATCGCGACCATGCGGTCTGCTTCCGCATGTCCAAATTCTCCCGCCCGGAAAACCTCCTGCATAAATTCCCCCACCGCTTCGTCCGAGAGCCACTTTGCATGAATGCCCAAAAACGCTGCCCGTTTTTCCGGCAAGCCCAGATACTTCACGCAGGCCGCCGTCAGCATCTGCACAAAGCCTTCCGTCCCGCTTTCCTTAATCAGCCGCAAAAATTCCACGCGCACCGGCTCCGCAAGCTCCCGGTTCCAAAACACCGCCCAGTCGCACAGATATTTCAGCCCGAATCCCGCGCGCAGATAATGCTGCAGCATATGCAGCGCCAGATAAAACGCGTGATAGGCTTCCTGCGGCCCGTACAGGCTGACGCCCCACGCCGTATTTTCCTCCCTGTGCGCCCCGTACTCCGCAAGCAGCCGCTCCAGATAATGGTTCACATGGCTGTTTGCAAACGGCTCCGCGAGCATCCCATGGATCTCCACCGCAATCCCCTCCGGATGGCGCAGTTCCGTATGGTGCAGCGAAATCTGGCGCTCCACCGCCGCAAACCCCTGACGCTCCAATAACCGGCAGGCCTTTTCGTACGACGCGGAATCTGTAATCAGCAGATCCACATCCCCCGACTTGCGCAGTTCCGGCACAGGATAGAGCGCGGCCGTATACGCGCCCTTTAACGTGAGCGCATAAATCCCCTGTTCCTTTAAAAATTCCGTCAGATACTTTGTCAAAAACAGCAAACGGTAATTCGACTGCACCGTAATGCGGCTTACCTGCTCCGCCATCTGAAACAGCTCCTCGGAGAGCCCGTTCCCCCGACAGGCGCCGAGCGCATCATACAGCAAAGGCAAGACCGCATGCGCTTTTGCTATATACAGCAGCCGCTCCCAGGAGAGCCCGTCCATATCCGGATGCGCCCTTCCCCGTTTCGTAAGCGTCGACCGGAGCAGATACAGCAGCGCCCTCTGCTCTTTATCCAGCCCTTTTTTCTGCCTTTTTTCCTTCTCTTCTGACATCTTATCTCCTCCCCGCACCTGTGTACTGCCTCATCTTTTCCCACAACAAACGAAACTCCCGCGTCCTGGCATAGACAAGCAGAAACAGCGCATTCGGCACAGCCACGCAGATCGGAAGCCGCAAAAACAGCAGCCTGCCCGGGCCGCCCGTCACCCGGGCGCAGAGCAGATCCGTCAAAAGCCATGCCGCGCCGATGATCAGCGCATAGCAAAAATACCGCAGGAAATAACCGGCGCACGACGCCTGAAACTCATATTTATATAAAATATACGGCTCTACCCACAGCGACGTCGCCACAGTGCTCACCATCGTTCCCAGAAAAACGCCGATCGTCCCGAAAGAATTGACAAAAACAAGCGAAAAAACAAGGTTCACCACAGCCTCCGCGACCGACTTGTACCTGTCATACCAGAACAGCCCGAGCGAATCCCGAAAAGTCAGGGCCGCATTGCGCATCCCCGTTAAAAAGAAATTCACGCAAAGCACAAATACGATCCCGTCTGAAAACAGATAGTTCCTGCCAAAGCTTAATTCCACAAAAGGATTCAGCAATTCAAACAGCGTGATCACGCAAAACCCGTAGATCCACTGCCCGAGAAAAAACACCGTCTCAAAAATACGGCGGATATGCTCCTTATCCTCCGTCACGCCCAGATTGCCGACGCTTGCCGTTATCCCCTGGAACACCTGCGTGGAAAGCTGGCGCACAGAACCGATGACCAGATAATAATTGGAATAGCTGCCCGCGCTCGCAAGCCCGGCAAACGCTGAAAGCAGCAGATTGTCCGTATTATTGACAATGACCGTACCGGCCTTATGCATCATCATCGCGCGGATATTCTGGAAAATCCCGCGCCGTTCCCCCTGCGTCAAAGGCGCGGCGTCCCGTTCCTTCAAATAAGGGTACAGCGCGTCCGCCTTTCTCGAGATGCAGATATTGCAGACGACGGTACAGAAAATATCCAGCAGCAAAAACAGGATAAAATTTTTTGTAAAAACAAGCACGAGCATCTGCAGGACGTCTTTACACGCCCACGAAATCGTCTGGTACATCGTCCCGATATACAAAAGCTGGTGCGCGTCCATCAGCGTCTTTTTATAGATCAGCAGATACGAGCCGACGGTATTCGCCAGATACAGCAGATAAATCACGTTCAGATGTTCCACCTGCCGCCCGTCCTTTATCAACACCGGCAGAAACGGGATGAGCAAAAGCCCGCAGGCCGCCACGAAGACAGCGACCATCCGGTAAAACCGCGCGTACATCCGCATGAGGGATTTCTGTTTTTCTATGTCCCCTTTCGCGATCGGCGCATAAAGCGCATAAGTGACCGCCGTCCCAACGCCCAGCTCCGACAGGGACAGCACGTTGATGATATCCAGAAACAACCCGTTCACGCCGACATAGCTCTCACTCATCGTATGCGTAAACACGATCCGCAGCAGATAGCCCATGCCGATAGCCGTCAGGCGCGAAATAAGCGAAACGGTTGTATTTTTCACAGAATATGCTGTCCTGCTTTTTTCTCCCATGCGCATGCTCCTCCCCTTACGGCATTCCGCAACAATTCTATACAACATCCTCTCTACGGCTTTTCAAACATGGACGCCCGCGGCAGAATCGTCCCGGCCGCCTCTGAAATCTGACGCTTTGCCCGCTCAAAATCAATCGGATCATTCGCGTCATTGATACAGACGATATCCGCTTTCTGCTTCCGTATAACACTGCAGAGCTTTGGGTTATCGCTCCCCACATTAAAATATCGGAAATTTTTTTCCGCATTGCCCGCCGTAAAATTGCCGGTCAGTTTCTGCCATTCGCGCAGCAGATACGGGCTTACGTCCTTCTCATCGCGGAACTTATGGCTGCAGGTCTCCCGCAGCAGCGCCCCCTCTTTTTCCCAGAGCGTTTCAAATGTATGCTTTAAAAACGGCATCGGCCCATGCACCGTATAAAACCCGGTAAAACGCGGGAACAACAGTTCCAGCATATTATAAAAAAAATACAGCGGCGGGTATCCGACCTTAAAATAATTTCCCGGCTGGCTCTTTACATTTTCCCGCTTTTTAAAATATTTCGACAGCACAAGCGTATTATTGAGATAAATATGCGACATGACCGGATTCGCCGGATTCGCCACGACCGGCTGGAACGCCAGCATATCACAGGGCTTTCCATTTACAAAAAACCGCTCCGGCTTCACCGGGCGCAATAAAAAAAAGTCGTCATTAAAATAGACAAACCGCTCCGACAGGCCCCGGATCCTGTGCATACACAGTTCGATCGTATGGGAATTAAACGTCGGCAGGTATTCCGCGGGAATATAGTCCGCGTGCCTTACAATATGCAGCTTCGGGCATTCCGTATTCAGCCACTCCGGCAGATGCCCGTATGTGAGAAAATGCACCGTCCGCACCCATGGCGCAAACGCCTCCACGCCGCGGAACCAGTATTTTAAATTTTCCCAGTCGCGGTAACGCTCCTCCGCCGCGTCCTGCCCCTGCGACGGCAGATATTTTTTCTTTTCCGCCCGCCACGCGGGATCATTGCCGTCCACCCACGAGACCACAAAATCAATCGCTTCTTCCATATAGCCCCCTTATTCAGATTCTGCGCTTGCCACTTCCGCCCCATCAATGCTATGATGTATCTGCATCAATTTTACAATAGAAGGGACTTACAAAATGAAAAAACACAGACTTTCACTCATCTTTATAACCCTGCCGCTCCTGTGCGCCCTTATCGGCGCAGGCGCATACTTCGCATACAGCCGTTACTTTCATGTCGCTTTTGCGCCACAGGATTATACCGAAACAGACGCCGCGCTCCAAAACCCCTGCCAGGGCTGGTACCATCTCTACGGCTATGTATTATCCGACG
>CANQQG010000120.1 GCA_947625875.1 uncultured Lachnospiraceae bacterium
GTCCGCAAGATATGGCCAGGGCTCCGCTTTTGCCAGTGACGACTACCGCAGCCGGATGCCGCAGTTCAGCGCGGAGGGAATTGCGCAGAATCAGGCTCTTATTGACCTTTTAGAGAAAACAGCGGAAGAAAAGAAAGCCACGCCTGCGCAGATTTCTCTTGCATGGATGCTGTGTAGGCACAACAATCTCGTGGCGATTCCCGGAACGAGAAAGTCAGACAGGCTCAGGGAAAATGCCGGGGCAGCCGACATTGAGCTGACGCCGGAGGAACTGGCCCACATTGACTGCGCATTAAACCATATGAAAATGTCCGCTGTATTTGGCGGCGCGGCAATCATACAATGAGAAAGGAGGGAAAGAAAATGCGGCGATTTATGAAAACGGTGTTTCTCGGCTGCGCGCTGCTGTTTTCCCTGGCTGCCTGTGGGACGGACGACAGTACGGCGGTGCAAAAAGATTCCGGCGGCGGAGCGGTTTCTCAGGAAACTGCGGGCGGCGAAGTGGTTTCTCAGGAAGCTGCAGGCGGCGAAGCAGTTTCTCAGGAAACTGCAGACGGCGGACAGGCGGAGTCAACCGTATATTTTACAGAGGATATTTCTTCCGATGGCATGGTGGCTGTTTATAAGGCGCTGGACTGGACCCCGACCGGAAAGGTGGCGGTCAAGCTCTCTACCGGGGAGCCGCCTGCCAGCAATTATCTCCGGCCGGAGCTGATTAAGGAGCTGGTGCAGTCTTTGTCCGGGACGATCGTGGAGTGCAATACGGCGTATGGCGGATCGCGCACAGAGACCGCCATGCACAGGCAGGTAGCGGAGGATCATGGCTTTACGGACATCGCCGATGTGGACATTTTGGACGCGGACGGCTCCATGCAGATTCCCGTAACGGGTGGGAGCCAGCTTGAGACGGACTATGTGGGCTCGCACTTTAAAAATTACGACTCCTATCTGGCGCTCTCCCATTTCAAGGGCCATGCCATGGCGGGATTCGGCGGAGCGATCAAAAACATTTCCATCGGCCTCGGCTCAAAGGAGGGAAAATGCCTGATCCACACCGGCGGAGAGAGCCATACAAGCCCGTGGGGCGGCGACCAGACCGCTTTTACCGAGTCTATGGCGGAAGCGGGAAAGGCCGTATCGGATTATCTTGGAAACGGCGACAGGATTACTTATATCAGCGTGCTCAACAACATTTCAATCGACTGCGACTGTGACGGAAATCCGGCCGAGCCGGACATTCACGACATCGGGATTCTTGCGTCCAATGATCCGGTGGCCATCGATCAGGCGGCCATTGATCTGTGCTTTGCGGCGGAGGGCAGCGAGAGCCTGAAGCAGCGGGTGGAGCGCCAGAACGGCCTGCACACGCTGGAGCATGGTGAGGAGATCGGTCTGGGCAGCAGAACCTATAACCTGATCGATATTCAGGCGGAAAACGCTTCCGACAGCGAAAGCGTCACGAAGCCGGATTCTGAGGAGCAGACTGCAAAAGCGGCGATGGCGAAGGCGAAGATAAAAAAACTGAAGGCAGCCGGAAAAAAAGGGAAGATCAGCGTTTCATGGGCAAAAGTCAGTCAGGCGGACGGATATCAGGTTCAGGTATCCAGGACGAGTAATTTTACGAAAAAAGGAATTCTTTTGAACAAGAGAGTAAAAAAGACGTCCGCAAAAGTGTCTGATAAACAAATCAAACAGAAGAAAACGTATTATGTCAGAGTGCGCGCCTATGTCACTTATACAAATGAGGCGAGAAAGAATGTGCGGGCGTATAGCGGCTGGGTGAAAAAGAAAGTGAAGATAAAATAGAGTCTGCAAAATCAGGAGTTAATCAACCATATGGAAATGTCCGCCGTATTCGGCGGCGCAAAAATAATAAAATAAGCAGGAGGACAAAAGCAATGAGAAAAAATTTTGGAGCAAAACCGTGGGTATATCCGCAGCCGGCGCTGATGATCGGCACCTATGACGAGAACGGGAAGCCGAACCTGATGAATGCGGCATGGGGCGGCCAGTATGGCCCAAATACCGTCATGCTGTGTTTAAGCGCCCACAAGACGACGGACAATATCAAAACGTCCGGGGCATTTACGGTAAGCTTCGCCACCGCGGAGACCGTCGTGCCCTGCGATTATGTGGGAATCGTTTCCGCCAATCAGGAACCGAATAAGATGGTGACGGCGGGATTTTCCACGACGAAAAGCGAATTTGTCAATGCGCCGATCATCAACGAGCTGCCGCTGACGCTGGAATGTAAGCTTCTCAAGTTTAACGAGGACGGCAAGGTGATCGGTGAGATCGTCAACGTCAGCGCCGACGAGAGCATACTGACGGACGGCAACGTGGACTACAAAAAGCTGGACGCGATCATCTTTGATCCTGCCGCGGCCGCTTATATCCGTCTGGGCGAAAAGGTGGGAAACGCGTTCAAGGACGGCGCGAAATTAAAATCATGAGATTTTGAAGGGGATCCCCGCTTGTAAAGTTGTGTTACAGGCGGGGATCGATGTCTGTAAGAGTTCACACTTCCGGTTATAACGGATGAACCAACCGAGACTTCCACTATCAGTCAGGAAAGATTAAAATAGAATTATAAAAACAACAGGAGGTATTTATTATGGAATACATTACATTGAATAACAAAGTTAAAATGCCAATGGCGGGAATCGGCGTGTTTATGATGTCCCCTGCCGAGGCGGAAGCGTCAGTGGAGAGCGCATTAAAAAGCGGCGTGCGCCTGATCGATACGGCAAACGGTTACATGAACGAGAGCGGCACCGGCCGGGGCGTCAAAAAGAGCGGCGTGCCGAGAGAGGAAATTTTTCTTGTGACGAAGCTCTGGCCGACGGTCTATGAAAAAGAGACGGCGGTGGATGAAACGCTCGCCCGTCTTGGCACGGACTATATCGATCTGCTGTTTCTGCACCAGCCGACCGACAACTGGCGCGAGGGCTACCGGAACATTGAAAAAGCGGTCAAGGCAGGCAAGGTGAAAGCCATCGGCCTTTCCAATTTCCCGGATGAGCTTCTGAAAGAGGCCATCGATACCATGGAGCTGAAACCGCAGGTGGTTCAGGTGGAAGCGCACCCGTACTATCCGCAGACCGAGCTGAAAAAGATCCTTGCCGAAACGGGCATGGGCCTTATGGCATGGTATCCGCTGGGGCATGGCGACAAGAGCCTGCGGGAAGAGCCGGTATTTGCGGAGCTTGCGAAAAAATACGGAAAAACCAACGCGCAGATTATTTTGCGCTGGCACATTCAGAGCGGCAATGTCGTAATCCCAGGCTCCAAGAATCCGGATCATATCCGCGACAACTTCGATATTTTTGACTTTGTTCTCTCGGATGAGGATATGGCGGAGATTGCAAAGGTGAACAAAAACAAGCGGTACTATGAGGCGACTCCGGAAATGCTCGCCGCCTATGCCACAATGGAGCTTCAGCCGGATCTGTAAAGCCGTCCTGTAACCAGGCAGAAGGGAGAATATCATGGAATACACGATTTTGAACAACGGTGTGAAAATGCCCATGGAGGGCTTCGGTGTCTTTCAAATGCGCGATCCGGGAGAGTGCGAGCAGGCGGTGTTGGACACCATCAGTGTGGGCTATCGCCTGATCGATACGGCGGCGTCCTACGGAAAAGAGTACGCCGGTATTTGTTGTATATAGCAAATACCGGCCCAGGATCAGCAGAACGCCCAGTGTATAGTAACTTCCCCATTGAGTACAACAACCTTTTCTATAAGCGAATGGACCAGGGCAAAGAGCGCATCCGGGTCCCCGCTTTCAATTACGGCCGCAAGGGAGCCCAGGGAGGCAACGGCGGCGGCCTTCGACATTTTCCCCGCTTCTTCCTTTTCGACTTCTTCCAGGCAGGCCTGCGCGGCCGCCCGCGTTTCTTTCAGATCGGCAAGGCGGCCCTGTATTTCTTCCAGTTCTACGATCCCGGACTGGTACAGGGTAAGAAGCCGGTTTATTTGTTTTTCCGTTTCCGCCAGGCGTTCCCGGACCGCGCCCAGGTCTGGCCCGGAGCTTTCCCGGCCTTCCGCGATTAAGGCGTCCAGGGCGGCCGGATTAACGGACAATTTTTTTATTTCTTCCAGCACCAGGGCGTCAAGTTCGGAGACGTCAAAATGGTTTTTCCGGTTCGAGCAGTTATCCGACCGGATCATCCTGGCGGAGCAGCGGCTTACAGAATAACAAATATATTTTTTACTTGCGGGCCTTTTCCCGTCCTTCCAGCCCCAGCCGCGGATTGACATACGCGCCCCGCAGTCCCCGCAGAATAGCAGACCGGAGAGCAGGCCGTCCGATCCGGTATACGCCCGCTTATACGCCTTCTGGTTCCCGGCAAGGCGGTCATTGACCTGGCGCCACAGTTCCGGGGAAACAAGGGCTTCATGCTTTCCGGGGTATTCCTTATCGCCCATACGGACGCGCCCGGCGTAAACCGGGTTACGTAGTATTTTACTGCAGCGATCCGCAGCAGACCGGCGGTCCCGATCCGCGTAAATACCGTAAGTTTCCGCGACATACGCCGCCACTTCGCCCAGGCTTCGCCCTGCAGCATAAAGCCGGTACATATCCCGGACAACTTGACCCTTGACCGGATCGACGGCCAGGTCCCGGCCGCCTTCCGGCCGAGCTTCCGCGGTATACCCGATAGGGATATGCCGCCCGGTATAGTAGTTTCCTTCCTTAAGCCCGGCTTGCTTCCCCATCATCATCCGGGCCGTTATATTTTCGCGTTCCATTTGAGCGAAGGCGGCCAGGATGCCGACGATGCAGCGGCCGAAGGGCGTAGACGTATCGAAACTTTCCATAATTGAAACAAAATCGCAGCCGTTCGCCAGGAACACGTCTTCGAGTAAAACAAGCGTATCCTTCTGGGACCTTGAGAGCCGGTCGAGCTTCCATACGATAACCTTTTTACAGTTCCCGCGCCGGACGTCCCTTATTAAGTTTTTGATACCCGGCCGGTCCAGCGTTGCGCCGGAGTAACCGGCATCCACGTGGACGGCATTTATAGCGATCCCGTAAGCAGCGCACCAGGCGCGGCCCCGTTCTTCCTGTTCCCCGACGCTATAACCTTCTTCCGCCTGTTCCGTTGTAGATACCCGGACATACAGATCGGCCGCGTTCGCCAGAGCTTCCACGGACAGAGGGGCGACGACCGGAGCCGCCGCGGACTTCTTAACCATACACACACCTCCGAAAAAAGGGCGCAAAAATAGCCCTTGCGTAAATACTTGTGTTTTTCGCCAGGGCGGTGTATAATATAAGCGCTCGGAATGTTTTATACATGGCACCTGGCCAGGGCCGCCGCTATTGCGCCAACAGTAGCGGCGGCCTTTCCTTTATTCTTCCGTTCTTTTTCCGCGGATTTTCTCCGCGATCTTCTTTACCAGCGTTACGGCGCCGCGGTAGATATAAAGCATTATTTTATACATACAAATAAACATTTGCTTTATTACCCACCACATAGCAATAAACATATACTTAAACATTAAGGCCACGCCAGTGCATACAGCGGCCAGAAATTTATATAATTGCCTTGCAAAAGCGTCTGTTTTCTTATTGCGCTTCGTAATAACGGCTTGCATTTTTCTCTTACCACTTCCAGGACGAGCCATACAATAACCCCCTTTCTATAATAGGCCCTTTTCTATGCGCCATGCCGCGAGGCTTCGGAGCTTTCCCCCGCTTTTTCTTCGCGTTCCAGTTCGGAGCGGTAAAGCGCCACCTTTTCGTCGATGCTTAAGCCGCGCAGATCGGCAGCAGGAACGGCCGGAGCTTCCGGCTCTACTTCGCCGGACTGGAAGGCGGCCACTACTTCCCGGAGATAATTAAAGATCGCTTCCTGTGCTTCCGGTTTGAGATTTACAAACTTTTCAACCATAACATAGGAAGCCGCGGAAAGTTTGTATTCTTCCGCCAGAGCATCCAGCGCGGAGCTGGGCGCGGCCTTAAACATTTCCCCGGCGCCGGTTTTTAACCATTCTTCATTTACATTAAATTCCCGGCAGATTAAGGACAGGACCGCCGCGCTGGGGTCGCTTATGCCCGTTTCGTACTTTCCTATATTGGCCCGGCTTACCCCTATTTTTTCCGCAAATTCCTGTTGAGTAAGGTCTAATTCCCTTCTAAGTTTTCGTATCCGCTGTTTCGTAACGTTCACCACCTTTCAAAGAAACTATACAGCAAAAAAGGGCCGCCGTCAAGCGAAAAGAGAACAAAAAGTGAAAAAAGAACAAAATAAGCCTTGACAAACGCGAATAAAGAACGTATGATTGTTCCATAGGAACAAAAAAACACGCGGAAACGCAGAGAGGAGATAACAGAATGGAAGCAGTAAAGACTTACAGCAACGAGCAGATCAGAAGCGCCCGTAAACTTATAGACATTCTTATGGGCGTACCGGAAAAGAGGCGCCCCGTAGTAACGGCCATCGCTACCGCCTATATTGACGGCGTAGCGGCAGGCGCCCGGATCGCAGAGGACGAGAAGCCGGAGCAGACCCGGAGGGCATAGGCCCGGCTTCCACCTTCCCCGCGGCGGCAACGCGGGGAAGTAGCACAACGGCAGGCGGCCCGGCAGGCTGCCACATTATAGGACGTTCCGAGCAAACGCCCAGAGAGGAGAACGATGGAATATAAGGACCTTAAGGCTGGCATAAGCAGCCACCTAAACGCGGCGGCGGAGGACTTCTTTATGGTAGGCTACTTCCTTCGCCAGATCAGCGAAAACGCCCTCTTCACGGAGGACGGATATAAAAATATTTGGGACTTCGCAAAAGGGGAGTACGGCTTGAGCACTTCCAGCGCGAGCCGGTTTATGGCCATAAACGCCCGTTTTTCCATAGACGGCGGCGAACACATGGCCGAGAAGTACATAGGGATGGGAGTAAGCAAGCTGCAGGAGATGTTAAGCCTTCCCGACGAGGAGCTGGAGAAGGTAACGAAGGAAACCACGGTCCGCGAGATACGCGCACTGAAGGCCCAGGCTACAAAGCCGCTTTCCTTCTACGGCTT
>CANQQG010000121.1 GCA_947625875.1 uncultured Lachnospiraceae bacterium
TATCCAACCGGAACAATGAGAAACTGGATGAAGGATCATTCAAAAAAATTGCAACCCAAAACAAGGTCTCAATTTTACGTTGCAATCACCAGAGCAAGATATAGTGTGGGAATTGTTTTTGATTATGATGAGAAAACAAATATTGAAGGGGTAGAAAAGTATCGGTAATTTGGAAATATATTGAACTTATTAAAAGTTGCGACACTGTCGCAACAATTGACATAGGCGTATTTTATTGAAATTTTACCAATATGGTAGAAGGAGCGTATCATGGCTAATAAAATTACATTCCAGTTTGATGATAGCCTGGATTATCAGCGTCAGGCGGTACAATCTACTGTTGAATTATTCAGAGGTATTTCGAGAAAGATTGATGGAATTTATCGCCCTAATCGTATTCGTAAAGTTGGTGAGGGGGATCCCATCAGAAATACAGACATTGTAGTTGGCTCAAGATTGCTTGAAAACTTGCGTGGAGTACAACTATCCAACGATTTATTTGCGGATAATGCCCTTGCGAATGGCAATAATTTTACGATTGAAATGGAGACAGGTACTGGAAAGACCTATGTGTATTTGCGTACAATCTTAGAGCTTAACAAGGAATATGGATTCAACAAGTTTATGATTGTTGTACCTTCCATTGCTATCCGAAAGGGCGTTGAAAAGTCAATGGAGCAGCTTGCCGACCATTTCAAACGCTTATATAACATGGATATCCGGAAACACAGCTTTATCTATGACAGCAACAATCCGAAACAGATTAGTTCTAAATTGGTAGAGAGCAATGATTTGAGCATTTGTGTTTTGAATATTCAGGCATTCAATAAGGACACAAATAAGATAAGAAAAGAAGATGAGTATGGTCAGAACCTCTGGGAGGATATCAAGTATATTAAACCGATCGTCATCATTGACGAACCACAGAAGATAGAAGGCACTGCAAAGAAGAAATCAAAGTCTTTAGGGGCAATTGAGGAGCTTCAGCCTTTGTTTACTTTGCGATATTCTGCGACACACAAGCAGTTATATAATCAGATTTATAAGCTGGATTCCTATGCGGCATACCAGAAGGATTTGGTTAAGAAGATTACGGTTAAGACGGTTCATGGAGTTATTCCGAAGGACTATCCTTATGTAAGATACATTTCCTTTACTCCGGATTTGAAAGCGAAGATTGAAATATTCTCGCAGGAGCAGGGAGAAACGATCCGATTTAAAACGTTCCATGTTGCGGGCGGAGCATCATTGGAAGAGTTATCTGGCGGATTGCCGCAATATAAAAATTATCGTGTGGCAGAACAGCCGCATAAGTTAAAGCCATTGCAGATTGCGACTCCGGATGGGTTTTTTTCACTTGATATGGAGCATAGCAATCATGAGATTGAAAAGAGCGAGGCAGTTAGAATTCAAATAAGATTGGCGATTCAGAATCATTTTGCCAAGCAGATTGATCTGCTCCGTAAGGGCAGGAAGATAAAGGTTCTTACATTATTTTTTATAGATGCTGTTGATAAAGTGAGAGATACATCCGCTCCGGATGGACGTGGGGAGTATTTGCATATCTTTGATGATGAATACAAGAAGTATGTCAATGAAAATAGAGGTATGCTTGTAAAGTACATGGAGTATTTCCCGCAGTTTGAGGATGTGCTTAAGGTTCGCGAGGGATATTTTGCCCGCGATAAAAAGAATAACGAAGTAGATGTCGATGACTGGGATTCCAGTCTTGACGATAGTGCAATGAAGATTAAAGCGAAGTCACAGGAGGATATCGACAGAGGCATTGAACTGATTCTTGAGCGTAAAGATGAGTTGATTTCCTTTGATGAGCCTTTGGCGTTCATTTTCTCACATTCTGCTTTGCGGGAAGGCTGGGATAACCCTAATGTATTCACTCTTTGTACATTAAAGGCTGGCGGTTCAGAAATTGCAAAAAAGCAGGAGATTGGCCGCGGACTTAGGCTTCCGGTAGATATTGCTGGCAATCGCTGCCTTGACAGAAATCTAAATGAACTTACTGTGATTGCAAATGACCACTATGATCATTTCGCAGCGGCTCTGCAGAAAGATTTCAATGACAATATGCATTATGATAAGAATGAAGTGACTGCGGAGATATTGATTTCAACGTTGAAAACTTCCGGTATTCCAGCAAATAAGATTACTCCGGAATTAGTAGATGCATTTAAGGAAGAACTTGTATCGGCTGGGGTTATGAGTTCAGATAATGTTTTGAAAGGTTCTCCTGCTCAGATTACAAAACGATTCGATGAGATGACTTTTGCAAACGAGACATTGAACGAGCATGCAGGAGTTATTAAGAAACGGTTCAAGCAACTCATGGTTCAGAAAGGCACAAAGAAGATTGAGATTCGTAATGGCGACAATGAGCCTTATAAAAATAAACATAGAAAATGTGTTACGGAAGGAGAGTTTGAAACAATTTACTTAGGTTTACGCCGGAACCTTATGAAACGTACCATTTATAAATTCAAGCTGGATAAGGATCAATTCATTGATGATTGCATCTTTGAGATAAATAATAAGCTCAAATTTATGCGTGCGAAGAATGAATACAAGGTAGGAATTGGGAAAGCCAAATTTAATGATTCCCAGATGTTTGTTATAGAAGAGGCGCACTTTGGAGACCAGAACCTTGAAATTGAAATCAGCTCTGATTCAAAATCTGATTTTGAAATTGCAAACTATATTATGTATCACACAATGCTGCCCAGACTTGCAATTTTCAAGATTTTGCAGGGAGTAGAGAAACGTGAGCTTTTGGATAATCAGGATATTCTTGATGAAGTTACCCAGTTTATTCTTGAAAAGCTGGAGGATGAGAAAGCAAAAAATATTACTTCATATGAGGTGATTAATGGTTACGAATTAGACAGCAGAAATATCTTCGAGCTGGATAACATTTCAGAGGAGGATTTTGAAGAAGAGTGGCGGGTTTTCCAGGCAAAATCCGGCAGAAGCTCTGCTATGAATAAATATTATAAGATGGATTCCGAAGGCGAGTGTGAATTTGCGCATCGTCTTGAAAACAACAGTAATGTACTGCTTTTCACTAAGCTTAAAAAGGGAGGATTTGTCATTGATACACCATATGGTAATTATAGTCCTGACTGGGCTGTGGTATGCCGCAGGGAGTCCTTGAGTGATCCCACCATTGGTATTTATTTTGTTGTTGAGTCAAAATGGGGTAAAGCTGATATCAATTTGCAGGAAGTTGAGCGTAATAAAATTAAATGCGGTAAGTTGCATTTCAAAGCAGTATCAGAGCAGGTTAAGTTTGACTGGATAAAGAGTTACGATGACTTTAAACAGAAGTTTGGTGTAGCCGAAAAAAATCAATGAAAACAGGCTGCGTGGAAAAGAAATGAGGTTTGCCGGATGGTTTATGTGTCTGTTTGTGACGATAACGAGATGACAGCGCAGAAGCTGAAGCTGTTGATATGTAAAGAATTTTCCGGGAAAAATATAGCGTGTGACTGCCGCGTATATTTGAGCGGAGATGAATTTTTAAGTGTAAACGAGGAAAAAGAAAACGAGCTGATCATTTTGGATATTGAAATGCCGGGAATGTCCGGCATTCAGGTGGCTGAGCGGTTAAAAGATACGGGGCGGAATAAAAGCATTGTTTTTTTGACGGATTACGGGCAGCTCGTGTTCCAATCCCTGAAATGTTATCCGTTTGCCTTTATAAGGAAAAAGCATATGGAGACGGAAATTCCGGAGATGCTGGAACAGTTTTTGGCGCGCATGGAAAAAAAGAAAGCGGCGTTTGTTTTTTCTGTCGGCAGAAATACGATAAAAATGCCGGCGGAGGAGATCATGCACCTGATCTACCGGGAGCATAAGATTGTTTTGGTGAATAAAGACCATGAGACATATGCGTTTCGGGGAACGATACGGGAATGCTGGGAGCAGTTAAAAGGCGGATGTTTTTTTCAGGTGAACAGCGGGGCGATTGTAAACCTCAGATTTGGAAAGAGATTAGAGGATGCATGGATTGTCATGGAAGATGGCAGTAAGATTCCGGTCAGCCGCGAAAAAAGGAGGGCTTGCAGGCTGGAATTTATGAAGTGCTGGAGAGAAAATGCTTAAAGGGGTATATGATGTTTTGATTCCTGCCTGTAATGCGTTTGAGGCGTTTTTGATGGCGGATTTTGTCATAAAATTTTGGGAGCCGAAAAATGAGACGTGCAGCGGGCTTATAAAGGGCGTGCTTATATTTGTGTTGTTTGGAATTTTGGAAACGGGGCTATTGTGCAGGGCGGGGGATTTATCCATAACGGCATTAAGCTTTGGCGTCCTGTTTTTGTTTAGCGATCGGTATTTAAAGGGGAGCAGGGTGCAGCACTGTATTTTGCTTTTGGTCATGTTATTGCTTATTCCGCTGATCAATGTAAATGTGCTGCAGGCAATTCTGCTGTCCGCAGATATGTCGTTAGAGGAATACGCCAATACAGACAATCCCTATTATCTGCCCGGAACTGTCTGCGTGATGGGCATATATTGCATTGCGCTCCGGATCATATTGAAAAATAAAGAGCGGCTGGGCGTTTTCCTTTCAAAAAAATACAGCATTGTTTACAGTCTGATCTTCGGGTATTCTATTTTGGTGGAGGGCGTGATTTTTTATCTGCTTCGGGACAATATCGGGCTCCATGCATACCGCAGGGGGCTGTTGGCCATATCGTGCGGGGCTGTCGGTATTGATCTTTATCTTGTGTTTACCATGTATAAGATCAGCGGGCAGCAAAAGCAGGAAGAAAAAATGAAATTGCTGCAGATGCAGAATGCATATCAGGAACAGCAGATCCGGGAGGCGGAGCATTCGGAGGAACGGATTAACCGGATGCGCCATGATTATAAAAATATGATGTCGACGCTGGAAAGCCTGTTAAGGGATGGCAGGGTGCAGGAGGGCGTTGATTATCTGCAAAAAATAGATGATTATTATATCGAGGGCGGCAGGGAGTATGTCCATACGGGCAATTCCCTGATCGACGCCGCATTGAACAGGAAGACCGCCATATGTGCGGAAAAGGGAATCGAGTTTACCAGCTGCGTGGTCGGGGAATTGGATAAAATAGATGGGTTTAAAGTCAGCATTATTTTGTTTAATTTATTAGATAACGCGATAGAGGCGCTGGGGGAGAATGGATCCGGAACCATATATGTGGAGCTGATGGCGCGGGGAGAGTATTTCAGCTGCATGGTTAAGAACACTATTACGGAATCCGTATTGCAGGAAAACCGGGAACTGAAAACAACAAAACCGGACAGGGAGAGACATGGTTATGGAGTGGACCATGTGAGGGAATTGGCAGACGGCATGGGCGGGCTGGCGGATTTTTTTGAGGAAAAGGGACACTTTTGTGCGCATGTCATGCTCCCATTGGAGAGCCTGTATACAATTTAGGCCAGTATTATTTATGCGGCTTTGCAAACAATAAATGCAAAATACTTGAATCATATTGCCCGATATGCATTTTTCTTCTTTTTCATAGGCGTCACCCTCATTCTGTTAAAATGGAAGAATCATGATATTATTTTATCGCGTACTTCGTGCCTCTTCCCTTGCCTTCAATCTTTACAACGCCCTTTCTGCCCATCTCTTTCAGTAACTGTGTTGTCTTTGATTTGCCAAACGCGACATACGGAGCAATTTCGCTGATTGGTTTCAACATCGTTTTGCTCAAAATCTTATATATTTTTCTTTCGTCTTCCGTTAAATTCAGATTTTGCTCAAAAACCGGAAGTACAATTTTAATTGTATTTTCCGATATTTCAAAAACCGGTTGTTTTAATCCTTCTTCATAGAGTTGTTTTATTCGTGGAACCCCCGTACCGAATATTTCGACAAACCCAAGCCTGTAAAATACATTTGCAAGATTTCTGTTTCTTAGAACGGAAAGCTTTCCGGATAAATATTCATCTTCGGTTATTCCGGATGGCAGTCCTCCCGGGGAGATAATTTCGATTCTGTCATCAAACATCGAAACTTTTATTTGGGACTGCACATCCCACACTCTATGGATCAATGCATTTGCAATTGCTTCTCTGAATGCGGCCTCCGGTATTTTTTCTACCTTTTTCCTGTCGGCGCCTTGTATTTCTTCGTATTGATAATAATCTTTGAATACCTCTAATGCGTTTTCATATACTGCCAAAATGGATATATTGTCAAAGGTCGCTCTCTTGTGGATCACACTGATGTTTTCACCGAACTTCACGATATCAATTCCCGGAAAATGATTTTTATCCGCTAAAATGCCAGCCGCATTATTATATCCGCTGACGCTGTTGTACAAGTTCAGCGTTTTCAGGGTATCCTGATTAAAGGTTTCAATCTGAATGCATTTTTTTAATTTTTTGCATAAAGTATCAAACGTGAGGTTCTGATCCTCATACGGCAATTCCTCAAATTTAATATTTTTTCCTTCCAAAATCAGTCTTGACAATTCCAGTGTGTCAACTTCTATTGTCGCAGTGTCATTTCGTTTGTATGCTTTTGATTTATATAAATATGGTTTTTGAAGCCCACTTTTTACAGTTAGTTTTATCGTTCTGTCATTATTCTGCAATTCCAGTGTGTAATCAGGCTGTGGGGTAATACTGTCATTTACTTTGTTCTCAATGTCCAGGCACGCTTGTTTTATATCCGGCAGTCCTTTGATATTGCCATTGTCATCAATGCCAAAAAAAATTTCTCCGCCGCCGTAATTTGAAAAGGCGCTTACTGTTTTTAAAAATGTATTTGTAATCTTTTCTTTAAACTCGGTTGTTCTTGTTTCACGCATACACTGTGTTTCCTTTCCAATTTTACTGCTTATATTATACGCAAAAGCAGCCGTAAAATCAATCGTAAAAAAATACGATTGATTTTTTCGACTATTTTTGGTTATTATGATTCCATTGAAGGGCTTATATACAATTTAGGGCGAAAAAAGTACAACTTAAGTCAGGTATATTGAAAGGTAAAAAGTG
>CANQQG010000122.1 GCA_947625875.1 uncultured Lachnospiraceae bacterium
AGTGAACGAGCCGCCCAAAGACTGCTGGGAACAAGCACGAAATATCTGGAAGGGACACTGAAACTGAAAGTGAACCAGGAGAAAAGTCGTGTGGTAAGTGTGTTCGCGATCCGAAATTTTAAGTTCCTTGGCTTTGCATTGGGAAGGAACGGAAAGGGCATATATGTCCGAGTTCATCCAAAGTCATGGAGAAAGTTTAAGACTACACTGAGAGAACTCTCTTCCCGGAGACGCTGTCAGAGTATCAGACCTTCGCTGGAAAAGATAAAAGTCCATGCGAGGGGCTGGCTTAACTATTACGGGATAGCAAGCATGAAGAACAACCTTGATGACCTCAACGGATGGCTGTACCATCGAATCCGGATGTGTATCTGGAAACAGTGGAAACTGCCAAGGACAAAGAAACGGAACCTTATAAAACTGGGGATACCGGAGTGCTATGCATGTATGGCGGCGAACAGCCGAAAAGGGTATTGGAGGACATCCAATACATCAACGGTCAATAGGGCATTATCAAAAGAAAGACTGATACGGTCAGGCTTTTATGATTTAGCCATTGCGTATCAGTCCATGCACGTCAACTGTTGAAACCGCCGTGTACCGAACGGTACGCACGGTGGTGTGAGAGGACGGCGGCTAATCACCGCCTCCTACTCGATTCCGAGAAATCCGGATGTTGAACGGTTTTTAAAAAAGAATTCAATAGAATTTACTAAAAAAAATCAGTCGGTTACTTATCTTGTGTTTGATATAAGCAGTATGAGAATGGCAGGATACTTTACTCTTGCGTTAAAACCTTTGACAGTAAGGGGTGAAACGGTAAGCAATACTGTAAAACGAAAGTTGCTGCGTGTCAGTGAGTTGGATGAAAAGTCAGATACATATACCATGTCGGCATACTTAATTGCGCAAATCGGGAAAAATTATACGGATTATGCAGATAAGCAGATTACTGGCGGTGAATTACTTGAACTGGCATGGGATAAGATTAAGGAAATGCAGTATTTAGGTGGCGGCATGGTGGTATTTTTAGAAGCGGAAAACGAGGAAAAACTTCTGTCATTTTACCGTAACAACCGCTTTTCACAGTTTGACGTCAGACAAACCACATCAAGCGAAGATGAGCCGCGTGAGCTTGTGCAGTTGCTGAGATTGCTTTAAGTAAAATTTAATAGTAAGGTCACCGTTGAGGACAGCCAGGGCAATGCCTTAAAGGCCGGCGTGGATTACACGGTGAAATACCCGGGCGGACGGAAGAGCGTGGGAAGCTACACCGTGACCGTCACCTTAAAGGGCGAATATTCCGGCACAAAGAAAGCAAGCTTTGAGATCGTGCCAAAAGGAACGTTTTTTATGGCAACTTTATGTCGGCCGACAGCGTGGACTTTGGAATTTCCCATTTTGTGTAGTTTTCATTGTTTTCAACAACTTTTACTAACATTTTTAATCTTCCTAAAATCTTTTTTCTATCCCAGTTACTTTTCACATTCGCGGCTGATTGACACAACCGTTGTGGAGTTACTGCTTCGCTGGAAGCAGTTTTGTTTTGCGTTGATATTATAATAACAGATATAATACACTTATAATCCATGTTATTTTGTGCATTGTGTACAATCCACTTATATTATTGAAAATATAATGCACTTATGATAATATAAATTATATAATACATTTCGGAAGGGGGTGTGTTTTTGTGGAAGGTGAAGCGCTTAGAACGAGTGAAGCACAAAGAAGGGCAGTCAGGAAATACGAGAAGAACAACGACAGAATCAATGTTATATTTCCAAAAGGAACAAAAAAAAGAATGGCAGAGCTTGGAATTGAAAAGCCGAATACATTTATCAAAGAAGTTGTTGCGACAGAACTTGATAGAATGGAAAAATACAAAAAAATATAAAAACAATGCACTTATACTATAATATAATTGCCGAGAGGAAGAGCTTGGCAATTGCCAGAAGGGAAGGCGGCAAGGCCGGAACGGACGGAGAAAGGAGGGAGCATGGAAGAAATGAATATGCAGGAAAACGCCCGTCTTGTTTTGGGGTTAAGAGCCGCAGGATGGGACGAAAAGAAAATCAACGACTTTATTCTTTATATAGAGACCGGCGAAGAACAGTATAAACCAAGGCCGGACAAAGAAGAAAAATAAATAATTAAAGTTTTAAATCAGGGCGGGCTTACCACCGCCCCAAATGTGAAGCGGTTTGGCGAAGAGTGGATTTTTGCACAGCCGAACCCGCAAGTATAGTTTCCATATTGCAATAAGATTGCAATATGAATGAATTAATAACTTGAAGCTGAGATTATGCAAATGGCATAGGCAAGTAACAATTCAATATCAAAGTAACAGCGTAGGGAGTATAATGATATTAAAAAAATATGGAAAGGAATGTGATTTTTATGCCACCAAGACCACCGCGCCGTCCAATGCCGCCAGGAGGAATGCGGCCGCCAGGACCGCCGCGCCGTCCGCCGCA
Source organism: uncultured Lachnospiraceae bacterium (assembly GCA_947625875.1). Lineage (GTDB taxonomy): Bacteria > Bacillota > Clostridia > Lachnospirales > Lachnospiraceae > Eubacterium_J. Next base: position 2,478 of record CANQQG010000122.1, read on the forward strand.
GGACCGCATGGCGGGCGATCTGCTTGTCGGCGGTATGATAGCAGGGCTGGGGAGTTTATTGGACCATGCGCTGGATGCGGCGGAAGAAGCCGACCGCATGGACCGGGCGGATACATATGCCGCGCAGGAAAGACAAAAGGAGATACCGTCGGAGTGCCCGTTCTGCGGCGCGCCTGTGACGGACAGCGTATGTGAATATTGCGGCAGGAATGCCGTACATCATTAAAATTCGGAGGGAATATGGGATTAATCAGGGCATTCCGCGGCGCAGTCTCGACCACGCTTGCGGATCAGTGGAAAGAATATATTTATTGCGACGCTTTGAGCCAGGAGATACTTGTGGCCAAAGGGCGCACAAAAGCGGGATTTTTCAGCAGCAACCGGAAACGGAGTGAAAATGTCATTTCGGACGGGAGCAAGATTGCCGTCAATGAAGGACAGGCAATGCTGATCGTAGAAAACGGAAGGGTTCTGGATGTCTGCACAGAGCCGGGCGGGTTTGTATTTGAATCGGGTACGGAACCGTCTTTGTTCTGTGAAGGCTCGGAAGGCGTACGCGCCACGTTCCAGACAATGGCGGAGCGGTTCGGGTATGGCGGGCAGCCGGCAAACGATCAGCGGGTGTATTATGTGAATTTAAAAGAGATCATGGACAATAAGGTCGGGATCGGGGACGTTCCGTTCCGCGACAGCGAGTTCGGCTTTACGATAAAATTAAAAGGGTACGGCACATATACTTTCCGCATTGCGGATCCGCTGCTGTTTTTTACAAATGTGTGCGCAAATGTAAAGGATACGTTTCCAAAGCTGGCAATCAGTGAGCAGCTGCGGACAGAGGTTCAGCAGGCGATGCAGCCGGCGCTTGGCAGAGTGGCGATGCGCGGCATCCCATACGATCAGATCACGCTGTATATGAAGGACATCGTAACAGAGCTGAATACAGAGCTGTGCGGCCAGTGGATGAAACTGCGCGGGATGGAGATGACGTCCATGTCGCTTGCTTCCCTGCGCCCGGACGAGGAGAGCGCGAAGAAGATCAATCAGTTCCAGGAATCGCGGGTCTATACGAATGCCGGTATGATGGGCGCGCGGCTTGGTACGGCGCAGGCGAATGCGATGGAAACGGCGGCCGGGAATACGGCAGGCGCATTCAGCGGCTATGTGGGCATGGGCATGGCGCAGCAGGCGGGCGGCATGAATCCGTCGGAGCTGTACCGTATGGGGCAGATGCAGCAGAATGCGCAGGGGCAGCAGCCGCAGGGCATGGCGCAGCCGTCAGGACAGCAGCCACAGAGTGCGGCGCAGGGGCAGCAACCGCAGGAGGGCTGGACATGCAGTGCGTGCGGCACGTTAAACCGGGGAAAATTCTGCATGGAATGTGGGGCGAAAAAGCCGGCGGGCGCGCCGCTTTATCAGTGCGATAAGTGCGGCTGGCAGCCGGAGGATCCGATGCATCCGCCAAAGTTCTGTCCGGAATGCGGCGACCGTTTTGATGAGAATGACCGGATTCAGCAGTGAAAGGATACGGTGGCGCTGCGGAAGCGAAGTTGTTTTTTCCGATCAATTTGGAATCCGTTGGGGAATTATGACTGAGCGGACAGAACGATAAATTCCGGTTGTCAAAGACGGGGTGAATAAGGAATCGGATTTTATACGGGGAGATTGCTATGAACAAAGAGTGGTCGGAACTTAATAAATCAATGCAGGCGCAAATCAAAAAGAGAGATACCTACAGGGAAGGCATTAATACCCTGTTTGAGCTGCGAAATAAACTGATGCGAGTTTTATTATCTTTTAAGTCAGATCTGACGAGAGAAGGTTTTGATGCGATTCCTTTTGTAAACGCAAATGGATACCATTGCAAAACGATCGCTTATTCTATATGGCATATTTTCCGGATTGAGGATATTGTTGCGCATACACTGATAACCGGAACGGAACAGGTGTTTTTTTCAGGCGGTTATCAGCGGCGTATTAATTCTCCGATCATCACTACGGGTAATGAACTTGTAAAATACCAGATCGCTGATTTTTCGAGACAGCTTAATTTGGAAGAACTGTATTCCTACATATTGGAAGTGAAGGAAAGCGCTGAAAAGATATTGTGTGGTTTATCTTACGATATGCTTAAAAGGAAAATACCGGAGGAAAGAAAGGAACAGTTAAAAGCATTGCATGTTGTAAGCAGTGACGAAAACGCGGTATGGCTCATTGACTATTGGTGCGGAAAGGATATTCGCGGATTGATTCAAATGCCGTTTTCAAGGCATTGGATTATGCACATTGAGGCAAGTTTGCGTATTAAGGGAAAAATCCATAAATAACGATAAATTCCTGCTTGTGAGGGATGCTTCTTGAACCGGCGTTGAAGAAGCATCCCTCGTTGTGTCACAGTAAAAATGTTCCCTGCTATGCAGGAGAGGGAAAATTTTTAGACATAAGTATTAGCTCCTGTACAAGCGTACCCGCGGGGAAATGAAGCGGAAGCGTCTGTTGTTATTGATGTTTATTCTGGGGATAAAGTGGTGCAAAGCATTCCTTACACGAATAAATAGTAGAATTACCGGCGAACTTTGACGACGCAGGCGCTTCAACGGATCCAACGTTCTGCAACAGTTATTGCTATTAAAAAAGTGAATGCGATAGCAGGGTCAAAGCGCTCCCACGATTGCCACACAGCAGAGAGCCGCGCCACGCGGACGCTTTCTGCATGGCAGAAAAATAAGAATTATTTCAAAAATTTTTTATTGCAAAAGCGGCGGAAACATCATAAAATATAGCCAGGTAAGTGTGAGTAAGCAAAGCGTCAACAGACATGGAAACGTTTGCTTTCAGAATAACGGTGTTTAGAATGTACCATACTGAAAAAGGAGGAAGAAAAATGGTAAATCGTTTTGTATTGAATGGGATTTCGTATCATGGAAAAGGGGCAATTCAGGAAATACCTGGAATTATCCAGAGTAAAGGCCTTAAAAAAGCGTTTATCTCATCAGATCCGGATTTGGTGAAATTCAATGTTACCAAAAAAGTAACAGATTTGCTGGATTCCAATCATTTGGCATATGAGGTGTACTCTGACATTAAACCGAATCCAACAATCGAAAATGTGAAATCCGGAGTTGCGGCATATAAAGCGTCAGGAGCGGATTATATGATTACTATTGGCGGGGGATCCTCTATGGATACTGGAAAAGCAATTGGAATCATCATTAACAATCCTGAATTTGAGGATGTTCGCTCTCTGGAAGGCGCAGCGCCGACTAAGAATCATACCGTATTTACAATTGCAGTTCCAACAACTGCCGGCACAGCGGCGGAAGCCACTATTAATTATGTGATTACAGACGTAGAGAAGAAGCGTAAATTTGTCTGTGTGGACGTCAATGATATTCCGGATATTGCTATCATCGATCCGGATATGATGTCTACGATGCCAAAAGGACTGACAGCGGCTACCGGAATGGATGCCTTAACCCATGCGATTGAAGGATACACAACTAAGGCGGCGTGGGAATTGGCGGATTGTTTGAATCTGGAAGCCATTCGTCTGATTTCAAAGAGTTTGAGAAAAGCAGTTCTTAATGATCCGGAAGGCCGTGAAGGCATGGCGCTTGGACAGTATATAACGGGCATGGCATTTTCAAATGTGGGGCTTGGGATTGCGCATTCTATGGCGCACACTCTTGGCGCAGTATATGACACGCCGCATGGCGTTGCGTGCGCCATGATGCTTCCGATTGTTATGGAATATAATGCAGAGTGCAGCGGTGAGAAGTATAAAAGCATTGCGGAGGCAATGGGAGTTGACACTTCTGGCATGGATCAGGCCGCATACCGTAAAGCGGCAATTGATGCAGTGAGAGCTTTGTCACAGGATGTAGGCATTCCGGCAAAACTCGAAGCGCTAAAGGAAGAGGATCTGGATTTCCTCGCAGAGTCCGCATATGCAGACGCCTGTCGTCCGGGCAATCCGAAAGACACAAATGTGGAGGATTTAAAAAAGTTATTCCGTAAACTTATGTGATTTGTCGGGGCGGAATACATTTATAACGGTTATAGTTGTTTCTTGTTTGAACTGGTTTAACGCTTGTCTGCATTAAACCAGTTCATTTTGTAAATGCCCGTAAGAATTCCCATGAATATTTGGCGTCAGCGTGAAAGGAGCTGGCTATTCAGAAGAAAGCCGCATAATATTCTAACCATTTTAAGCGGGAGAATTGACAAGAACGGTTAGAACGGTTAGAATATGGTTAGATTGAGCCTGGGAGGCGATCAGATGACTTTTCATGAAAGCGAAACGGTTGAACTGAAAACAATCGTGGTAGAGGACATCAAAAAAGAAATCGT
>CANQQG010000123.1 GCA_947625875.1 uncultured Lachnospiraceae bacterium
GGAAGAGTATGAAAAAAAGAATGCGCAGGAGGAACCCGTTGAAGGGAGGAGAACGCTGGCAGGGACGGATGGCGCACGTACAGTAAATATGTATTGTGAAAGACAGGATGATGACGGGAGACTGTCGGAGTATATTACCATAGAAAATGAGGGGACGGCACAGGCCTATGCGATACCGGAAGGCGCGCAGCCGCTGCAGTGCGGCTCAGTACAAATGGCAGGGGATGGGACAGTCTACCAGATGGATGTGAGCGAGGATGGGGTAGTGATTTACCAGCTGGCCCAAAAGCCGTTTGCGCAGTTTGAGGAAAGTGCGTGCAGGGTGGAGTATATCCAATGATGGAAAGTTCTCTGTTTTTATGGAAAATAATCTGAAATTGGATATTGATTCAGGTTTGCACATGGATGCTTTACGGAGTGTGTCTGTGGGGAAAAAGATATAAGAAAGGAGATTACATATGCAGGTTAATAATCACAGTGTTTATTCGTATGCCGCAGGGGCGGTCAAGAGCAGTGGAAAGGATATGGCCGCAGGCAGGGACGAGGCCAAAGGGAAGGAAGCTACTCCGGCGGTCGGACAGGCAGAACAGGGGTATGCCAATTATACAAAAAACGGGCTTTACCAAAATGCCGCGCAGGATGAAACGACATTTCCGATATTTAATATTATGTCTAAAATGGAGAAGTATCAGAAGGTCTTATGGGAGCATTATTCAAAAGTGAATGAGGAGAATGTCAGGTTTAAAGACCCCGAACAGCATATCCATGACAAATATTTCAATAAAAAATCTCCGTATTATGTAAAGGGCTTAACGCAGATGGAACGCCAGATCTGCGAGCGGGCGGAGCTTGATGTCTTAAAGGGCGTCCCGCCTGCATTAGACAGCGATGACCCCGTTATCCAGGAGCATTTTGGCGGGTGCAATATTTTTATCATGGACATGGAATGGAACCAGGAAGTCCGCGGCCAGATGGATGACGCCATCCGTCAGGCGTTTGAAGAGAACGGGATCGTGATTCCTGACGGAGCGGATCTGAAGCTTACCGTAGACCCGTACGGCTATCAGATCCATGCAAGCGGCGTGGACGAGGGGCTGGCCCGGCGGATAGAGAATGCGCTGAACCATGGGAAAAACGGGTATTACCTGTACCAGCATATCACATCCAGCAACCCGGCAAACTATAATGCTAAAGAGCAGCCAATCCAGTACTTAAAAGGGGATAAGGAAAAGATGGTTCTCTGGCATTTTGTCAACCGCCTGACAGGGTATGACATGCGGGAGCTGGAATATAGGGACGGAAAGTATTACACCCCGGACGGGGAGAACCTGTGGGGCGTGCTGAAAGATGAGTTTGGGAAACTGGTGGAGGCTGGCAGGGAGGATGCCGCTGTGCTTGGGACATATCGGATGATTTATGACCGGATTGCAAAAGAAGGATGGGGGTATGGGACGGACTGCGATCTGTCCATTGGCTATAAGGAAGGCAGCCTGTATGACCTTGACACGTCTTACGGCTACGGGCCGGGGCAGACGGAATGGCAGGATCGGGTAAGGAACTGGTATGCAGGGGTGGAGGCGAAATATGTGCGTGAACGGGCGGAGACGCTTGAACGTGAAGAGAATACGCCATCCCCGCTTGAGATAGCTGCGCAGGAAACCGAAGAAAAGATGGAAGAGATGTACGGGAAGGGGAGCCCATGGGCAGAGCTTAAGCGTTTATTCTGGCTGGGGCAGACGACGACGCCGGATCCGGCTGTTGTCCAGAAGCTGTGGCAGCAGGCGCTGGAAAAAAGCAAGCTGGTTTTCCTTACGGACGAGATTATAGATATCCGGGGAGAACACCGGAAGGTGCAGGGGTTTGACCAAAGGGCATAGGTCATGTTTGGCGGGGATTGCGGCTGATGCATCAGTTTTGAAAGCCATGTCAGAAAAATTTGTAGCGTTAATAAAATAGATTTGGTATGATAAAGGATAAAGGAGCTGAGGAGAATGCAGTTTATATATTATCCCAAATGTACAACCTGCCAGAAGGCGAAGAAGTGGCTGGATGAACATAATATCGAATATACGGAACGGCATATTGTGGAGGAAAACCCTTCCTATGAGGAGTTAAAGAAATGGCATAAACAGATCGGCATTCCTTTAAAGAAATTTTTTAATTTTAGCGGGCAGCTTTATAGAGAAATGAAATTGAAAGACAAGCTGCCTGAAATGAGTGAGGAGGAGCAGCTAAAACTGCTTTCCACGCATGGGATGCTTGTGAAACGCCCGATTATTGTGGGAAATGATAACGTGCTGGCAGGGTTTAAAGAGAGCGAATGGGAAAGTCTGCTATAAATCATAAAAAAAAGGAACGAAAAAGAAGCCTCCGAAATATAATGTAATATCAGAAAGAAATGATCAGGAGGTACAAAAAATGCCTTTATTTTATAATAAAGCGACGCTTTCCTATAATAACAAAATCACAGACTCTAATATCGTGACCGGGGAACTGCTCGAGGTTTTAAGCGTAACCAAAACAGCGATCGGGGGAAATTACAGCGCCGGCAATACCGTAACGTATGCCGTCAATATTGTAAACTCGGGCGCGACGAATTTTACGGGCCTTACGGTTACAGATGATCTCGGCGCATATGCGTTTGGTTCCGGAACGGTCACGCCGTTGACCTATATAAGTAATTCAGCGGCTCTGTTCAGTAATGGGACGGCACAGAGCGCGCCGACCGTTTCCGATACAGATCCGCTTACAGTTACGGGAATAGCGGTACCGGCAAATGGAAATGTCACGCTGATCTATCAGGCGCAGGCAAACCAGTATGCGCCGCTCGCCAGCGGCAGCGCTATCCGGAATCAGGCGACCGTATCAGGGACAGAGCTTGCCACGCCGCTTACGGCGGATGCCACGATTCAGGCGGAAAATGGCCCGGAACTGAATATCAGCAAATCACTTTGCCCGGAGTCCGTCGTAGAAAACGGGCAGGTGACGTATACCTTCGTTATCCAGAATATGGGCAATGAAGAAGCGGACGCCGGGGACAATGTATCCGTAACCGATACGTTTAACCCTGCACTGAGCAATCTGAACGTGACCTTTAATGACCAGAGCTGGGCAGAAACGACCAATTATTCCTATGATGAAAATACGGGCGTATTTACTACGGTTCCGGGACAGATTACCGTTCCGGCGGCAACGTATATGCAGGACGCCGTAACCGGCGAGTGGAGCGTTACGCCGGGGGTTCGGGTTTTAAAGGTGGTCGGCACGATCTGAGACATTTTACGATAAAAATATTGGAAAAAGCAATGGGAAAGCAGGGACGGTTGTTCCCTGCTTTTTTAATGCTTTCATCTGTTTTTCTGAGAATACCGTATTACGGTGCGTGAGAGTCAATAGATTTTTAAATTTTTATGTTTGACGCCAGGTATGACACCACATATAATATAAACAGGAGGTATTCTAAATGTCACAATGGGATAAGCTATTGTTGCGTGTTTGTTCATTATCAAAAGATTTGCGGTTTAATGAATTACGTAAGGTTTTGGAGAGGTATGGGTATAAAATGGATGCGCCAGGAAGCGGCAGCAGCCACTATACATTTCGCAAACCAGGCTGCCGGCCGATTACGATACCCAAACATGAACCGATTAAGAAAGTATATATTGAGATGGTAAGGCTGGTTGTGGAAAGTGAGGCGGAAAACAATGAAAACGGTTGAAGATTATATGCATATGCCGTATCGGATGGAAATTGTGGAAGATAGAGAGGAAGGCGGATTTGTCATTTCTTTTCCTGATCTGCCCGGGTGCATTACTTGCGGGGAAACAATCGAAAGTGCAGTAGCTAATGCAGAGGACGCAAAACGGGCATGGCTTGAGGCTGCGCTTGAGGAAGGGATTGCAATTGAGGAACCGGATGATATTAAGAATTATTCAGGCCAGTTTAAACTGCGGATACCCCGTAGCCTTCATCGGTTATTGGCAGAGCATTCCAAAAAAGAAGGCATTAGCATGAATCAGTATTGCGTTTATTTGTTGTCCCGAAATGATGCTGCATATTATAAATGATTGCCGCCGGAACATAAATATTGTAAAAGAATATCATAAATATATGTGGCAGGCATAAATATAGTAATAATCCGTTGGACAGGAAAATGTCTTATGAAGATATTACTGTTTTTATCCAATTCCCTGATCCCGTTATTGATTTTTTATATCGTAGGGACCGGACTTTTGCAAAAGAAAAATGTCTATGAGGAATTTATCCAGGGAGCGCAGGACGGATTCCACACTGTCATTAAGATCATGCCGACGCTGATCGGCTTAATGGTTGCTGTGGGTATTCTCCGCGCTTCCGGTCTGTTAAAGGCAATATCATGTTTTTTCGCAGCAATTATAAAGTCCGATCGCATTCCTTCTGAAATAATTCCGGTGTTTATTGTGAGGTTATTTTCAAATTCAGCCGCCACAGGGCTGGTGTTGGATATCTTTAAAAAATACGGGACGGATTCCACGCTCGGCTATATGTCCTCGATTATGATGAGTTCGACCGAAACGGTTTTTTATACAATGTCCGTTTACTGCATGGCGGTCAAAGTGAAACATGTGCGCTGGATGCTGCCGGGCGCCCTGCTCGCCGTCCTCAGCGGAACCGTTGCAAGTATCCTGCTGGCGGGCATTCTTTGAAGATCCGGCATTTCTACGGCGGGCGCAGCCATTTTGCATAGAAATGGGTATTGTAATGCCGCAGATGCCAGTATGCGAATGCAGTCGCTGGGGCGCAGCCATTTTACATAGAAATGGGCATTGCAATAATGGAAATGATAAAGTATGATTATAAACAGGAAACCACTCACAGGATTCGGAAAGGAGAAACATATGGCACAGGAAGAGATTATGCAGCTGCAAAAGATGATAACAGAATCAGATAATATCGTGTTTTTTGGCGGGGCGGGCGTATCGACGGAAAGCGGAATACCGGATTTCAGGAGCGTAGATGGGTTATACAACCAAAAGTATGACTATCCTCCTGAGACAATTTTAAGTCATTCCTTTTATATGCGGAAAACAGATGAGTTTTACCGCTTTTACCATGACAAGATGCTCTGTCTGGATGCGAAGCCGAACGCGGCGCATTTAAAGCTTGCGGAATTAGAGCGCGCCGGAAAATTAAAGGCGGTTATTACGCAGAACATTGACGGATTGCATCAGGCGGCCGGCAGCAAGGAAGTGTTGGAGCTTCATGGGAGCGTCCATCGGAATTACTGCCAGAAATGCGGAAAATTCTTCGATGCGCATTATATCAAAAACAGCACAGGCATTCCGCTCTGCGACGAATGCGGCGGCAATATCAAGCCGGACGTTGTATTATACGAGGAGGGTTTGGATAACCGAACAATGCAAAAGTCGGTTGAATATATATCTCGTGCAGATATTTTGATCATTGGCGGCACTTCACTGGCGGTGTATCCGGCGGCGGGGCTGATCGACTATTACAGAGGGGACAAGCTTGTTCTGATCAATAAATCCGCTACGCCGATGGATAAGCGCGCCGACTTGTTGATACAGGGCAGCATCGGGGAAGTGTTTTCACAGATTCAGGTATAAGGGCGGAAAAATGGATATTAAGGCAGGCGATATTGTAAAACTCAAAAAAAAGCATCCCTGCGGCAGTTTTGAATGGGAAGTGCTTCGGATTGGCGCGGATTTCCGCTTAAAATGCGTGGGCTGTTCCCACCAGATTATGATTGCACGCAAGTCAGTGGAAAAAAATGTCAGGGAAATAAAAAAACCTCTTGCAAATCAGGAGTGAACGTGTTAAAATGTTTGTTCGTGATATAACAAATTCCTTGCTTTTTCCGTTAAGGAAAAGGCCGGAGACCAAAAGGAGGTACAATTTGCATGAAAAAGTATGAATTAGCGCTCGTTGTAAACGCCAGGATCGAAGATGACGCCAGAGCAGAAGTAGTTGAAAAAGCAAAAGACTACATCACGCGCGCAGGCGGCGTTGTTACGGAAGTAGAAGACTGGGGTAAAAAGAAATTGGCTTATGAGATCCAGAAAATGGGCGAGGGCTTTTATTATTTCATCCAGTTTGACGCTGAAGCGACTGCTCCGGGTCAGATTGAACAGAATGTCCGTATTATGGACAATGTTCTTCGGTTTTTATGCGTGAAAAAAGACGAGGCATAAAAATTTAAGGAGAATCAGGCATGAATAAAGTAATATTGATGGGACGGCTGACGAGAGATCCGGAAGTGCGGTATTCGCAGGGAGAACAGTCGACAGCGGTTGCCAGATATACATTAGCGGTTGCCAGGCGTTATTCGCGCAATAACGGCGGGGATAACCAGCAGACGGCTGATTTTATCGGCTGCGTAGCATTTGGGCGTTCCGGTGAATTTGCAGAAAAATATTTCCGTAAGGGGATGAAAGTTGCGATCACAGGGCGTATCCAGACAGGAAGCTATACAAACAGGGACGGCCAGAAGGTATATACAACGGATGTCGTTGTAGAGGAACAGGAGTTTGCGGAGAGTAAAAATGCAAGCGCCGCTTACAATGCAAATAATGGTGGTTTTGCTCCGGAAGAGCGGCCGACGCCAAGCGCTGCCGGAGACGGATTTATGAATATTCCGGACGGGATTGACGA
>CANQQG010000124.1 GCA_947625875.1 uncultured Lachnospiraceae bacterium
TTCCCGGTGATCAGCTATCAGCAGGCGATGCTGGAATTTGGCACAGATAAGCCGGATCTGCGCAACCCGCTGCGGATTATGGATGTGACGGAGTTTTTCCAGAAATGCACGTTCCGTCCGTTTATCGGAAAGACGGTGCGCGCGATCCGCGTGCATGCGGAGATGTCGAAGGGCTTCCATGAAAAGCTGCTGAAATTTGCAACCGGTATTGGCATGGGCGGCCTTGGCTATCTGGAGGTTATGGAGGACGGTTCGTATAAGGGGCCGATTGATAAGTTTATCCCGCAGGAATTAAAAGAAGAGTTCCGCGCGCTGGCCGGCCTGAAAACGGGCGATACGATCTTTTTTATGGCGGACCGGGAAGAGCGGGCGGCTTATTTTGCGGGCATGATACGGACGGAGCTTGGCGAAAAGCTGGATTTGCTGGAAAAGAATGCGTACCGGTTCTGTTATGTGAATGATTTTCCGATGTTTGAACGGGACGCGGATACGAAGCAGATCGGTTTTACGCACAATCCGTTTTCTATGCCGCAGGGCGGACTGGAGGCATTGGAGACGAAGGATCCGCTGGAAGTCCTGGCGTACCAGTACGATATTGTGTGCAACGGCGTGGAGCTCTCTTCGGGCGCGGTGCGCAACCATGACCTGAAAATCATGGTAAAGGCGTTTGAGATCGCGGGCTATGACGAGGAGACTTTAAAGACGAAATTTGGCGCGCTGTATCATGCATTTCAGTTTGGCGCGCCGCCGCACGCGGGCATGGCCCCGGGCATTGACCGTATGCTCATGCTGCTTCGCAACGAGGAAAATATCCGCGAGGTCATCGCGTATCCGATGAACGGCAATGCCGAGGATCTGATGTGCGGTGCGCCGGGCGCGGTGACGGAGCAGCAGCTGCGGGAAACCCATATCAAGGTGCGCGATTAAGCGGGAAGGAGCGGGAAAATGGCAAATGTGATCTCAGATGAGACGTTGGAATATGTAGGCATTCTTGCAAAGCTGGAATTGTCGGGCGAAGAAAAAGAGGCGGCAAGGAAAGACATGGAAAGTATGCTGGATTATATTGATAAGCTGAACGAACTGGACACGTCCGGCGCAGAGCCGATGTCCCATACGTTTGCGGTGACGAATGTGTTCCGCGAGGATGTTGTGACGAACGGGGACGGGCATGAGGCCGCCCTCGCAAATGCGCCGGCGGCGAGGGGGCAGAGTTTTGAAGCCCCGAAGACGTTTCATTAACCTGACAGGAGGATATTATGAGTCTGATGAGTTTGACGGCTGTTGAGCTGGGAAAAAAGATCCGGGCGCGGGAAGTGTCGGCAGTGGAAGCGGCGCAGGAAGCCCTTGCGCAGATCAGGAAAAAGGAACCTGTCATCAACGGCTTTGTGACGGTAGATGAAGAGGGCGCGCTTGCACAGGCGCGGGAAGCGCAGAAAAAGATCGACGCGGGCGAGCTGTCCGGGCCGCTGGCGGGCGTGCCTGCGGCGGTAAAGGACAATATGTGCACCGAGGGCCTTCTGACGACCTGCAGTTCTAAGATTTTATCAAATTTTGCGCCGACGTATACGGCGCAGGCGGTTTTAAATCTCCGGCAGGCGGGCGCGGTCATTCTGGGAAAAACAAATATGGATGAATTTGCGATGGGTTCCACGACGGAGACTTCCTATTATGGCGCGACGAAAAACCCGTGGAATCCGGCCCATGTGCCGGGCGGCTCTTCGGGCGGATCCTGCGCGGCGGTCGCGGCGGAGGAATGTCCGTATGCGCTTGGATCCGATACGGGCGGTTCCATACGCCAGCCGAGCGCGTTCTGCGGCGTGGTCGGCATAAAGCCGACGTATGGGACGGTTTCCCGTTACGGGCTGATCGCTTATGGCTCTTCCCTGGACCAGATCGGTCCGGTTGCGAAGGACGTGACAGACTGCGCGGCGGTTCTGGAGGCGATATCCGCGCATGACCCGAAGGATTCCACTTCGGTCAGACGGGACGATACGGATTTTATGTCCGCGCTTACCGACGACGTTGCGGGCATGAAGATCGGCGTCCCGCGCGATTATTTTGGGGAGGGGCTGGAGCCGGAGATTAAAGACGCGGTGTTAAACGCGGCGAAGGTTCTGGAAGAAAAAGGCGCGTCTGTGGAAGAATTTGATTTAAGCCTTGTCGAATATGCGATCCCCGCCTATTATGTCATTGCCTGTGCGGAGGCGAGCTCGAACCTCGAGCGGTTTGACGGCATTAAATACGGTTATCGTACGGCGGAATATGAGGAGCTGCACAGCATGTACAAAAAGACGCGCTCGGAAGGCTTTGGCGCGGAAGTAAAGCGCCGGATCATGCTCGGATCATTTGTGCTGAGCTCCGGTTATTATGACGCTTATTATTTAAAGGCGCTGCGCACAAAGGCGCTGATCAAAAAAGCGTTTGACGCCGCGTTTGAGAGGTACGATCTGATACTTGGGCCTGCCGCGCCGACGACTGCGCCTGAGATCGGAAAGAGCTTATCGGATCCGATCAAGATGTATCTGGGCGATATTTATACGGTCTCCGTCAACCTTGCGGGCCTGCCGGGTATTTCGGTTCCGGTCGGTACGGATAAGAACGGGCTGCCGATCGGGATGCAGCTGATCGGAGACTGTTTCCAGGAAAAGAAGATTATCCGCGCGGCATATGCGTATGAGCGGACGCGCGCGTATCAACACTGTCCGTTTGCGGAAGAAGGAGGGCGGAAGGCATGAAACAATATGAAACGGTCATCGGGCTGGAAGTCCATGTAGAGCTTGCGACGAAAACAAAGATTTTCTGCGGCTGTTCGACGGCGTTCGGCGCAAAGCCGAATGTGCATACATGCCCGGTCTGCACCGGGATGCCGGGCTCTCTGCCTGTGCTGAATAAGCAGGTTGTGGAATATGCGGTCGCCGTCGGGCTTGCAACGAACTGTGAGATCACGTCTTACAGCAAATTTGACCGGAAGAATTATTTTTATCCGGACAATCCGCAGAATTACCAGATCTCTCAACTCTATCTGCCGATCTGCCGGAACGGGAGCGTGGAGATCGAGACGGAGGCGGGGAAAAAATCGGTCGGCATCCATGAGATTCATATGGAAGAAGATGCGGGCAAGCTTGTCCACGACGAATGGGACGACTGTTCGCTCGTTGATTTTAACCGTTCCGGCGTCCCTTTGATCGAGATCGTGTCCGAGCCGGATATGCGTTCGGCGGAGGAGGTCATCGCGTATCTGGATAAGCTGCGCATGACGATTCAGTACCTGGGCGCGTCGGACTGCAAACTGCAGGAAGGCTCCATGCGCGCGGATGTAAATCTGTCTGTCCGCGAGGCCGGGGCGCAGGAATACGGCACACGTACGGAGATGAAAAACCTGAATTCATTCCGCGCGATTGCGAGGGCGATCGAAAATGAGAGGAACCGCCAGATTGATCTGATTGAATCCGGGGAAAAGGTCGTGCAGGAAACAAGGCGGTGGGACGATACGAAGGAATATTCGTATGCGATGCGCTCGAAGGAGGATGCGCAGGATTACCGGTATTTTCCGGAGCCGGATCTGACGCCGATCGTTATCAGCGATGAATGGCTCGAGGCGATCCGCAAAAAACAGCCGGAGATGCGCGAGGAAAAGCGGGCGCGTTATAAAGAGGAATACGGGCTGCCGGAATATGACGCGGCGATCCTTACCGGCTCGAAGCGGATGGCGGATATGTTTGAAGCGGTAGCGGCGGCATGCGGCAAGCCGAAGAAAGCTTCCAACTGGCTGATGGGCGAGACGATGCGCCTGTTAAAAGAAAACGGGCAGGAAGCGGACGACCTTGCGTTTTCGCCGGAAAACCTCGCGAAGCTGATCGGCCTGGCGGATTCCGGCGCGGTCAATAATACGGTTGCAAAGGAAGTGTTTGAGGAGATCTTTTACCACGACGTCGATCCGGAAAAGTATGTCGAGGAAAAGGGTTTAAAATCAGTCAATGACGAAGGCGAGCTGCGGGGCGTGATCGAACAGGTGGTTAAGGACAATCCGCAGTCGGTGGAAGATTACCGCAATGGGAAGGAAAAAGCGATCGGCTTCCTTGTCGGGCAGACGATGAAAGCGATGAAGGGCAAGGCGGACCCGGGGATGGTGAACCGGATCCTGAAGGAATTGCTGTAATATATTTCAGGCGGGGGAGATCGATGCTCCCCCGCCTTTTTAAAACTCCCGCTTTTCCATGATCCTGCTGCTTGCGGCGATCGACGCCGCCAGCAGCGCCGCGGCGAGCAGAAGGAGCAGGACGAGGATGGCGGCGTCTGTGTTTTTGCCCATTTTCTGCAGGATATCCAGAAGCGTTTCCGTCAGGTCGACGCCCATTGCCTGTACCGTCTGCAAAGCCGCATAGGCGATAACGCCGGATACCATGAGTGCGGCGGCGAGTATCAGCCGCCCTTTTTCGCTGCCCAATTTCACGATCGGCGGAAACATGACAGAGAGCAGGATGATGATAACGGGGACGTAGACCGCAGATGAATACAGAAGCTGCGCCATATCGCCCCGCCGCTGCATAGCTGCCGCCAGCAGGCCGAGCAGCGTACCGATTGCCAGTGAGCCGATGCAGATGGAAAGCGCGTAAATATATTTTTCCAGCACATAGGTCCTGCGGCTGGCGGGCAGCGACAGCAGGAACGGGTAGCAGTTGTCATATTCGTCGTAGCTGAACGTGGATATGGCAAAAAACAGGGATATAAAAGCCAGCCACATGGGCGCAAAGCCCGGCTGGTTAAATTCCAGCAGCAGGGCGATCGGAACTAAAATGAGAAAAAATCTTTTCCGCACAAGCAGCAGGCGGAAATCCTTGGTCAGTAATCCTTTCATATGCGCGCACCTCCGTTTGTCGTGATGATCAGGTCGTCGATCGATCCTTTTTCAAGGACGATATCCGGATAATTTTCTTTGTAAAACTGTTTTTGGTTTGTCAGGCAGCTGTAGCCGTAGGCCTCCTGTTTATAGCGGATAATATACTGCCGGTCGAGCTGTGCGAACTGCTGCGGCGTTACTTTTAACAGCGCATAGTCACTGAGCAGGACGTCGGTTTCCTCATGGAGCAGGATATTCCCGTCGTGGATGAGGTAGATATCGTCGCAGAGGCTTTCGATATCGCTGGAAATATGGGAGCTGATGAGGACGGCGCGGTTTTCGTCCTGTTCCATATAAGCGCGCAGCAGATCCAGCAGTTCGTCCCGCGCGACGACGTCCAGCCCGACGGTCGGCTCGTCAAGGATGAGCAGGGAGGCCTTGTGGCTTAATGCGATCAGGAGCTTTAGCTTGGTGCGCATGCCGGTGGAAAATTCTTTGGTCTTTTTGTCCATCGGCAGGGCGAAATGGCGGCACTGCGCCGCGAACCAGCCGCTGTCGAAGGCGTCGAACATATTTTTTAAAATATGCGTGATATCCCGCAGGCTCAGATAGGAACTAAAGCCCGAATCCGCCAGCGCCACGCCGAATCTCTGCCGGTCTTTTTCCGTAAGCCTGCGGACGTCTTTCCCGAAAACCTCAATGCTCCCGCCATCCGGACGGATTACGCCGAGGATGGATTTAAACGCTGTGCTTTTTCCCGCGCCGTTCCTCCCGGCCAGCCCCGTAATGCGGCCCGGCCTGACGGAGAGCGTACAGTCGAGCGCAAAGCCGTCATAGTGTTTGGTTACATGGTTCATGTTCAGCATAATGATTCCTCCATAATCAGCTCGAACAGGCTGCGGATCTCTTCGTCTTTCAGGCCATAGCGCCGCCCTTTGGAGACTGCCCGTTCCATGTCCTGTTCTACTTCTTTTTGGTGTTGCTCTTTTATAAATTCCCGGTTTGTCTGCGCGACATAGGTGCCTTTTCCATGGACGGTTACGGTAAAGCCTTCCTGTTCCAGGTTATCATAGGCTTTCTTTGCCGTAAGCGCGCTTATTTTCAGCTCCTTTGCCAGTGCCCGCACAGATGGCAGGACAGCGCCGGGCGCCAGTTCGCCGCTCACGATCGCGGCTTTGATCTGTTCCATGATCTGTTCGTAAATCGGCGTCATAGATGAATTGTTGATGATCATATGCATATTTTTATCCCTCCATCTGCAAACAGTATATAACAGTATATAACGGTTGTCAACTGTTATATACTGTTATATTGATGTTTTATCCATATATTCTTGCGGACGCCCCGGCTCTGTGTTCCAGTGAGGATTGTGATTTTTATATATCATCTGTCTGCCTGAGAGATCGCGTATGATTTCGTGGGGTGGCGGCCTTTGTGCGGCTGGCTGAACATTTATGGAAACAAAAAATTACACTTGACATTTTCTCTTTTTCTATGTTAGAATGCATTTGTTTCGGGGGAATGTTCCATTCCCCATATATCAAGGTCTTTGGCGCATCTGCCAATTATCCGGACGCCAAAATTGTAACCTGTCAACTTGACCGGCGTTTTGCCTGCCGCAACTATTGCATTCTGAAAGGAGAAATTAATTTATGACGGAAAACCAATCTGCCATT
>CANQQG010000125.1 GCA_947625875.1 uncultured Lachnospiraceae bacterium
GTCAGAGAAGATAATGGGGTAGATACCAAAGAAGAAGTCTGTGATTCAATAGCAAAGCATTTTGGATTATACAAATAAAATATCTTTTTGTATCAAAGTCGCAAGAAACATAGATCCGCCATATAATACGGGAAGTGCGTTTGAGCATTATGATGATAATTTGGAACATAGTCAGTGGTTACAGCTTATGCGACCACGATTAGAAATACTATGGAATCTTTTATCTGAAACTGGAAGCATTTGGATTAGTATAGATGATGACGAACGCGATTATCTAAAAGTGTTATGTGATTCTGTGTTTGGAAGGCAACATTTTTTGACATCTATTGTATGGCAAAAGCGTTATTCACGAGAAAATAGGGAGGCAATTGGAGATTCACATGAATATATTTTATTATATGTAAAAGATAAGGAAATATTTAAACAAGAGCGTAATTATTTACCTTTAACGGAAAAACAAAGAAAAGCGTATAAGAATCCGGATAATGCTCCAAGGGGACCATGGCAGTCAGTTTCGCTTTTGGCACAGGGATTTAGACAAAATCAAATGTATACCATTATATCTCCAAATGGAAAAGAACATAAACCACCAACAGGTAATTGTATTGGAAAGGATTATTGCATGATGAAGGTGTGGTATGTGTTTGGGAGAATAAATATGGATTTGAAAAAAAGGAGAACCATATCTCAATTACTGTTTCACCAAAGCTAAAATATATAGATGTTACCATTGTGACAGAGACGAAGACAAACTTAATTGAAATTTTATTTATTGTGCTGAGATTTGAAAATTTATTTTCAGGCTATTTTTATAAAACAGAAGCATTGATCTTAGATGAAGATATGACCTTGGTTTAAATAGGAAATATAATTGAAACACCGAATGGAAAACAATCATGCCATGAGGATATAGTTATAATAAAAATTGGGTGGAGTACAATTTACATAAAAATAATTTAAGGGTTCGAGGGATTGGTAAAAATCATCCTTGTCAACCATACAGACACATATTATAATAAAGGTAAAAAAGAGGAAAGACTATGATAGAGAAAGCCTTTGAGGAACTGCAAATCAAGGATGATTTTATGTTTAGTGTTATCATGAGAAATCCGAAGTTTTGCAAACCTTTTTTGGAACGGGTACTTGGAATAAAGATATCCCGTATTGAATATCCGAAATCGCAGGAGACAATTGATATCTCTGCAGATGCTAAAAGTGTCCGTCTTGATATTTATGTGGAGGATGGAAACAATACGGTTTACAATATTGAAATGCAGACAACGGAGAACAGGAATCTTCCGAAGAGAACAAGATATTATCAGGGTATGATTGATTTGAATATCTTGGAAAAGGGAGAAAACTACAAGAATTTGAAACGAAGTTTTGTTATTTTTGTCTGTACCTTTGATTTGTTTGGTGAAGGACGGCATATTTATACCTTTGAGAACCGTTGCCTTCAGAATCCGGAATTAGGTCTTGGCGACGATACGACGAAGATTATTTTAAATACAAAAGGCGCTATGGATGATGTCACGTTGGAGATGAAAAAGCTGCTTGATTTCATTGATGGCAAAGAGCCGAAAGATGACTTTACCAGAGAGCTGGATAAGGCAGTGCAGTCTGTCAGAAAGAATGAGAAATGGAGATTGGATTATATGACTTTGCAAATGAATTATCAGGAAAAGTATGAAGAAGGAATTGAATACGAAAAACGGGAAACGGCAAGAAGGCTGATTGAATTAGGGAAATTATCCTTGGAGGATATTGCCGCAGGAACAGGTCTATCTCTTGAAAAGGTGAAGGAGATTGCCAATATGCAGCCGGTTTAAATTGTTTATTCGGTTTCTTGTAATTTTCTTGCCCAAAAGTCGGATGTAGGATATTAACGACTACATGGCATATAGCCATTGCGAATTTCAAGATAGAATGAAACATTGGATTGCGTTGTTAGTGAAATCGGCAGAATCTGAAAATTTTGATGTGGAGCAGTTTTTAGAAGATTTGTTTGATGAATCAGAAGAATTATGATATTTGTATATGGAGGCGCTTAGAAATGGGGATAGAAAAAAATGTAAGAAAAGCTGCATTGGAATTAGCTCAAAATGAAAATGTTGTGAATAAAACAACTGAACTTTTAGGAATGTTATTCCCGTTTATGGGTTTAAAAAAGAAAGCATTGGATATGTATTTATCAGATATTGAGAACTCTGATTTACCAAGTGAGTCAAAACTGATGGCTGTTTTAAATGCAAAACAGACAATTAAAAAATTAAGGAATCAGGGTAAAATAGCAGATATTGCAGTGGCCAACGCTCCTGAAGGAACTGATTTTTCCAGGCAGTCAGGTGTAAATGAAGAATGGTTTGATAGGTTTATGGATTCAGCAGGTTTTGTATCTGCTGAAGAGATGCAGCTTATTTGGGGTAAAATTTTAGCTAAAGAATTTGAAAGTCCCGGTTCAACACCATCAAATATGATAAGAATTCTTTCAGAAATCACGCCGACTTATGCTCAAGCGTTTAGAAAAATATGCAGTATGAAAACGATAATTATTGGAATAGATAATGATGGAAATCCACAAAAGGCTGCTAAAAGAGTGTTTGTTCCATATTCACAAAATGAAGATGTCTTAAATAAAATGGGGCTAACATTTGGTATGTTAAACGAACTTGACACTTTGGGACTTATTAAATTTGATGCTTTAAGCGGATATGCTGCGACAGGCTTTGAACAAAAATTTGTTCTCTTATATGCAAATGGAAAAACTATTACAATAAATAAACATGAAAAAAATGAAGTTCCAATAGGAAATGTGATATTGACATTAACTGGTGAATGTCTAATGAAAATTACGCCAACCGATACAATGCCAGATTATGGAGAAGTGATTGAAAAATATCTTCGGAACGATAATATAAAGATTTTTGAAAATTCAGGATACCAAGTATTAAAAACAAATGGAGATCAATTCCAAGTTTTAAAGACGCATATAGATGTTAAAGGCACAAGCGGCATTTGCCAGTGACTGCCACATTGACGAGGACTGGAAAGCGGTAATTGACAAGCGCCTTAATAAGCGTAAACTTACAAAAGAAATGGTTGAAGCGTTTGTATGATAAAAGGCAGAGAAAATATAAGCTTGCCTGCATTCGTTATACAGTATATAATATTGGATAATATCATTACAAGGAGTCGGACAGTATGCTGAAACAGATAAAATATTTTCAGGCCGTTGTCCGTGCAGGGAGCTTCAGCGAGGCGGCGCAATCGTGTTACATATCGCAGTCCGCTATTTCACAGCAGGTCCAGGCATTGGAGCGGGAGCTTGGCGTGACGCTTCTAAAACGGGAAAACCGCCGCTTTTCCCTGACGCCCGCAGGAGAACATTTTTACCGCCAAAGCCTCCTGCTCATGGCGGATTTTGACCGGTTATGCAAAGAAACAAAACGAATTGCACAGGGAGAGGATTTTGCCCTGCGCATTGGATATATCAAGGGATATGGCGGCGCGGAATTTCAGGCGGCAGTGGCGGAATTTACGGCGAAATACCCTGACGTTCCCATTGATATGAAAAACGGCAATCATGAGGATTTGTATGAACTGCTGCGCTCTGATCAGGTGGATCTGGCGCTGAATGACCAGAGACGCGCTTTTTCGGACGAGTATGTCAATACGATCCTGACGGTCGTTGAATGTCACATTGAAATATCCGCAAGGAATCCCATTGCCGGTTTAGCGTATGTCAATGTGGGCGATCTGCGGCACACCCCATGCATTTTAGTCGCCTCAAAAGACCAGCAGGAAAATGAACAGTCTTATTATCAGGAAATCTATGGGATTGAAAGTAAATTTCTTTTTGCCGAAAATCTGGAGGAAGCCCGTCTGATGGTTGTGAGCGGGAAAGGTTTTCTCCCTATTGAGGGCGGCAGCGCACCCGCGCAGTTTGCAGAGACAATCGCCCGGATGCCGCTTTGCCGGAATGGGAAACCGATTTGCCGCAATTACTGCGCTTTCTGGAAAGTTGATAACGCCGGGTATTATATTGAGGAATTTGCAGAAATTCTGAAAGCGAAATTTATGGAATCGAATAAAATGCGTCGTCAGGAGAGTTAAATGAACAATCCCATAAAAAATTTATCAGGAAAAGAATGGCTGATTTGGATCGGGTCGCTGGCCGTTGTTTTTATTTCAAATCTTTTGTCAGGTGATTTAGACTGGCTGACATTGTTAGCGGCAATGATTGGCGTTACTTCTTTGGTTTTTGCTGCAAAAGGCAATGTGTGGGCACAGATTTTAATGATTGTGTTCAGTATCCTTTATGGCATTATTTCTTTTCGATTTCGTTATTGGGGAGAAATGATTACTTATTTAGGAATGACTTTTCCCATGGCTGTCTGGTCAACAATCACATGGATAAAGAATCCTTCAAAAGAGAATGGAAGTGAGGTCGCAATTCAAAAATTGCATTTGAAACATTGGATTTTGCTTATATTTTTCGGCGCCGTTGTTACGATAGGATTTTATTTTATTTTACGAGTATTGAACACACCTAACATTTTATTTAGTATAATCTCAATTACAACAAGTTTTTTCGCTGCCTCTCTTACTATGCTGCGTTCATCTTATTATGCGTTAGGGTATGCTGCCAATGACATTGTGTTGATTGTTCTCTGGATCTTAGCTTCCATTGAAAATCCTGTATACATTCCCGTCATCGTAAATTTTACGATATTCTTTTTTTATGATATGTACGGATTTGTAAGTTGGAGAAAAAGAGAATTAAAGCAGGAATAACAACTAAAAAGATTGAAACGAATACGGGCAGTCTGCTAAGCGGCATTTTCCATAAATCGGAGATGCCGTTTTTCAGTTGCCCGAAAACCTGAGTTGAGAGAAATCAATGATTGAGAACAGGAACATCCCTGACAAAGGCATGGAGAGCGAACCGAAAGCACAGGAACAGGCAAAAGTAGGGACTCAACTGCTCTTATTGACGGCGCTGGCGTTGAGGGAATGTAGGCAGATGGTTGAAAGCATGGAAAGAGAAAGCGTCAGAAATGCCGAGGCCAGTTAGGGAAAAGACGGAGAAATAGTGGCGGTTTTCATATTAGCATTTACTTATAGATAAGCATTGAAATTCAAATTGTTCTCTGCAACAGAAATACGTACAATGTGAAGTGTAAAAAAGATGATGGGAGCGAAGTAATGACTGGGAAGGAAAAAATAAAGATGCTTTCTCCGGCACAGGCGTCACTGGCATGGCTTCTGCACCGGAAACCGTGGATCGTTCCTGTCCCCGGCACAAAAAATGTCTGCCGCCTGCAGGAGAATATGAGCGCCGCCTATGTGGATTTTTTCGATGAGGATATGGAGCGGCTTACAAGGAGATCGGATGAAACGCCTGTTTATGGTGGGTGTTATGCGTCTGAAATGGAACGGATGACAGAAAGATAAAAATATTAGAACCGTAAAAAAGCGATAGAAAAGGAGAAGGAAATCATGGCTGAGAATGTAATCATCTACTATTCCCGCAAAGGGGAAAACTACTGGAACGGCGGTATCAAGAACATCGCCAAGGGCAACACCGAGATCGTGGCGGAGTTTATCCAGAAGGCAGTCGGAGGCGATCTTTTTGAGGTGGAGACAGTTAAGGAGTATGCGGCGGATTATTATGCCTGCATCGACGAGGCAAAAAAAGAACTGCGTGAGCAGGCGCGCCCGGAGCTGAAAAAAGCTTTGGACAGCATTGGCGGTTACGATAACATTTTTGTCTGTGGACCGTGCTGGTGGGGAACCTTTCCGATGGCAGTCTTTACTCAGCTTGAAAAGCTGGACTTTACAGGAAAAAAGGTCATGGCAGTCATGACACATGAGGGCAGCGGGCTTGGCTCCTGTGAGCGTGACCTGAAGAAAATCTGCAAGGGCGCAGTATTTGGAAAAGGGCTTGCCGTCCACGGTGCGGATGCTGCGAAATCGGAAAGTACGGTAGCTGCATGGGCAAAACAGTCCATTTAAGGGAGAGGTACAGACGATATTATTTCATGAAATGGAGGTTTTCGCAATGAAAAAAGAAGTGATGCTTGTAACCGGAGCAGGACAGATTAGTATGGCGATTGCCCGGCGAGTCGGTTTTGGTAAAAAGATTATTCTTGGTGACAAGAAGAAAGAAAATGCCGATGCGATTGCAAAGGTAATGAATGATGCGGGCTTTGATGTGGCGCCTGTGGAAATGGATTTATCAAGCAGAGAGTCCATTCTGGCGCTGATTGCAGAGGGGCAGAAATACGGTGAGATCAAGATGCTTGTCAACGGTGCGGGTGTTTCGCCGAGTCAGGCTTCTATCGAGGCAATTTTGAAGGTCGATCTCTACGGGACGGCGGCGCTGTTGGAGGAAGTCGGTAAAGTTATTGCAGAGGGCGGCACGGGCGTGACGATCTCCAGCCAAAGCGGATGGCGTATGCCTGCGCTCACGGCAGAGCAGGATGAGCAGCTTGCCACCA
>CANQQG010000126.1 GCA_947625875.1 uncultured Lachnospiraceae bacterium
GCAAAAGGAGAATGAAGAACTAAAAAAATCAGCATAGTCTTTCAACTTTTTTTGTCCAAAGTATTGACATAGATCCAAAGATGAGTATAAGCGGGAAGACGTGCTTCGCTTAATGGGAGATAAAGCGGGCAATTATTCTATGTATCGGGACAGACTGATCAAGCGCGGGATTCTGGAGAGCCGTCAGGCGTATATATCCCTGGCGCTGCCGTATTTTGCAGACTACATCAAAGAATATTGCCTGTGAGTCGGAAGGAAACTTGTTATGATTGATTTTATTGTTGATTTGTTTGCGGAAATTGTTGCTGATTTCTTTATCACTTTTGGGGCAGACCATGTGATTGACAAGTTTGCCAAAAGAAAAACGTCGAATCCGCAGCTGACGAAAAAAGATAATGTCACATTAATCGGACAATCAGACGGCCCGACTTCTATTTTTTTTGCAGGAAAAGTGCATGGCGGCAAGAGAAGCCTCAAACAGAAATGGCAAAAATATATCTATGACAGGAAAACGAAAAGACAGGAAGGAGAAAACGAAAAATGACCGAAAAAACATATGAGACGCCATGCGGCGCGATTCATTATTGGATTGGGAAAAAGGCAGACGCCATGGGCGGTTCCCTTGTATTTTTGCCGGGGCTGACTGCCGATCACCGATTGTTCGGTCGGCAGATTGCGCATTTTAAGAAGAAATGTCCTGTTTTTGTCTGGGACGCGCCGGGACACGCCGCGTCATGGCCCTTCTCCATGACTTTTTCCATGGAAGACAAAGCAAGATGGCTGGATGAGATCCTGACGCGGGAAAATATGGAGAATATCGTCATCGTCGGCCAGTCCATGGGCGGTTATGTGGGACAGATGTATGCGCAGCTGTTTCCGGAAAAGCTGCGGGGTTTTATTTCCATTGATTCAGCCCCGCTGCAGCGAGCTTATATCACCGCCGCCGAGTTTTGGCTTTTGAAGCGCATGGAGCCGGTTTATCGATATTATCCATGGAAATGGCTTCTGAAGCAGGGAACAAACGGCGTAGCGGTTTCCGACTATGGGCGGAGGCTGATGCGGCGCATGATGATGGCCTATGACGGCGACAAAGAGAGATATGCCAGGCTGGCGGGATACGGATTCAGGATTCTGGCAGAGGCGATCGAGAGGAATCTTCCCTACGAGATCAAGTGTCCGGCTCTGCTGATCTGCGGCGAAAAAGACCATGCCGGTTCCTGCATTCGATACAATAAGGCGTGGCACAAAAAGACCGGTTTCCCGATTGCGTGGATCAAAAACGCAGGACATAATTCCAATACGGACGCGCCGGAACAGATAAATGCGTTGATTGAAAAATTGGCAGACAGTATTTTCTTTTAATGAAAAAATGAATCTGTTTTTCTGATACCTCTATTTGTCAAAAAAAAATACTATTGCGTTTATGAAACCTCGTTTCAAAAGCATACATGCCCTTCTCCTGTTCAGAAAGGCATGTACGCTTCTCCTGTTTTAAGGCGATCCGCGCCCTTACAGATTTTTTAATACGGCCGCAGCCTCCTTTAGATACGGCAGCTCCATCTGGTAAAACTTCCCTTCATCCGCCGCCCGCGCCATCGTAGGGTCCAGCGGGATCTGTCCGAGCAGTCTGACCGCCAGCTCTTTTGCTGTTTCTTCAATATGGCTTTCCCCGAATAAAGCGATCTTTTTGCCGCAATCCGGGCATTTCAGATAACTGAAATTCTCCACAACGCCCAGAACCGGAATCTGCATGGACTCCGCCATACGGAGCGCTTTTTTTACGATCATCTGCACCAGTTCCTGCGGAGACGTAACAACAAGAATCCCGTCAACCGGAAACGACTGGAACACTGTCAACGGGACGTCGCCCGTTCCCGGCGGCATATCAACGAACAGATAATCCAGTTCGCCCCACACAACGTCCGTCCAGAACTGTTTGACCGCGCCGGCAATGACAGGCCCCCGCCAGATCACCGGATCTTCCGGATGCTCCATCAGCAAATTAATCGACATGATCTCTATGCCCTCTTTTGTTTCCACCGGAAGAATCATGCCCTCTTCGTTTCCATATGCCTCCTGCGTCACGCCAAACATTTTCGGAATGGACGGTCCTGTGATATCCGCGTCCAGAATCCCGACCGACGCGCCCGTTTTTTTCATTGCCGCCGCAAGCGCAGCTGTGACAAACGATTTGCCCACGCCGCCTTTCCCGCTGACAACGCCGATTACTTTCTTTACTTTTGAATATTTGTTGAGCGGGGCAAGAAAGCTCTCCTGCCCCTGATTAGAACTGCAGTTTTCCTTATCCTGTACGGAACAGCCCTCCGCGCTCGGGCATCCGCTGCATTTATTCTCTGCCATGTGTTTCCCTCCTGATTTTATATGATTGCTTTTCATTATAACCATTTTAACGGAAGGTTACAACATCTTTACGGTTTCTCTTTTATTTTTATCCGGTTCTGCCCGCGATCGTCCCGCCCCCGAGCACATAATCCCCGTCATAAAAAACAACCGCCTGTCCGGGCGTAATGGCGCGCACCGGCTCTGCAAAACGAATCCGCACACAGTCCCCATTTTCCGACACATCCAGTATCTCGCAGGGCGCGCCCGCGTGGGAATAACGGATTTTCGCCTGCATACGCTCTCCGGCGCAAAGCCGGTCGACCGCCATATAATTCATATGCTCCGCCACAAGCTCCGTCTGCATCAGATCTTCGTTGTCGCCGATCACCACCTCATTCGCTGCGGGACGGATCTCCGTCACAAAAACAGGACGCCCGAGCGCAAGCTGCAGACCTTTCCGCTGCCCGACCGTATAATGCGAAATCCCCTTATGCCTTCCCAGAACCCTGCCATCTGCAGTGACAAAATCCCCTTCCGGCTCCTGCGCGCCCGTTTCCCGGCGGATAAACGCCGCATAGTCATTGTCCGGCACAAAACAGATCTCCTGGCTGTCCGGCTTTGCGGCCACATTCAGCCCCGCCTGCCGCGCGATCTCCCGAACTTTTGCCTTTTCATATGCGCCAACCGGAAACAGCGTCCGCACAAGCTGCTCCTGCGTCAGATTATAAAGCGCATACGTCTGGTCTTTTTTGGCCGCTTCCGATTTCCGTACGGCATATCTGCCATTTTCTAACTGCGCGATCTGCGCATAATGCCCCGTCGCTATGTAGTCTGCTCCGATCGCAAGACTGCGGCATAAAAGCGATTCCCACTTTACATAACGGTTGCAGGCAATGCATGGGTTCGGCGTCCGCCCCTGCCGGTATTCCCGCACAAAATAATCGATCACATGCTCTTTAAATTCCTTTCTGAAATTCATGACATAATAAGGAATCTCCAGCTGCTCCGCCACGCGCCTTGCATCGTCCACCGCGCGCAGGCCGCAGCAGCCGCCCTCGCGCTCCACAGCCTGCGCATCCTCTTCCTGCCAGATCTGCATGGTGACGCCGATCACATCATACCCCTGTTCTTTCAGCAAAAAAGCCGCCACCGACGAGTCAACCCCGCCTGACATGCCAACCACAACTTTTTTCTTCACGTTCCGCCTCCCCGCAATAACTGCCGCGCTTTTTCATCTTTTCCCATATGCAATCGGGCAGGAGAAAATTCCCCTGCCCGCACGCTCAATCCTCTTCAACCGGTTCTTCAGAGATATCCGCCTTCGGCGGCTTCAAACCCTCGATCTCAATATTGTTTTTCTGAGCATAATCCCACAAAGCCGCATGAATCGCCTCTTCTGCCAATAACGAGCAATGCACCTTTACCGGCGGGAGCCCGTCTAACGCTTCCATGACCGCTTTATTCGTTACCTGCAGCGCCTCGTAAATCGTCTTCCCTTTTACAAGCTCGGTCGCCATACTGCTCGTCGCAACCGCCGCGCCGCAGCCAAAAGTTTTGAATTTACAGTCTTTTACGATTTTTGTTTCCTCATCAATGTCCAGATAAATACGCATGATATCGCCGCACTTTGCGTTTCCGACCGTGCCGATGCCGCTCGCATTTTCAATCTCCCCCACATTCCTCGGGTTATTAAAATGATCCATTACTTTTTCACTGTACATATTATCCTGAATGTCTCCCGCACCCCGCCCGGAAGACATCCGCCCTCCTTTCCATTATGGCAATGTCTTTATTCTGCTCTCTGGCTCTTTACAAAATCCTCATAAAGCGGCGACATGCTGCGCAGCCTTTCCACGATCGTTTTCAGGCAGTCGACCACATAATCCACGTCCTGCATCGTCGTCTCCTCCGAAAGCGTAAGCCGCAGGGAGCCATGCGCGATCTCATGCGGCAGGCCGATCGCCAGCAGCACATGCGACGGGTCAAGAGAGCCTGACGTACACGCCGAACCGCTCGAACCGCAAATGCCCTTCTGGTCGAGCATGATCAGCAGCGATTCCCCTTCTATATAACGGAAACAGAAATTCGCATTATTCGCAAGCCGCTTTTCCCGATGCCCGTTCAGACGCGCATACGGGATCTCATCCAATACGCGCGCGATCAGATGGTCACGCACCTGCCTCATCTTTTTGTTATTTTCTTCCATTCCGGCAACGGCAAGCTGCGCCGCTTTCGCCATGCCGACGATGCCCGGCACATTGCTTGTCCCCGCCCTCCGGGAACGCTCCTGCGCGCCGCCGTGTATCAATGCGCCAAGCTTTACGCTGTTTCTCATATAAAAGAATCCGACGCCCTTTGGCCCGTGGAATTTGTGCGCGCTCGCGCTCAGCATATCGATATGGAGCTCATCCACCTGGATCGGCTCATGCCCGAACGCCTGCACCGCGTCCGTATGGAACAGCACGCCGTGTTTATTTGCGATCTCCCCGATCTCACGAACCGGCTCAATCGTCCCGATCTCATTATTCGCAAACATAATGCTGATCAAAATCGTGTCCGGACGAATCGCCTTTTCCAGCGCAGAAAGGCTGATCAGTCCGTCTTCGTCCACGTCCAGATATGTCACTTCATAACCATGCTTCTCCAGATATTCGCACGTATGCAAAATCGCATGATGTTCAATCTTTGTCGTAATGATATGTTTTCCCTTAGCAGCAAACGCTTCCGCGCACTGTTTCAGGGCCCAGTTATCGCTCTCACTGCCGCCGCCGGTAAAATATATTTCATTTGCCTTTGCGCCGATGAGCGACGCGATCGCCTCCCTCGCTTCATCCACCGCGGTTTTGCTTTTTTGCGCAAACGTGTAGACACTGTTCGGATTTCCGTAATTTTCCATAAAAAACGGTTTCATAGCCTCAAACACTTCCGGTCTGACCGCCGTAGTCGCCGCGTTATCAAGATAAATCAGCTTTTCCATATATCAGGCCCTCCTTTTTGCCTCTTGTGCCAAATATGATAAAATTTATTCCCGAGTATTCCCGTAGGAATATAGTAGTTTTTTCCGATAAGAAAATGGGGAAACACATTTCGCGCTCCCCTGTTTCCTGCTTCTGGAACATAATCATTATAACGCATTCGTTCGAAAAGTCAACTATTATTATCTTGATTTTGCCTCACAAAACGAAAATGCCGCGTTTCCTTATTTTGCCATATCATGGATAAAATAATACAGGCATCCGCTCATTTTCCCAAAAGCGACCGCGCCGACCACCCAGGGCAGTCCGACCTTTAATTTCATGCGGCGGTAAAGAATCGGAAACGCATTGATGATCTCCGCGAGCGCGACCGCCATGCAACCGACAAAAATGCCCGCGCAAAGGCCGTACAGGCCAAGAAAAACCCGACCGAACGGAAGCCGCAGGCTTAAAAAAACAGAAACCGCATTACCAAAAATACCGCCCAAAATGATCGCGTTTTCATACGCCATAATATGGCGCGCCGTTTTCGACTTTTCCGCCATTTCCGGCACGATGCCGAGCTTTACGGCAAGCGCAAAGCTCCCCGTCGCAACCGACAGCCCGAACACCAGCCCCACAAATCCCAAAAACACATGACTAATCCACATCCAGACTCTTCCCTTCCCTGCTGGCATTGTCCATAAACGCATTGTCCACATCTTTTTCAAACTTCCGCATTTCCACCTGGATCGGCGTCGGGTCGCGCGTCACTTTTTTCTTTCCGATATGGTTATAAAAAACCATAATGCCGACCGGCATTCCAATTGCATAACAGATCTCCAGTTCCGTAACGCCGTCGGACGCCTCGCCCATCACCTGATAATACAGTTTGGAAAAAACGTCGCCGACGGACACATCATTGTTAAACGCCATAATCGTAAATGCCGCGCCGAAAAAAATGACAATGCAAAGCACAACGGTCTTTACCGCTTCCAGCCATTTTTTCTCCTGTATCCCCGCCATGCACTCCACCATAAAATCCGATTCCCCGATATTCTGGACTTCCAGATT
>CANQQG010000127.1 GCA_947625875.1 uncultured Lachnospiraceae bacterium
TCTTCCAATTCCTCCACATACCAGTTTGACAGGCCAAGCGAGTGGATTTTTCCGGCTTCAACATATTTTTCCATTGCAAGATAGGCTTTCACGTCATTTTCTCCGGGGTGATGGAGCAGCATCATGTCAATATAGCCGATATCCAGCTTATCAAGCGCATCCTGGATTGCCTTTTCGGGGTTTTTGTACTGTTCACCCGGATAGATTTTTGTAATAACGAAAATATCCTCTCTGGCGATTCCGTATTCTTCCATTGCCCTGCGAACCCCTTCCCCCAACCGCATCTTCGTTCCCGTACATATATGCCGTGTCTATGAGTCGCCCGCCGTTTTTCAGCAAAGACATTACAGAATTGACACATGTGTCATAATCTAACGCATATGTCCCAAGCCCCATGATCGGCATCTCATATCCGCTGTTCAGGAGAACCGTTTTCTTTTCCAAATCAAAGATTCCTACGCCCGCAGAGGCTGCCTGTGGATCCGTTGACGCCGAAGCTGCCTGCAGATTGTTTTCCGTAAGCCAGCCTTCGATTTCTTCTCTTGAAGCGCCGGCGGCAAACCGCTCTCCGTCCAGCCAGTCTGCTTTTGCCGCAAGGGAATGAAGATGCTCCGCACTGGAGCCGATTCCGCTTGAGTGCGAGGTGCAGAATGGCAGGATTATCTTACCGGAAAAATCATAGCTTTCAAGGAAAGTGTAGATGATTTTCGGCGCCTCCCCATGCCATATCGGATAACCCAATACAATCGTATCATACTGTTCCATATTTTCTACCGAGCCTGAAATTTCCGGGCGTGCGTATGGATCGTTCTGTTCCTGATCGGCTCGCCCTCCGGTATAATAAGCCAGATCTTCCTCCGTATACGGATCTTGCGGTACAATTTCATAAATATCGGCGTTCAGAATATCCGAGGCATATTCTGCAAGCTGTTTTGTCGTTCCTGTTGCGGAAAAATATGCAATTAATATTTTAACCATATCGTCACTCCCGTTAAGACCAGAATCTGTTTCCTTGCCTTGAACCTCTTTCTCCAACTCTTTTGATGACAGTGTTGTATTGGAGTTATCGGATGAAATTCCCCCACTTTGCTTCTCACCACAGGCTGCACAGCAGAGAAGCATTGCCATTAGAAGAATGATAGCTGTGAACCGTTTCATTTTTCCACCTCCGTTTCTACCCGTTTAATCATCCTGGCCGGAACGCCGCCGACAACGGTGTATGGTTCTACATCCTTTGTAACAACAGCTCCTGCAGCCACCGATGCCCATTCACCGATCGTGACGCCCGGCAGAATAGTTACATTTGATCCAATCCAGACGTGATCTTTGATAATAATAGGCGCATAGTGATTCTTGCGATTATTTTTCGGATCAAGATCATGGTTGATCGTAGCTGCCACGACATTATGACCAAATAAAACACCGTCGCCAATCCAGACACCGCCCTGATCCTGAAAATGACATCCGGAATTGATAAATACATTTTTTCCGATGGTAATGTTCTTGCCAAAATCCGTGTAAAACGGTGGAAACATACGAAAGCTCTTATCAATGCTTTTACCAATGAGATGTTCCATAAGATCATGGAGTTCTTCCGGCGTATGGTACCTGTTATTGATATCCATTGTAATTTTTATTGCTTCCTGAAATAATCCGTTATCCACAAGCTGCCTGTCTTGTTCCGCATCCGTGTTTTCACCAAAATAGATTGCCGTTTTTGTTTCCATCAAGTTCCAATCCTTTCCTGTTTGATTTTATCAGATATTTCTCAATACTGCCGCACAGTATCGCCTTCACTGCTTAAATCATATCCTAATCCCAATCAAATATCAAATGCATATATGAAATGCTGCTGCATACTTGAAAAGTATTGATTTTCCTGTTATCATTTCATTCAGGAGGCGATCGAATGGATATTAGAGTATTACAGTACTTTCTTGCGGTAGCAAGAGAGGAAAGCATCACAAGGGCGGCTGAAACCCTGCACATGACGCAGCCCCCTCTGTCAAGGCAGCTAAAGGATCTGGAAGATGAAATAGGAAAGCAGCTTCTTATCAGAGGGAGCAAAAAAGTAACTCTTACCGAAGACGGAGTGCTTCTGCGCAAAAGGGCGGAAGAAATCGTGGCTTTGATGGAAAAAACCAAAACGGAATTATCAGCCTCTGACGAAAGCATAAGTGGTGACGTTTACATCGGCAGCGGTGAAACAGACGCTGTTTCCACGATTGCGGCAGCGGCAAAAGATCTACAGGACAAATATCCTCTTATTCGTTACCACATTTACAGCGGCGATGCGGAACACGTGGCAGAGCGGTTGGATAAGGGGCTTATTGATTTCGGCTTGTTGGTCGAACCTTTTGATGCTGCTAAATATGATTATATACGTTTGCCGGTAAAGGATACCTGGGGCGTGCTTATGCCTGCGGATAGTCCGCTTGCGCAGAAAGAGAGCGTTTGCGCCGAAGACTTATGGGATAAGCCTTTGATTATATCCCATCAAACATCTTCCAGTGGTGAGATGACCGCATGGCTGCGCAAAGATTTATCCCAATTAAATGTTGTGGCATTTTATGATCTTTTGTATAACGCTTCCAGATTTGTAAAATCAGGTTTCGGTTATGCGATTGCCCTTGATAAACTGATCAATACGGAAGGCGGGAGCGGTCTTTGTTTCAAACCTCTTTCCCCGGTTTTAGAAGCCGGATTATGCATCGTTTGGAAACGATATCAGGTTTTCTCCAAAGCTGCGGAGAAATTCCTAAAGGAAATTCAGATGAAATTTTCAGTGAATCAGGCGTAATCCTGCCAGCTCACACGTTGACCACAAACGGAAGCACCATCAGAAGTACATACGATGCCAGGCGAAACCATTTTACCGTTTCCGGGATTTCCTTTTTCATCTTCTTTGAAAATGTGCCCGTCACCACAGTCAGCAGCAGAATGGGGCTTACCATACTGGAAAGGCCAAACGTGATGCCTGTCAGCCCGGCTAACGGAACCGGAATGGCAAGGCAATAACCGATCATCAAAAGCAGCGGCGCACATGGCGTTATACCATAGGCAAAGCCCGCCATCAGCATTGGAATCACTCCGGCTTTTCCTTCCTGTTTGCCACAACTTTTGCAGCCCCTGCACTTTCTTTCCCTGTTCAGCTCCATGATCCAGCGTATCACCATGATCACACCGATCAGGCTCATGGCAGTCTGTGAAAACAGGCGTAAATGAAAAGAACCGATATATCCATCCTCACTGATGAACCGTCTGCTGATAAAAGCTGAAACAATGCAAAGCGAGGATACGCCAAGCAGCTTTCCGAAAAAGAAACTCACAAATGATAAAAGCCCTTTCTTCACGCCGTTTGCATGGGAAATCACATACGTTGAAAGGAATGTGCCAATGATCGGACTGCAGCAGGCGCCACAGCCGAGACCGATGGAAACAGCAGTCGTAAGCGCTGAGATAAGCAGAGAAGCATTCATATCCCACCCCGCTCACTGGCAATTAAAGCTGCGCCCACTGCACCGTTAAACTGTGGGTATTTTGCCACATAGACATCTTTCATCAGTTCTTCCTCAAAAGCCCTGTGTATGCCGATATTCAGCGCACCGCCGCCTGTCATTAAGATATCGCCGCCTTTTTCTGATTTTTTCATCATTTTGATGATTCGTTTTGCCATTGACAGGTGCATTCCAGCCAGAATGTCACATCTGTCAACCTTTCTTGCCACAAGGGAAATCACTTCCGACTGCGCAAACACCACGCAGGTACTATTGATATCACACGGAGCGGCGCTTTCTAAAGAAAGCGGACCGACCTGATCGATTGTCGTCTCCAGAATCTGTGCGATGACTTCCATAAATTTTCCTGTTCCCGCAGCGCATTTATCATTCATGGTAAAATTTTTAACATTATAATTTGCATCCAGATAAATAATCTTACTGTCCTGCCCGCCGATATCAATGACCATGCCGGGACGATATCCTTTTGGAGCAGTCACACGGACTCCATAGGCATGGGCAGTGATCTCCGAAATGTCATCATCTGCGACCTCAAGGATCTTGCGGCTGTACCCAGTAGCCATGATATAGCCGATGTCCGCCCGACTGATGCCATACTTCTTGCACAAGGCAGCCACAATCTTCGTTGCCGTTCCGTTATTATCAATTCCTGTAGGGTATACGACAGTGCCAATCACTTCTTTTTCTTTCATAAGGGCAGCTTTCAGATAGGTAGAACCGCCATCCAGCCCAAGATAATATTTTCCCATACTATGCCTCCCTTTTCAGTTCCTTTAACTTGATCAATTCAATAAATGCCTCGATACGGATGCGGAGCTGTTCCACATCCTCCTCATTGTAATCACTCTCCACACGGATGATGGGAATATCCATTTCGCCCATTGCCTCCTCCATAAGCTGGTATTCATAGTCATACACAAGACAGCCACGCAGCACATGATAAATCACTCCCTGGATCTTATGCTCTTTTATCATCTGCCTGATCCGGTAAATGCGCTGGCTGTTGTCCACGAATACCGGGCAGGTACAAGGCTTTGTGTACCTGGACGCAAGCGCCCGCATCATTCCGTCAAAGCTCGGATCAATAACGGACACCGGATCATATATCCCCCGTTCACCCATGCAGGTTTCATCCGCCGCGAAAACACCGCCCATTTCTTCAATCAGAAGCGGGATTTTGATGTTGGGAAATGCAATCGGCGAACCTGTCACCAAAATACGGGGCTGGTTTTTCCGGCTTACAAAATCCTTCTGCTTTAACCTTGATTCCATTTCCTGATTCAATTTGTGCATCTGCGCTGCCCACAAATCAACAGGCATATAAGAGTATGCATTCATAATCAGCAATACCTGTGTTCCGCTCGTCAGCGCCGGATCATGTTTTCTGTATGTTAAAAATTCTGACAGTTCATATTGTGCGTTTCCGACCATATTGACCGCTTCCGCCAAAGACCTTGCCGTAATCTGCACCCCCGTTTCTTTTTCTAAGATTGGGATCAGGCGGTACAATTCTTTCAGAAAAACTTCCGTGTCGGCATCATCTTTTTTTAACGGCGAGATGTGAAGCGGTACGGTATTCTTCACAGATCCTATCGCCCCTGCCAGTTTCTTTTTACAGTCACAGGTCACAGGCGCAACCAGCAGGGAGCAGTTGTCAAAGACCGGCAGCGTTTTCATTTCCCCCAATCCCATAACCGCTTTTACCAAAGGGCAGGCGTCACGGGGAATGTAATCGTCCCCAATGGAATACGCCGTATAGCTCCCGGAACACAGACGCACAGGCACAGCGCCCGCAGCGTAGATCAACTCCGTCGGAACCATGACGCACAATGTTCCAACGCTTTTTTTGTCCTTCGCTTTTGGTATATCCTCCATTTTGATATATATTTTTTCCAGTACGTCAAAAAAGGGCATCGCTGCGTCCGGCACTTTTGAAAGCGCCTTCGCACGTTTCAGATAAGATGCCGCCACCCGTGCAGATTTCCGTACAAACAATTCCCTCTGTCGTTTACTGATCTCATTTGGCTCCATCACTTACTCTCCTTTTCTGAGAACCTGGACATAAATGTTTTCCGTGATGATTGATAAATCGCTTTTTTACAGAAAGTCATTGACAGCGCATTGTCCTCCGGACATTTATGGATACATTCGCCGCACATCATACAGTCAACTGTCTGCACGTTTTCCTTTTCACGCTCCGTGTAAATGCTTTTGATCCGCATCGGGCAGGCGTGATAACAGGCCCCGCATTCCGTACAGGAGGTGCAGTCTTTTTTTAACTGAAACAGATTAAACCGCTTGAAAATCCCCATCAGATAGCCCAGCGGACAGATGATGCACCAAAAGCGTTTGATGAAAAAGCTGCCGACTAAAATCACAACTGCAAAAAATCCGCCAAGGTATAAATTTGTCCAATAGCCGCCCTGTGCAGTTGTAAACCCTTTCAACGGGCAAATGTCACAGAAATCCCCGCCTGTAAACGCAAACCCTAAAAATAGCAGGATCCAAACCCACTTAATCGGCTGCAAAAAATGGTTCATCCGGTCTGTAACAACGATCGGGCGGATATGCAACGCCTGCCGCAGCTTATCCATCAAATCCTGTAAAAGCCCTGCCGGACAAAAGAAACCGCATAGGACACGCCCAAGAAAGACAAAGCAAAACAGCAGCGTCACTAAAAACAGAAGCCCGTATGTCATGTTGCGCA
>CANQQG010000128.1 GCA_947625875.1 uncultured Lachnospiraceae bacterium
TCCATACTTGGCTGCGCAATGGAAAAGATCACGTATATGGATGGGAGTGAAAATACTTCCGCGCAGTTTCTGCCGAGCGTATATGCGTCTGTTTCCTTTGATAAAAAGAGCGGGCGTTATCTTCTGGCGGGCGGCGGCAACGGGCATGGCATGGGTATGAGCCAGTACGGGGCGGACGGCATGGCGGCCGCGGGATGGAGTTATAAAAAAATACTGAAATTTTATTATACGGGAATCCGTACAGGCAAAGTATCATAAGAGAAATATTATAATAAAATTAAAATATGTTATAATAAGAAGGGTTTTACAATTATGAAAAGATGGGTTTTAAACGGGATCCGGCTGGCGGACAAATGTAAACGGGACAATATCGGCGCATATGCGGCGCAGACAGCGTTTTTTCTGATGATCTCGCTCGTGCCGCTGGCGATGTTTTTTATCACGCTGATCCAGTATACGCCGATTTCCGAGGCTATGCTGTTAAAGTGGATTAATCAGTACCTGCCGGCGTACGTAGTCCCGGTGCTTGTGACGGTGCTGGATGAGGTGTATTCAAAATCGGCGGGAATCCTGTCAACGACGGCGCTTGTTGCGATCTGGTCGGCGTCAAAGGGCGTGCATTATTTATCGACGGGGCTTGATGAGGTAAATGAGATCCAGGAGAAGCCCGCATGGCTGATCCTGCGCCTGAAAGCGGTTTTTTATACGTTTGTGATTCTGCTCGCGCTCGTGGCATTGCTTGTGCTTATTGTTTTCGGGAAATCTTTGGAGGAGGTTTTGCTCACTTATTTTCCGGTTATTGGGAATGTGGCGTCTGCCATTCTGGATTTCCGTATTTTGATCGTTATCCCGATCATGGTTTTGTTTTTCATGAGCGTATATTATTCCCTTCCGA
Organism: uncultured Lachnospiraceae bacterium; assembly: GCA_947625875.1. Lineage (GTDB taxonomy): Bacteria > Bacillota > Clostridia > Lachnospirales > Lachnospiraceae > Eubacterium_J. The sequence goes on from CANQQG010000128.1 coordinate 896, forward strand.
CCAGGGAGGGCGGTAAGCACAGGCAGGGACGTTTCCGCGTGCAGTTCCCGGGCGCAGTCTTATGTACGGTGGCGTGGTACCTGCTCTCCATCGGCATTTCCATTTATGTCGGGTATTTTAACGGGTTTTCGATGTACGGCTCGCTGACGACGATCATTTTAATGATGCTGTGGATTTATTTTTGTATGTACATTCTGCTGTTCTGCGCGGAGCTGAATATATTTTTTCATGATGATACGGAGCGGTTTTTTAAGAAGCGGAAGAAGATGCGGTAGCGGTTCTTACAGAGGGCGGAGAAGGCGGGGAAATTTGCGTAAATTTTTCTTGCTTCTGCATGGCGATTGCGTTATAATGTCATCAGTTGTTTTTTAAAATGCGAAATGCGAAGAAAGCGACAGTAGGAAATGATACGGCCGACAGAGAGAAAGAGTGGCGCGCTGGAAGCTCTTTCCGGCACCGGTGATTTCTGAAATTCACGCTGGAGCAGTCCGGGGGAACATCGACAATCAGTAGTCCGGAACGTCTGTACACGTTACGTACGTAAGAGCGCTTATTATTAAGAATCAGGGTGGTACCGCGGATTTCAGACTTCGTCCCTAACCGTATAAATTGGGGATGAAGTTTTTTTATGCGCACAGGCGCGGAGCGGAAAAATCAGTCAGGCGCAGAGAGGAGAATCAGAATGAAAGAGAAACTGCAAAAAATCAGAGAAGAGGCAATGAGCCAGATCAAAAGCTCCGACGAGCTGTCGAAGTTAAATGACGTAAGGGTGGCTTTCCTCGGCAAAAAAGGAAAGCTTACGGCGGTGTTAAAGAGCATGAAAGATGTGCTGCCGGAGGACCGTCCGGCAGTCGGGCAGCTTGTGAATGAAACGCGCAGCGCGATTGAGGAGATGCTGGAAGAAACGAAGAAGCAGCTTGAGGAGGCGGAACTGGAATTTAAATTAAAGCAGGAAGTCATTGATGTGACGCTTCCCGCAAAGAGAAACCGCATTGGACACCGCCATCCGAATACGATCGCATTAGAGGAAGTGGAGCGGATTTTTGTCGGCATGGGCTATGAGGTCGTGGAGGGCCCGGAAGTGGAGTATGACTATTATAATTTTGAGGCCCTGAACATTCCCGCGAACCATCCCGCAAAGGATGAGCAGGATACGTTTTATATCAATGATAAAATCCTGCTGCGCACACAGACGTCTCCGGTACAGGTGCGGACGATGGAGACAAGGCCGCTGCCGATCCGCATGATCGCGCCGGGGCGGGTGTTCCGTTCGGACGAGGTGGACGCGACGCATTCCCCGTCCTTCCATCAGATCGAGGGCATGGTGATCGATAAAAATATCACATTTTCTGATTTAAAGGGGACGCTGGCGGAGTTTGCAAGGGAGTTATTCGGAAAGGACACGAAAGTGAAATTCCGTCCGCACCATTTCCCGTTTACGGAGCCGAGCGCTGAAGTGGACGTGACCTGTTTTAAATGCGGCGGGAAAGGCTGCCGTTTCTGCAAGGGCTCCGGCTGGATCGAGATTTTAGGCTGCGGCATGATCCATCCGAAAGTGCTGAAAATGAGCGGCATCGATCCGGAAATCTATTCCGGATTTGCTTTTGGCGTTGGTTTGGAGCGGATTGCGCTCTTAAAATATGAGATTGACGATATGCGGCTTCTGTATGAAAATGACGACCGGTTTTTGGCGCAGTTTTAGTTGTTGAATATGGGAATTGGAGGGACAGGGAAATGAATACTTCATATAAATGGATACAGGATATGGTTCCGGGGCTGGACGTTACGCCGCAGGAATATATGGACGCAATGACGCTGTCCGGATCAAAGGTCGAGGGGTTTACGGCGTTTGACGCGGATCTGGATAAAATCATAATCGGGCAGATTAAAAAGATCGAGCCGCATCCGGATGCGGACAAACTGGTCATCTGCCAGGTGGATATCGGGCGGGAAGAGCCGCTGCAGATCGTGACGGGCGCACCGAATGTTGCCGAGGGGCAGAAAATTCCGGTCGTGCTTGACGGCGGGCGCGTGGCGGGCGGACATGACGGCTCGAAGACGCCGGGCGGCGTCAAGATCAAAAAAGGAAAATTAAGGGGCGTTGTTTCCAACGGCATGATGTGTTCGATCGAGGAGCTTGGCTCCACAAGGGATATGTACCCAAAGGCGCCGGAAAACGGTATTTATGTATTTGATGACGACGCGGTTGTCGGCGCGGACGCGGTGAAGGCGCTGGGGCTGGACGACGTCTCGATTGAATACGAGATCACGTCGAACCGCGTGGACTGTTTCAGCATGATTGGGATCGCAAGGGAAGCGGCGGCCACGTTTGGAAAGCCGTTTAACCCGCCGCTTGTAAAGCCGACCGGAAATGCGGAAAATGTGAATGATTTTATCCGGGTAAGGGTGGAAGATACGGATTTGTGCCCGCGCTATACGGCGCGCGTCGTTAAAAACATCCGGATCGCGCCGTCGCCGGAATGGATGCAGCGCAGGCTTGCGGCGCAGGGCATCCGTCCGATCAATAATATCGTTGATATCACCAACTATGTCATGGAGGAGTTTGGGCAGCCGATGCATGCCTATGATCTGGACACGATTTCCGGAAACCAGATTGTTGTGCGCCGCGCCGCTAAGAATGAAAAATTTGTGACGCTGGACGGACAGGAGCGGACGCTGGACGATTCCGTTTTAATGATCTGTGACGCGGAAAAGCCGATCGGCATAGCGGGCATCATGGGCGGTGAAAATTCCATGATCACAGACCATGTAAAGACGATGCTGTTTGAGGCGGCATGTTTTGACGGGACGAATATCCGTCTTTCCGGCAAGAAGATCGGTATGCGCACAGACGCTTCCGCGAAATTTGAAAAGGGGCTGGATCCGAATAATGCCATAGACGCGATCAACCGCGCCTGCCAGCTGATCGAAGAGCTTGGCGCGGGCGAGGTGGTAGGCGGCGTTGTGGATGTCTATTCCAAGGTGAAGGAAGGCAGGCGGCTGCCGTTTGAGCCGGAACGTTATAATAAGCTGCTCGGTACGGACATTGCGCCGGAAACGATGCTGGGCTATTTTTCAAAAATAGAATTAGGATTTGACAATAATACAAATGAGGTTATTATACCGTCCTGGCGGCAGGATTTGGAGTGCGGCGCAGATCTGGCTGAGGAAGTGGCGAGGTTTTACGGTTATGACAAGATCGGCACGACGCTCCCGTCCGGCGAAGCGACGACCGGGAAGCTGTCCAAAAAACTCCAGATTGAGGCGATTGCGCGGGATGTGGCGGAATACTGCGGCTTCAGCCAGGGCATGACGTATTCGTTTGAAAGCCCGAAGGTGTTTGATAAGCTTTTGCTTCCGAAAGATTCCGGGCTGCGTGATGCGGTCGTGATCGCGAATCCGTTAGGGGAGGATTTCAGCATCATGCGCACCATTTCGTTAAACGGAATGCTTACGTCGCTGGCGTTGAACTATAACAGGCGGAATAAAAATGTGCGTCTGTACGAACTTGGCAATATTTACCTGCCGAAGCAGCTTCCGCTGACCGAGCTTCCGGATGAGCGGATGCAGTTTACGCTCGGCATGTATGGCGAGGGCGATTTCTTTACGATGAAAGGCGTTGTTGAGGAGTTTTTAAATAAAGTCGGCATGCATGAGAAACCGGCGTATGATCCGCAGGCGGGCAAGCCGTTCCTGCATCCGGGCAGGCAGGCGGATGTGGTTTATGAGGGAAAGACGATCGGGTATCTCGGCGAGGCGCATCCGAGGGTTGCGGCCAATTATGACATTAAAGAGCGCGTGTATATCGCGGTTCTGGATATGCCTTCTATCGTGGAAAAGTCAACGTTTGACAGGAAGTATACCGGAATTGCAAAATTCCCTGCCGTTACGCGCGACGTCAGCATGGTGTGCCCGAAACAGATCCTTGCGGGCGACATCGAAAAGGTGATTGAGGGCAAAGGCGGCGCTTATCTGGAAAGTTACCGTTTATTTGATATTTATGAGGGAAATCAAATCAAGATTGGATTTAAGTCCATGGCGTATTCCATTACGTTCCGCGCGCCTGACCGCACGTTGGATGATGAAACCGTAAATGCGGCGATGGAGCGCATTGTGAAAGCGCTGGAAGCGATGGATATTGAATTAAGGAAATAGAGTGGACAGCTATGAATGTGAAAGATTTTGATTATGAGCTTCCACAGGAGCTGATCGCGCAGGATCCGCTCGCCGACCGTTCCGCTTCCAGAATGATGACGCTGGGGCGGACGGACGGGCGGGTGGCGCACCGGGTTTTCCGCGACCTGCCGGAATACCTGCAGCCGGGCGACTGTCTGGTGATCAATAATACGAAGGTGATCCCGGCGCGTCTGATCGGCGCGAAGGAAGGCACGAATGCCAAAATTGAAGTCCTGTTATTAAAACGCAGGGAAGAACGCGTCTGGGAAACGCTTGTGAAGCCGGGGAAAAAAGCCAGGCCGGGTGCGCGCATAAGTTTTGGCGGCGGGATTTTGCTTGGTGAAGTGACGGACGTCATAGAAGAGGGAAACCGTCTGATCCGTTTTTCTTATGACGGGATTTTTGAAGAGATTCTGGACAGGCTCGGGCAGATGCCGCTGCCGCCGTATATTACGCACCAGCTGGAGGATAAGAACCGTTACCAGACTGTTTATGCGAAGTATGAAGGCTCTGCGGCCGCGCCGACCGCTGGCCTGCATTTTACGCCGGAGCTGCTGGAGCAGATTCGGGAAATGGGCGTGGAGATTGCGGAGGTGACGCTGCATGTCGGGCTCGGCACGTTCCGTCCGGTAAAAGTTGAAAACATAACAGACCATCATATGCATTCGGAATTTTATCAGATCGACGCGGAGCAGGCGGCAAAGATCAACCATGCAAAGGACAGCGGGCATCGGGTGATAGCCGTCGGCACGACCAGCACGCGGACGCTGGAATCGGCGGCGGACGCGGACGGCCATGTGCAGGAATCCAGCGGCTGGACGCAGATTTTTATTTATCCCGGCTATACGTTTAAGTGCATCGACGGGCTGATTACAAATTTCCATCTGCCGCAATCGACGCTCGTTATGCTGGTGAGCGCTTTTGCCGGACGCGAACATGTGCTGGAGGCGTACCGGGTGGCGGTGGAGGAGAGGTATCGGTTTTTTAGTTTTGGGGATGCGATGCTCATTATTTGACATAAAATTCGCTTTTTGTAAAGCAGTCAATTTCATCATGGGCGGTCAAATTAGCCATTTGGCGTCAGAATGATACAGTTGCCGGGAGC
>CANQQG010000129.1 GCA_947625875.1 uncultured Lachnospiraceae bacterium
TAGAATACTGCCCGGTTTAAGATATGGTAGCCTGTCGGCTCATCTTTCTGCGCCTCCACGTTTATGATCACCTGCGAAATGCCGTCTTTCATCCGCACATAAAAAATGATGTCAAACCGCACAAGCCCTTCGTTGATCTCTGCATTTTCCGTGTTCAACCCGACAAGGCGCTGCCCGTTTTCTTTTCGTTCTGTATTTGTCAGCCCCGGCTCTACCGGCACGATGCTGATCAGCGGATCGCCCTCTATATAAGGCACTACATCTTTTGGGTTCATGCCATGAAATTCATCAACCGTTTTTACTAAGATATGCGCCAGAATGATCTTATTTCCAAGCAGCCGTTTTGCCCTGTCATCATATTGGGCTTTCCGATCCGCAGCGCTGACTGCATTTTTTATTTCCGTATCCATCAGCCATACACCTCCTTTTTGTGATAGGAAACGCAAAAGCCATTCCCTGAAAAGGTGTATGACCTTGAAAATATTATAACCTGAAACGGATGTTAAATCAACGGAAATTTTTTCAGCAGACTGTATATGCAACCGTACTTATATTTATTTTATAGCGTTTCCTCCTTTCCTTTCGTTTTCTCTGTGTCAGTCCTGCCAGTCCCGGCTGCCTGTGTCTTGAACAGTTCCAGCTTTTCCCGGAGCGATGCCTTCGGCGCAGGCTTGTCAGCCATTCCTGCCGCAACTCTCATTACCTGCGGGCTTCCACCGCCCGCCATAGGCGCCCAGCCTGCATTATCTCCTGGATATGGCATCGGCGCACCCGCAGCGTTTTCCGGCTTTTCAGAAATGCATACCCGTCCAGGGCAGGCGTTTCAGGGCGTTACCCCGTCATTCCACCTGTCAGATTATCAGTTCACAGACTGATTTCATTTAAAATCTGACTGTGCGCAGACTTTTTACCGTCTGCGAACAAGTCGCACTCACCCAGAAATCTTCCCCTGATTGCTGCCCCTCGCCTTTGGTGTTGACTATAACAAAAAAAGGACAGCCCCATTCGCTAAAATGAGATTGTCCTTTCAGGCACAATATTCAGGTATTCATATTTATTGCGTACTATTCCGTATTATCAACTAAAAAAATGTTGTACTTTTGATGTACTTTGCACCATTTCTTGTACTTTCAGAGCGGACAGAAACCTTTACATTTCTTCAAATAATCTCCGTTTCCGCTCAATCATTTCGTCGATTTTTTCTATGTAGAGAGCGACTTCCTTTACATTCTCGCACCGCTTGATCGTCCCGTCCGGATACACCCTCTTTGAAATGCTCCCGGCACCAAGCGCCGCAATGGTCTGTTTCTCCTCCATAATCAAAACATTATAAATACCCGCCTTCCCCTCCGCCGCATAACCCACATTTTCAAAATTACCCGCCATATTTTTCTGCCGGTACAGATAATACGGATACAGCCCCATCTCCGCACACGCCTGCGCCGCAAGATCCAGATGCGCCTGCGTATTCACCATAGAGAGTCCGGCATAATCCTCCCGAAAGATATTCAGCCTTGCGGCGCGCTTGATCGCAAGCGAATGGACGGTAATATTGTCCGGCGTAAGCGCCTTCACCGCTTCCAGCGTCTGCTTTACGTCATCGATCGTTTCCTGCGGCAGGCCCATGATCAGATCCATATTGATATTGTCAAAGCCAAGCTCCCTCGCCATATAAAAACTCTGCGCCGTCTGCTCCGCCGTATGGCGCCTGCCAATGAGATCCAGCGTCTCCTGCTTCATCGTCTGCGGATTTATGGAAATGCGCGTAATGCCCGCCTCCCGCAGCGTTTCGAGCTTTTCCCGCGTGATACTGTCCGGCCGCCCCGCCTCTACGGTAAATTCCAGAAGATGCGAAAAGCAAAAGCTGTTTTTTATTTTCGAGATCAGCCGCCTTAACTGCTCCGGCGAGAGCGTTGTCGGCGTGCCGCCGCCGATGTAAATCGCGTTCAAATGCTTATCGCGAAATGCTTCCGCCGTAAAATCAATTTCCCGTTCCAATGCGCCTAAATACTCATCAACCCTGCTTTCCCAGGCAGAGAGCGGATATGACGTAAAAGAGCAGTACAGGCAGGCGCTCGGGCAAAACGGAATGCCGATATACAGGCTGTAACCGGTTTCATAATCCAGCTGATGCAATAACCGCAGCTCCCGTTTTGCAATATCCGTACTAAGCGCAATCTTCTCCGCTGACGTCAGATACGTATCCGACATAAACATCCGGATCTCCTCTTCCGTCCTGCCATCCTCCAGCATAGTCAGCGGAATCTTCGTCGGGCGGACGCCCGTAAGCGTCCCCCAGGGAAGCGACTGTCCCGTATAAGCCGACAACATCTGATACAGATTCCGTTTCAGGCGGTTCTTCGTATCCGGCCGTTTTTCCATCTCAACCGCAAACATCCGCTCCTGCAGCTTCCGGTCTCCGCCCTCATACATAACAATCCGGATTTCCTGCGGCGCATATGCGACGGTAAAAAACAGCTTTACCGACTCCCCCGGTTCTTTTTCCCCCGCACAGACAGAAACATTCTCTGATGGATAAAACGCCTTCACCAGAGAATGAATGTCATATGCAAAATCATCTTTATTTAACTGTACAAAAATCATAAACTCCCTCTGCGTTATAAAAATGGATTATACTGCCGCTCATTCCCGATCGTCGTCTGCTCATTATGCCCCGGCAGAACCGTCGTTATATCCGGCAAAACCAGCAGTTTTTCCTTTATGCTCCGCACAAGCTGCCCCATGCTGCCCTTCGGGAAATCCGTCCGCCCGACCGACTCGCAGAACAGCGTGTCGCCGCTGAATAAAATATTTTCCCGCGGGAAATAAAAACATACGCCGCCCGGCGTATGCCCCGGCGTGTGGAACACGTCAAACGTAAAACCCGCCAGCGAAACCTGTTCATGCTCTCCATGAAAATATTGATCCGCAGTAAAAGACAGCTCCTTTCCGATCATGCCGCAGCAATTATAGGCGGGATTTTCCATAATCTCCTTATCCGCCTCATGCACATAAACAGGGACGCCAAAATGTTCCGCCACATCCCGCGCCGCCATGCAGTGGTCAAAATGCCCATGCGTCAAAAGAACCGCCACAGGCGTATATTCACTGTCTTCTATAAACCGGATGATCGTTTTTGCGTTATCGCCCGGATCAATGATAAGCATCTCTTTCGTTTTTTCATTGCCCGCCAGATAACAATTTGTTCCGATCACGCCTACAAAAAATTCTTTTAAAAACATATGCCCTCCCATCTTCGGCCGTCAGCCTGTCGTGCGCTCAATATCAAGCACACTGTCAACCTGGCGGATCTTGTCAATAATGCTGTTTATCTCATCTTTATTCCGTATCGCAAAAGCGATGGATATCGTGGCGATATTCTGCTTGCTCGTCTTGGAATGTATGGCGTTGATGTCTATTTCACGTTCGGTAAAAATGCGCGTGATGTCCACAAGCAGCCCCGTCCGGTTATTGCCAAAAATGCGCACTTCCCCGAGATACAGCCCGTGCTCGCCGCTGCCGGATCCTTCCTGCCATTCCGCTTCAATCAGGCGCGGCTTTTCCAGATCCGATAAATTCATCATATTGATGCAGTCCGTCCGGTGGATCGTAACGCCCCGTCCCCTCGTGACATAACCGCAGATCTCATCGCCCGGCACCGGGCTGCAGCATTTTGCGAAATGAACGGAAACATCGTACAGCCCATTGACGATAATGCCGCTCTTAGAATGCGGCTGCAGTCGCCGGTTATCCACCTCCATATCGTCCGCCTGCCGCATGATATCCTCATCCGTCAGCTGGATCGGGTGATCCTTGCGGTATTCGTCATACATCTTATTGACAATGCTCGCTTCTTTCAGCCCGCCATGCCCGACCGTCGCCAGGCAGGAATTCCAGTCATGGAAACCATATTTACGAACCGCCTTTTCCTGATAAGCAGGCTTATTGATCAGCGCCAGTTCAATGCCTTTCGATCTGCAGTACGCGGCGATCAGCTCCTTGCCATGCAGGATATTTTCTTCTTTCAGCTCACTGCGGAACCACTGGTTGATCTTCGTCTTTGCCTGTGTGCTTTTTACAATATTTAACCAGTCGCGGCTCGGCCCTTTGGAATTTTGCGACGTAATGATCTCGATCCGGTCGCCGTTCTGGATCTTATAATCAATGTTTACAAGCTTGCCGTTGACCTTTGCCCCGACCATCTTATTGCCGACCGCCGAATGGATGCTGTAAGCGAAATCAACCGGCGTCGAGCCGTTCGGCAGATTTTTCACATCCCCGTTCGGCGTAAAGCAAAACACCGTATCGGAAAAAAGATCCAGATCGCTCTTTAACAGGCTCATAAACTCATGATTGTCCGACATATCCTGCTGCCACTCCAGAATCTGGCGCAGCCATGTCAGCTTTTCTTCTTCCTGATCGCCCGTTGACTTGATGCCGTTTGCAGCCTCCTTATATTTCCAATGCGCGGCAATCCCGTATTCCGCCACGCGGTGCATCTCTTCGGTGCGTATCTGGATCTCAAACGGCTGCCCCTCCGGCCCCATCAGCGTGGTATGGAGCGACTGGTAACGGTTCGGCTTCGGCATGGCGATATAATCCTTAAACCGCCCCGGCACGGGCACGTAATTCTCATGGATCACGCCCAGCGAAGCGTAGCAGTCCTTCAGATCTTTTACAATAATGCGGATAGCAAACAGGTCGTAGATCTGATCCAGCGTCTTATTCTGATTTATCATCTTTTTATATATGCTGAAAAAATGCTTCGCCCTGCCGCTGATCTCCGCCCGGATGCCTGCCCTTTCGATATGCTTTTGCACTTCATCTTTCAGCCTGTGGATATAATCATCCTGCGCCGTCTTGCGCTGCGCAACCTGTTCCACCAGATCGCGGTACGCCTCAGGCTCCAAATATCTCAGGGAAAGATCATCCAGCTCAATCTTTACCTTGGAAATACCCAGCCGCTGCGCAATTGGCGCATATATGTCCATCGTTTCCCTTGCAATCTCTTTTTGCTTTTCCGGCCGCATATATTTCAGCGTGCGCATATTATGCAGACGATCCGCAAGCTTTATCAGAATCACGCGGATATCCTTCGCCATCGCAAGGAACATCTTCCGCAGGTTTTCCGCCTGCACTTCAAGCTTATCCGCATCATAAGACAACTGGCCGAGCTTTGTCACGCCGTCCACTAACAGCGCAACTTCATCGCCAAATTGCTGCGCAATTTCCTCGTCCGTCATCACCGTATCTTCCACGACGTCATGCAGAAGCCCCGCCACGATCGTCTCTTTATCCAGCTCTAAATCCGCAAGAATGATCGATACGCAGAGCGGATGGATGATATACGCCTCCCCCGACTTGCGCTTCTGCCCTTTATGCGCCTCCGAGGCGATCCGGTACGCCTTCTCTACCTGCGAAATATCCGTAGACGGATGATATTTGCGAATACTCGCCACCAGTTCATTGTACAATACCTCCGGTTCCACAAAATCCGAGAATTTTCGGACACTGTTCCGCTTTGTCCCTATTTTCTCTTCCAATGCTTCTAATTCTTCTGCAGAAATCTCTGCCATATGAACCACCATCTTTCCCGGATCTGTTTCATCCTGCATTTGATTATTACTGCATTATACTCAATTTTTCCCTAAAATGCAATATAAATAAAAGCTGCCGCGGCAGACTTTATCGCCATATCCGCCGCAGCAGCTTCTTTTATCTTCCTCCGGTCTACTCACCGCTCTTTTTTAAATCTTTCGCCAGGATATAAATGCTCTCCAGAATCGCTTTGCACGTATCCATGCTTTCAATCGAAGTATCCGAAGTCCGCATCCCCTCCTCCGATACCGCAACCACTTTTTCACTCATCTCAGAAAGATGCGAAATATCATCCGCAATCATATTTGTCGCCTCCAGAATCAGCTTCATGCTCTCGTCCGCCGAACGGATATTTCCGGACAGTTCCTCCATTTCACCCCGGATATTGGCAAACCGGTCACGCGTTTTTTCAATCATCTCATTCTGCAGGGTCACCGAATGGACAGAATGCGCAATGCTCTCATTTGCGCGCTGTGTGTCATGGTTCAGCTCCTCAATGATCCGCGTGATATTTTTGGACGCTTCTTCTGTCTGTTCCGATAACTGGCGGATCTC
>CANQQG010000130.1 GCA_947625875.1 uncultured Lachnospiraceae bacterium
ATACCCGTTGCCCCTTTCTGCTATTTTTTCCTACTTTTTTATTGTAATATAAATTCTTTTGTGATATACTATGTTAGCAAAAAGTAATAGTTATTCGCAAGATGCCATTTTTGCTATTTTTAAAAACATTATGTTGTCAGATACAATATTTCTGACGGAAATGGAGGAAGATATGAAGTCTATGTGGAAAAAATCAGTGATGGCATTATTGGCAGCAGCGCTATTAGTTGGGATGTTACCATTGTCAGGGCAAGAGGTAAAAGCGGAGAAAGTGGAGAATTCTGTTTCAGAAAATACCACGCAGCAATTAAAAGTATATCCTGCAAGTGAAACAGTAAAATTATATGTAGGGATGAAATATGCACCGATTATAAAATGGGAATCGGAACAGAAAATTGGAACCGTTGCAGATTTAAAAAACTCTGTATTTAAATCCGCTAATAAAAAAATTGCCACTATTGATAAAAAGGGCATTGTTACTGCTAAAAAAGCGGGAAATACAAAAATTAAAGTAAAGTCGGATGAGTGGAGTGGGACAATCAGCATAAAAGTTCTTCCTATTAAAAAGGTAAATACAAAGAAACTGGTCAAAACGATTAAAGTATCGAAATCGTGTCCCAAATTTGAATTGGTAGCAACCTATGACAAAAATGATACAGAGGTCAAAAAAGGATATGTAAAAGCAAATAAGGAATACCTGATGCAGCTGGTTTCCGTTTCTATCTATAAACAGCCAGATAATTCCAAACGTTATGTATTGAATTATGCTGTGTGTAACAAAAAAGGAAAGCGAATAAAAAACGTAAAATACGAACAGATACCTTATGAGCAGTATTTAGTATATTATGGTGTATGTAATGACCTGGATTTTAGCATGGAGTGTATAAAGTATCTCTGTGAAGAAAAAGAGTTTCAAATGCATTATGAATATCAGATTATTGAAAAGGAACAGTTGCATAAATCAACGAAAAAAAGTATCGATGATTTGACGTTTGAATATGGTTGGAGAAATACCTGCTTTTAATCCTCAAAGAACGGTGCAGACTGTTAAATGAAACTCCCCGCAGCAGAGCTGAGAGGAAGTGTAAGATAAAGTGTGTAAGTTAGCAATAACAAAAACTTACGCACTTTTTTTATTCTAAAGTGCGAATCAGATAGACTGCAATCAAGCAAAATCAATAGACAAATATCAGCGGTCATAAACAGACCGCCGCAAAAAAATTCACACACTTTACTTGACAAACCCTATAATTTAAACTGCATAAAGTTTTCATTCCTTACAAATCCAAAATCCGCATAAAGTAAAACTCCCATATCTGACGCTGTAATCTGGATCGTTCCACATCCGTATTTTCGCGCCTCTTCAACTACTCTAAAAAGCAGTTCTTTGGCGATTCCCTGTCGCCTGTATTCTTTTTTCGTATACATACTGGACAATAACCCCAGTTTACCGCTTGGACAGCCAAAGTAAGGCGGTTTTTCTACAAATGACATACCGCTTGTCCCAACAATTTTTTCTCCATCCAATGCGACCCACGATACAAAAGTTCCATCTTTCATATGTCGGCTATAATAATCTCTCAAAGCTGGTCTTAAATCGGTATCCTCCCTTGCGCCCTCTTCCCGCAACTGATCAATTCTCATTTCAATAAAAATATCCAATTCTTTTTCTGTCAATCTTTTATAAGCTATTATCATATCCTACTCCCTTTTGATATTCTCCCGTTCCTGAACCCACTCGAAATAAGAATAAATTTTATCCTGCTGTCGCCGCCGTCATCTGCGGCTGGCTGATAAAATGATAATTTACCACTCCAAATCCGCTTTTTTGAAACGCTCCTGCCATAAGCAAGTTATGATATTGCAATTCCGCAAACTCTCTGCGCTTCTCCGCCGCTTCCGCCATAAGCTCCTGATATCTCTCCCATTTTTTCCACTTTGCTGCCTGTTCCGCTCTGATCTTAGGCGGCCTGATGACAAGAGTTATCCAATCTATTAAAAAAGATGGCGGACAAAAATGAAAGAAAGAAGAAGGTTGCTGGATGACATCCTATTCGATCACTCGTTTTCCGTTGACGGCAACGAGGAGTTGTGTCATGCAACCGGCTATGAAGTGCTGTTTTGCGGAACGTGGTGGAACGAGTACGCCGACTCTAACGGCGATATCCACTACGGGAACTAATCTGCTATCGTAGTTTTCCAAGTGGCTGCAATTTTTTATAGCCGCCGCCAAGCCGGAAGTCCGAAAAAAGCAGGCATGTAACCCCCGATTCGGGCCGTAAAAGGCAGCGGACACATATTTGCAAGGATAATGCCCATACATCAATTACTCTTTTATAAGCGGCGGCTGCTGGTAAAGTTTCCGTTCAATTTGTTTCCGCTTTTTTGCAATAATTTCCAGCACTGCCTTTTCTGTCGCAACTTCTTCAATATCTTCCAGCAAAGACAATTGATCAAACAAATTACAGTTGATTTCTTTTTCGTTTGTCGGCATATTATCTCATCTCCCACTTCTTTTTTATTTTTAACTGCCTTTATTATAGCACAAACACAATATAAAGTAAATGTTTATGCTGTGTTTCAGGCAGAATTGCCGCAACAGTTCTATTTTATGGCTGCGCAGCGTTTTTTGAATCCCCGCATATACGTAATGTACATGCCCATGTTGCATAAATAAATAAAATCAGGAGGAGATAACATGGATTGTCTACAATAATCCTGACATTATTACGGTTGATTTTTCAAAAAATCCGATCACATTTGAAAACAAAATCGTTGCTCCATTCTTATTCACTTTTTTATCCATGAAAAACCGAATTAATGTAGCTACAATTTCTCTGTTAAAATGATTCTCAATTTCATCAATAATAAGATATTCTCCCTCACTAAATACAAATGTCGCACTCATAAATACACTTAAACCTTTTATCATTCCTGATGAAAGATAATTTTCCAAAATTTCTGGACTATTAATAACAATTTCGGAATCACACCTCTGTCATTCTTCTTCCTCCCGTCAAAAATATCTTCATAAAGTACATAATTCGATTCTGAAGACGCAACACGCTCTGCCTCCGTAAGCATTTCCTCTACTGCAGGCCGTACCTTGCTCTGTGCCTTTTTAAACTGGTCCAGCAGTTCGCTCCCACTATATCCCTGAGAAATCAGATCCGCCAGAATCTGCTCTGCGAACTCGCCTCCCGCATTATTCTCACAGGGCGTAAAACCAATTCATTTCCACGAACCATGCACTCTGCCTCAGTGTCAAATCCCAGCATTGTAAAAAATTTCAACGGGATTGTTATCTGCCTTTTCGTAGAAATGCTGACCTTTTTCATTTGCTGCCAATTCTCCTGATATTGTATGCAGGACAAATATATGTTATCTGTTGGCTAAAAATAAAAACACAAAACTTATTACTCCAAAAATCGGAGCTGAAATTGCTATAAATTTTCATCCGCAACAAGTCTGCTCCTTTGAAACGCATCCGACATAAGCTGCTTCTGATACCGCCATTCAGCAAGCTTCCTGCGTTTCTCTGCCGCTTCCCCGGCAAGTTCCTGATATCTCTCCCGTCTTTTTCGCTTTGCCGCCTGTTCCGCTTTGATTTTTGCTTCAATCTTTGCCCTCACTTCCGGTTTTAAATCACCCGTAACATATTCATGCACTACACCATTCTCATCAATCCCCACTGCATAAGAATGTACTTCATGTCCCATCATTGATAATTCTGCCTGACATTTCGGGAAATCATCAAGCGCCTGCTGAATTTTCCGTTCATAGCAGGCTGCCTTTTCCGGATTGTTCGCCATCTGTTCCAAAATATTCGGAGCAATTGCTACATTATTAAATCCCGCGATACTTGCGCCGAAATTATCAATGCTTCGCTGGTCGTGACCAATATTTTCACTATCACATTTGCGCCATATTGCATGCTGATAACATCTGTCATCTCCCATCAATCCGCTCTTCTTAATAATTCTTCCATCGCTTCCACATATTCGTCAAATGTCATAACCACAGAAGATCCCACAAAACTATAAAAAGTATTTACTGTATTTTGGAAAGCATTTGCTAATGTCTCCCGTAAAGTTGTTCCATTCTTCTTTGCCGCTTTCACTCTATCATTAATTTCTTTTTGCAGTTCCTCTGCCGTCCTGACTGTTCCAAAGCTGCAAGAACTTTTCACTCCATTTCGCTCCATTGAATTTTGTCCCATAATACTGCGGTCAAAATACACCGGCACAGATGTGTAGTCAGTAAGACTTTGCCGCCACTTATCCATAGAAAGGCAGGCGTCCCAATTTCCGGAATTTTTATATTCCTCCATAACCTCCCTGATCGCCGTACTGTAGTCTGCCTTATCGAAATAAGATTTCACTCCTGTCTCTTCAAACAAAATATCCGCTCTCTGCTTATCTCCGAAAGATGTATTTCCCGTTTCCTGATTAAGCATCATAAGTTCTGCATAGCTGCAGTTTCTGAGATCTATAATCCATGCATGGTGCATCCGTTCAAATTCTTCTCCCTCTGCGGTCCTGCCCTTTAATATGTAGATTGGCGTATCGTCCGAATAAATATCTGAACGATATATCTCAACGCCCTCCCCTGTCTTTGGATTTGAAAAAGACATCAACGGTTCATTTACTTTACTTCCTCTGTTTAATCTTCTATTTGATGATTAAAATTCTTGCCTAAAACTCTCTTTTTACCCGTTACATAATTTTTTTCATTATTGACAAAAATCCCATCCTGCTTATGCCTAATATTATATGGCGCATTACTCATAGAATTTTCAGAGCTAATCTGCATAGCGCAACGCCTCCTCACTCTCTTATAAAGTCCAAGCTTTCATTACTGCTCTAAAAATCCAAAAGCTCCAGCTTTTCTTTCAGCGCCTGATAAAACTCCTTTTCCTGTTCTACAAATGCGCTTTTTTCTTCTGTCACTTCTCCCAGCGGATTTGCAATTCTATCAAGAATGCGGTCTACTGCATCCATACTGCTCTCCAGTGTATTGCCGAAAATATTGTCATTTCCACCCGTCATAAAGTCCTGCTCCATAGCAAGCTGCTGTAACACGCTGTGGTATCCGTTTGGGAACGGGTTGATTCCCGTTTCCTCTAATACAGCCTGCCATGCCGCTTTTACATCTTCCGGCACTGTGGACAAATAGTAATCGCTCATATAGGCAATCTGTTTTCTGGTTTTTTCATCAGCAAACTCATATGTCCTGTTATCTGCTTTTTGCCGCTTATACGCCGCCTGGGCTTCCGTAGTTGCTTCGGATTCAAAGTAATCCTTATTGTTTGTGGAATATTTCATGCCATTTACATAAAAATCTTTTCCGGTATCTATTCCCAAATAACTTAATACATCAGTGATACCCTGCGTAACCCACTGGCTCTCTTCTCCCGTATTGGCGATTCTGTCCCTTGTTCCCCCTGCATTTCTAAGTAAAGCGTCCAGTGAACTGGCCATTTGCTGCGCTTTTAAATACGCTCCCTGATCATATGGATTATAACCCTCTGTATGAGATACTTCTACTCCCTGCGGTTTCACCGTCAGTACATATCCATCGTTAATACGAATTTGTGTGCCTGCGGCTAAAGAAACGGAATTAGATGTCCTGTTGATTCTGGCGCTTTCCGCTAAATTGATAGGTGTTTTTAAAGCCGTCATCAAATCTTCAACAGGTCTCATTTCATCAAACATAAAATTTGTTGCTTCTCTGTCCTTTACTGCCGTATTCTTTATGTTTGTTGTTAAACTCCTTGTATTCGGATTGATATAATATGATAATGATGTGTCAATACTCATTTTTAAGTCCTCCAATTCTATGGTAGAGCGGTCTCGGAAACTCTTTGAAGCCCATATTTCCGCTCTTTTTGATTTCTCTTTTTTATCTTTTCCTCCATAT
>CANQQG010000131.1 GCA_947625875.1 uncultured Lachnospiraceae bacterium
TCAAAGACAATCCTGACGCTTTTGATGTTTGTGGGCGCCTGCGCCGGAAGTACGGGCGGCGGTTTTAAGGTGTCGCGTCTGATGCTGGTCGTGCGCGCGGCGAAAAATGAGCTGATGAGTGTGATTCATCCGAGGAGCGTCCACAAGGTACATATGGACGGGCAGAAAGTTCCGGATCATGTGGTCCATACGGCGCTCTGTTATCTGGTTGTGTATGTGCTGATTGTGCTGGCTTCCTTTTTGCTGGTCAGCCTTGATAATTTTGACACGACGACGAACTTTACGGCGGTTATGGCAACGCTCAATAATATCGGGCCGGGGCTGAACATGGTCGGGCCGACGGGAAATTACGGCGGCTTCAGCGCGCTCTCCAAAATCGTACTGATGTTTGATATGCTTGTCGGGCGTTTGGAGCTGTTCCCGCTGCTCGTCCTGTTTGCGCCGGGTATGTGGCGGCTGCCGGTGCGCCGTCTGGAGCGGAGGCAGAAAAGTAAATTTATGGATGATTATGATGACGTGTGAAAAAGCGGAGACGACGGCGCGGATCTGTTGGCGGCTGCCGGACGGCAGGGAGACGGTCTCTAAAGCGCGGATGGGGGAGCGTCTTCTGGACGCGGCCATACGGGCAGGCGTATTTCTGGACGCGGTATGTAACGGAAAAGGGACGTGCGGAAAGTGCGCGGTGCAGGTCCTGCGCGGTGAGGCGGGCATAA
This sequence comes from uncultured Lachnospiraceae bacterium, assembly GCA_947625875.1. GTDB lineage: Bacteria > Bacillota > Clostridia > Lachnospirales > Lachnospiraceae > Eubacterium_J. Next base: position 714 of record CANQQG010000131.1, read on the forward strand.
GCGACGCCGACCGCCGGCTGTCCGGCGCAGAGGATCTAAAAAATGGCTGGCGGCTTGCCTGCCGCCTTACGGTCTGCGGCCCGCTTACGGTCCGCGTCCGCGCCTTCTGCCCGGAGATAAAAACAGCGGGCATGGAATGTCCGGCGGCTGCGCCGGAAAGAACGCCGGACGGCCGCCGGATGATCGCGGTTGACCTGGGCACGACGACGCTTGCGGCTGTCCTGACCGATTCGGACGGACAGATACTTGCGCAGGAGACGGCGGCGAATCCGCAGCGGGTGTACGGCGCAGATGTGATCACGCGCATACAGGCGTCAAATGAAGGGAAAAAAGAGGAGCTGCGCGTCTGTGTCTGCAAGGCTCTGGAACAGATGTTTGAACGCCTCTGCGCGGGCGCGGACGCGGGGCGTGTGCGGGAGATCGCAATCGCGGGCAATACGGCAATGCTGCACCTGCTGCGCGGCTATTCCTGTGAGACGCTTGGGCGCGCGCCGTTTACCCCTGTGACGCTTCAGGCGGAACGTTTGGATTACCGGGCTGTTTTTCGGGAATCGGCGTTATTTGACGGCTGTACGGTCTGTCTGCTGCCGGGGCTTTCGGCGTTTGTCGGCGCGGATATCACCGCCGGGCTTTTTAGCAGCGGTTTTCTGGAAACAGACGAGTCGGAGACGGCGCTGTTTTTAGACCTCGGGACGAACGGGGAGATGGCGGCTGGAAATGGGCAGGGGTTTCTTACGGCGTCTACGGCGGCGGGCCCGGCTCTGGAGGGCGCGCATTTAAGCTGCGGCGTCGCGGGCGTTGCGGGGGCGGTCTGCCGGGTTTCGTTTTTATACCACAGGGTAAGGGTGCAGACGGTCGGGCAGAAAAAGCCCTGCGGGATTTGCGGCAGCGGCGCGCTGGATGCGGTCGCGGCATTATTAAAAGAGGGGCTTTTGGATAAGGACGGATTGCTTGCGCCGCCGTATTTTGAAAACGGGTTTGCGCTGGCGCAGGACGAAAACGGCAGGGATATCGCGCTGACGCAGGCGGATATCCGGGAGATCCAGATGGCGAAGGCGGCGGTGCGCGCGGGCATGGACACGCTGCTGTTCCGTTACAGGGAGAAAACGGGGAAGCGGGCAAAGCCGGATCGGATTTATCTTTCGGGCGGCCTGGGAACGTATTTATCCGCAGAGACTGCGGCTGCGGTGGGGCTCGTCCCGCCGGAATGGAAAGGGCGCATTACCGTCTGCGGCAACAGCAGCCTGCGGGGGGCGGTGCGGTTCCTGACAGATTCCGCCTGCGCGCGGGAGATGGAAAATATCCGCCTGCGGCATGGCGGGATCTCCCTTGCGGAAGACCCGCTGTTCCGGCGGCGTTATATAGACGCGATGGGATTTCCGGAAGAAATGGCCTGAGACTGAGACGGTCAGGGCTCCTGTTCAAAGACCGGATCCGCCGGGTAGCCGCTGCCGCATTTTTGCATGGCGCGTTGGACGCTGTCGGCGGAGTTGCCCCAATCCTTGTCCTTGTTGCGGTAATCGTTTTTTTCTACGAACCACGAGACTTCGCTCTGCAGCCGCTTCATGTGTTCAAGCATAAGCGCGGAGACCTTTGGGATAAATTCCTTTTTTTCCGCATCGGTCAGTTTTTCTTCCGCGCATTCGATCAGGTCGCGGAAATGCGGCAGGCAGAAGCCTTTGCTCTGCTCAAACGAGGCGCGGAATTCGCTGTTTTTGCGGTACAGGTCAAAAAAGGTTTCCAGATAGCGGTTGTAGATCTCGTTAAAATGGTCGCAGACATAACAGGTATGCTCCTTGTGGTCGAGCCATGCGCCGAGCGGCGTCTTTGCGTCGGAAGTTGCCGCGGACGTCTTTTTCACGCGTTTTAAGAGATTGGATTTTCCGGGCGTATAGCCGTTTAACTGTTCTTCGAGTTCCCGGTTCAGCTTTTTTAAGTGTGTGCTTAAAATCAGCGCGCTCCCGAGACGGTTGCCATAGTCATACATCATTTTGTAATGGTGGCGGCAGAAGCCCAGCTCGTCCGTTTTTTCGCGGATGTAGTCTTCCATGTAGGCGGAGCCTAAGATAAAAGAAATGGCGTGCTGTTCCGCCGCGCGTTCCAGAAAACAGAACGGGCATTCGTCGTCTGCATGGAAAGCGTCGATCAGGGGAATGGTTGCAATATTTTTTTTCATAAAATCACCTCGTACCATGTTGTTTGAGTTGATTGTAACAAAAAAACGGCAAATAATAAATATTTTTTGTAAAAAGAGTATGAAAAATTACAGGAAAGGCAGGAGGAATGAAGCATATTTTACACAATAAGGCCTATTTATACCTGACGGAATTTTTTGCGGGCATGTCTGTGATGGCGGTCGAGCTCGGCGCAAGCCGCCTGCTGGCCCCGTATTTCAGTTCTTCGCAGATCGTGTGGACGATCATTATCGGGACGATCATGATCGCGATGGCCCTGGGCAATATTTACGGGGGCAGAATGGCGGACAAAAATCCGGATCCGGACAGGCTTTACGGCAGGCTGTTGGTTGCGGCGGTCTGGATCGCGGCGATCCCGGCGGTCGGGAAATATATTATACTTGGGATCTCGGCATTGCTGATCTTCAGCGTGAACAGCCATTTTCTGATCATAGCGGCGTTTGCCGCGTGTATGGTGATCTTTGTGTTCCCGTTGTTTCTGCTTGGGACGGTCACGCCTTCGCTCGTGAAATATACGGTGGACAGCCTCGAAGACAATGGAAAAACCGTCGGGATGCTGAACGCCTCGAATACAATCGGGAGTATTCTTGGCACGTTCCTGCCGACGTTTGTGACGATCCCGGCGGTCGGGACGTCGGTCACTTTTTTGATCTTTTCGGGAATTTTACTGCTTTTGTCACTGATTTATTTTATTTCCGCGCGGGTGAGGAGCAAAAAGGCGGCTGCGGCGGTTTTGCTGTTTTTGATCTGCGCTGTGGCGGGGCGATCGGACAGCTTTGCGTTCTGGGAGGACAGCCTGACGTATGAGGGGGAATCCGTCTATAATTATCTGCAGGTAAAGGAAGATGCGGACAGCGTCATACTTTCTACGAATGTGTTGTTCGGCGTGCAGTCTGTTTTTACGAAGGACGAGCGGCTGACGGGCATGTATTATGATTATGCGATGGCTGCGCCCCTGATGGCGGACGTTTACGGGAAAGAGCGGCTGGACGCCCTGATCCTGGGAATGGGGACCGGCACCTATGCGACGCAGTGCGGGCGTTTTTTTCCGCATATGGCATTTGAGGGCGTGGAGATCGACGAAAAGATTACGCAGCTGGCGGGGAAGTATTTTGCGCTCCCGCAGGAGATCCCGGTGACGACGTATGACGGGAGGGCTTATCTGAACGCCGTCGATAAACAGTATGATGTGATCATGGTGGACGCTTATCAGGATATCACGATACCGTTCCAGATGTCGTCTGCGGAATTTTTTACCCTGGTAAAGGAGCATTTGAAACCGGACGGCGTCATGGTCGTGAATATGAATATGCGGGGGAAAGAAAAGGACAATATCAATGAATATCTCTCCGATACGATCGCATCGGTATTTGATGCGGTGTATACGGCAGACGTGCCCGGCACGACAAACCGGGAGCTGTTTGCAGGAAATTCCGCGCAAATCTTGCAGACCATGCAGGAAAACCTGTCAAAAGAAACGAATGCGCAGCTTGCGGAGCTGATGGAACGGATTGCGCGGGAAATGGAGCCTTATGAAGCGGGGGAGCATTGCATGACGGACGATAAGGCTCCGGTGGAACTGCTGGGTATGCGCGTGATCGATGAGCTGATCCGGACGGAAGCGGATTATTATAAAGAGATTTACGAGCGAGAGGGAATCGCAGGGTTGTCAGATGCATTGTAGGAGTAGAGATTGCAGCAGTTTTTCTGGCTGCACAGGGAGGAATTGGAAATGAAAAGAGTATGTATCCAGTGTGGGAAAGAGTTTGAACTTGCAAAATCAGAGATGGAGTTTTACAGAAAGAAAAAGCTCGCGTATCCGAAGCGGTGCAGGGAGTGCCGCGCGCTGAACAAGCAGAACCGCGCGGCGGAAGCGGAGAAAAAGGAGATCCGGCCGGCGGAGCGCCCGGCGGAAAAACCTGCGGAGGCAAAGGCGGGCAGCGGAAATAAAACAGAAAATAATGTGATCCGGTTTGCGGAAAAAGCGGAACAGAGGAAAACGCAGCAGCGCGATACGGCGCAGGAACAGCAAAAGGGCGCGGAAAAAGCGTCTTTCCCGGGCAGATATGGCTGGCTGGTTTTGGCGGCGGTGATCGTGATCGTTGTTTTGCTGCTGATCTTTTGCCTCTGATGGGAAGCCGGGAAATCAGGAAAGCGGGTATGGCAGGAGACGAAAAAAAGATTGACAGCGACAGGAAAAGGTGATAATGTGTATTAATAGTAATAGTACACACGTTACAACAACAGGAGAATTTTTATGGATTCCAAAAGAATAACAAAAATATTGTTTCTCATCTATCTGCTGGCGCTGTCCTGGATCATTATTTTTAAAATGCAGTTTTCCCTTTCGCATCTTTCGCATATCCGGAACCTGAACCTGATCCCGTTCCGCGAATCGGTCACGGTAAACGGAGAGCTGTATCTGAACGAAGTCGCAGAAAATGTGCTGGCGTTTGTCCCGTTTGGGATCTTTATGGCAATGCTGCTGCCGCAGAAAAGGTTTGCCGTAAAAGCCGCGCCGGTATTTGCAGCGAGCCTGTTCTATGAATCGACGCAGTTTCTATTTGCCATTGGCGCGTCTGACATTACGGATCTGATCGGGAATACGCTTGGCGGCGTGATGGGAATCGGGATCTTTTATTTGTTGTCAAAGATACTGGGAGAGCGGGCATATAAAATTGTAAATATCCTGCTGCTTGCAGGCGCGGCCGGAATGCTCCTGCTGATTGGATTGCTGGTTGTTTTGAACTGAACTACAATATCTTTGCGGCGATTATTGCGCGATTCGGTAAGCGCTTGGCGTTTTCCCGAATTTTTTCTTAAAGCTGCGGTTGAAATA
>CANQQG010000132.1 GCA_947625875.1 uncultured Lachnospiraceae bacterium
TGACACTCCGGTTTTTAACGATAGATTATCGTTATATTTTAGTGTCTTTGTACCCATATCTGCATTTACTAAGATAAAATCAACAAACCCACCATTAGGACTTATATCTACTGTATCGCCTTTAACTAAATCTACATAACCACTCTTATCTATTGTATAATGCTTATACTTCGGTTTATTTACACGGATATGTATAGTATCACTGTTATATTTATTTTCTTTGGTTATCTGTGTAACCTTATATTTACCTGTATAAGGCACTGTAAACTTAGTATCAAGAGAGTCATAGAAATAATTACGTCCCAGTATTGGATATGGATTCCCGTAAGTTATTCCAGAGTCGAATCTACCTGATACAACATTATATTTTAAATACTTACTTATAGGTTTTATAACTTTTCCTGTTGGTTTTGTTTTAGAATATTTAATGTTAAGATGTACACTGCCAGTGAAAGTAGCATCCGCGATTTGTATGGTAGTGGCTTTAGTAAAATATAACGTTATACTTTCACTTGCACATTCTCCGTGAGTCAGCCTCTCACCTAAATAATAATAAGTATCGCCATCGTTCATAGGTGTATTATACCTTATCTCGCACCCTACCCAAGGAAATGCGAAATGTTTTTTATATGCATTAGTAACAACAAAATTTGATATAGTAAACGTATAATATCCTTTTTTTGTTACATCAAAATACATATAATTAGTAATATCTTGATCAGTAACTACAATCTTGTTACGAATTACCTTATTGTCGCCTAATTTAAGCTTCTGTGGCTTATGGTGTTTACTGCCAGCATCAGATCCGTCAATAACATTTGTTTTGGCTTCAGTTTGTACTGAGCTAAACCCTAAACATAAAAACAATACTGCCATTAGTGTTATAAAATATCTTTTCATATAATCAGTCTCCTTTTCTCTTTTTTAATAGTTGTTTATAGTTACTGTAAACCTCTACCCTCCTTTTATTACTAAATCAGAGCACGTACATAGACGTGCTCTGTAAAGTACTTTTTTTTACTTAATGTGTACCAACTGTATCTATATCGTCCCTACTCGAATGTGTAGTATCATATACTTCTACAATTGGAATTGGTATATCCGGATTTGATGGGTCTGGGTCAGGCACTGTAACCTTCTTAGGGTCTAATGGTTTGTTGCCACCACCGTTAATGGTGATTTGTGCAAGATTCGTATTCCTATACCTTAATGTCCAAACCTCACCAACTGCAAGAATGTCTAAAGCACAAACAAGATAACTCTTCTTTTTCCTGTACTTTTCGATATTTTCTTCTGTACATGCTTCTCCATGTTTTACCCAAACTGCAGAACTTGGAAGCCCTAAAGTGAAATGCCACTTCTGTCCGTGTAACTTATAGAATGAACAATTAGCATCAACAGCTTCTTTGGCTGCAAACACATAATCTGGATTATTGTTAAGCTCGTTTGTAAACGGCAGCTTCTTATCATTGCTGCAAAGATTAATATTCCATAGACTCAATGCGGCCTGTCACATCGCACATAACACAGTTTACAAAATATACAGCTATTTCCCTTTCCACATTTCCGCTCTGCTGCGCAAAAGAATAGGTTTTATCAAAATTATCCCTGACAATCGACTCTTTAGCGGCAGGAAAAATCGTATCCCGCCAGTCTAAAAACAGCTCATAAGAATGTAAAAACTTATCTATAATGCTGTAGACTAAAATTTCCTGCTGCTGTTCCACTGTTAATTTATCGCCGTTTCCACGGCCCGACTCGAACCTCGCTTTTAAAAATCCATCTACGGCATCATAAATCCCCTTCATGACCTGGATGATTGTCTCCCCGACTCTTCCCTTTCCTTTTATCCACGTAGTCAGGCCGCCGTTCACACCCGTCATGTCATACCATCTCCCATCCGCCAAATGGCTCTGGAACTCCGTCGGCAGCCTCCTGCCCAGTGCACTGGGGAAATACATCCCCAGATCATAAATCATTTTCGGCCTGAGATCCTCCGAAAACTTCTCAACCACTCCTTTAAACTGTTTTATGTCACGCAACAAATACCCAAAGCTGCCCACTACCGCCTCGCAATATTTCGCCCGGTGCTCCTCCTTTTTCATTGCGATTTCCGGAATAAACAGATGTCGCACATACTGCCAGATAATATCGCTGTACAGATGCGCCTTATTCTTATCTATCACGTCTGCAATTATGCGATCGATTACATCAAACGCTTCTGTGTCCCATATCGAATCCTTTTCATTTTCCATGATCTCCCCGTATGTTTTTTTGCCATCGACCATCAGCGAGCGCAGCAGGTCTGAATGTTCCAGCACGACAACCGGCTTTAAGGCAATCGCGTCTTCCAGGGCGCCCATATACATCTTGTTTGTTTTTCCGGAAAACGCCCCGCCTTTTATATTAAACAAGATGATTGCGTCCACATCCTCATAGCCATAATAAGCCATCCGTTTTTCCCGATCCTCCTGCATGTCCTTTAATTCATCGTCAGACAAATATTCGTCGCCAAAGCCTCTTACGTCCCTGACCACAATCTCCCTTACGCCTTCATCCTTCAGGCATTTTTCAAACGCTTCCGAACCTTTCACGTCCAGCGCAATGTTATGAATAATTTTTGAATACTCCTCTTTATCCAGCTCTTCCATCATAGGAATGGGCATATGATTGACCGGAATGCGGACCAGATAATTCTCCTCTGCCAGACACTCCCTTAATTTCTCCTCCGTAACTCCGATCTTTTGCAATAACTTTTGTACGGCGCCATCAAACGCCCCATCATCCTGCGGCATAAGCCTCTCCCTGTAAATACAGATTTCGCTTATTCCCGAAGTGTTTGCATCGGACCCGTTTTCCGCGCCGACGGTAAAATGATAGTAACATGCGATCTTTGTCTGTCCCTTCGTATTCCCTTTTGTTCTGCCCCGCAGTTTTTCACTGACATTTTTTTCACACAAGGACGCTATGTAAGTGGTTTTGCCCTTTGTTGACGGCCCTAAGACGGCAATGCTAAAAACTTTTCCTGTTTCCATACCAATTCTCCTTATCTTTGGCTGATTTTATATAATCCTATTCTACCCCCCCCCCAACAGCTTTTGTCAAGCGTTTATACGCATTCCTCCCAGGCTCCGCGGAAGAAGGCAGGCAAACGTTTTTCAAGTAGAAGCCATGCAAAACGGAGCCTCTTTTGAGGCTCCGTTCCGCAAAGTATTAGGAAAGAGAAAAAACTATAAACAAATAATAGATAAATTGCAATGAAAAAAATTGTTACAACGCCTTATGTTATGACATAAGCAGTTCAATCTCCGTCTGCGCCTCCAGCATTTCCGTCCGGACATAATTCCCCTCGACTTCTTTGCCGTTGACAGTCATCTTCTTACAGCCGGATTCCGCGTGTCCCGGGTTCTTTACCACAATGTGCAGACGCCTGCCCCGGAAATCCTTTTCGATCTCAAAGGACCCCCACTCCTTCGGAATGGACGGAGCGATCTTTAACCCGTAGAAATCCGGGCGCATTCCGAGAATGCCCTCTACGCAGCCCACCATAACGGTCGACGCGGTGCCGGTCAGCCAGTGTACGTGGGAGCGCCCAAAGTGCGGGCTGTCCTTCCCTTCGGTAAACTGGCCATAACAATACGGCTCCAGACGGCGGATTTCCGCCCGGTCATTTTGCGCCGCAGGCGCGTTTTCCATGAAGTATGTAAAGGCGCGTCCGCCATGCCCGCACAACGCTTCCGCAAGGATGATCCAGCCCTGCGACTGCGAGAAAATGCCCGCGTTTTCCTTTGTGCCAGCATTATAGATTACGGCAAGCGCGCCGTCAAATGCGTGTTCATGATATGGCGGATCCATCAGAATCGCGCCGTATTCGGTATTTAAGCGCTCATTGACACTGTCCAGCGCCTTCTTTGCCTGTTCCTCTGTCGCAAGGCCGCTGATGACAGCCCAGCTCTGCGGGTTCAGCCACATATTCGCCTCCGGGTCGGTGCGTTTCCCGATCACTTCGCCGCGCTCTGTAAATCCGCGGATAAAGCGGTCTTCATCCCAGCAGAGCTTCTGGATATTTTCGCCGAGCTTCTTTTGCTCCTCATCCAGATATCGGATATACTCCGTATCATTTTTATACTCCGCAAACAGCCGTAAAATCGACATCGCATAATAGAACTGGAATGCCACAAACGTAGACTCCCCGTCCTTGCCGAGCCTTAAACAGTCATTCCAGTCCGCATACAGGCCCGCCGGCATCTTGTGGATGCCGAGGTGGTTCATCGAGAAATCAATCGCGCGTTTTAAGTGCTCATATACTGTGCCCTCGTCTTTATTTGCAAACGGAATCACCTCGTCAATAAAGGAAAGGTCGCCGGACTCTGAGATATATTTATATACCGTCGGGAACAGCCAGAGCGCGTCGTCCGCGCGGTATGCCGGATGCCCCGTCTCTTTTACATAGGACGCATCATCCGGCGTGTCCTCATGCCCCGGATTGTGCGTGAATTTTACGAGCGGAAGCCCGCCGCCGTTATCCACCTGCGCGGAAAGCATAAACCGGATCTTATCCGCCGCCATCTCCGGCGCGAGGTGGATAATGCCCTGGATATCCTGCACCGTATCGCGGTAGCCGTACCCGTTGCGCAGCCCGCAGTAGATAAACGACGCCGCGCGCGACCAGATAAAGGTCATAAAACAGTTATACGCATTCCATGTATTGATCATCGCATCAAATTCCCTGCTCGGCGTTTTCACCTGTAAATGCGCGAATTTTCCATGCCACCACGCGATCAGCTCCGCCAGTTCCTTTTCGCAGGTCTCCTGCGGAACATCATAGCGTCCGATGATCTCCTTCGCCTCCGCGTCATATTTCATGCCGAGGACAAACGCCACCGATTTCGTCTCGCCCGGCGCAAGCGTCAGGACTGTGGAGAGCGCGCCGCAGCCGTTTTCATTATAGCTCAACTCCCCGCCGAGGTCGCCGTTTATCACGCCCTGCGGATTGCCATAGCCATGATAGCGTCCGAGAAACGCTTCCTTATCGCCGCAGTATGAGGCAACCGCCCCGCCTGCCAGCCCGAAAAAGCGCTCCGTAACGATCTTGTCGTCTACGTCCTTTCCTTCCTCCAGGCCGTCCAGATTGCCATGCACCATCTGGCGGATCCGGTTCTCATGGAACTCTGTTTTCGTGATAAACTGCGAATACTGCAGATTCACCTGATCCTGCTCATAATTGCTGTTATTCGTAAACTCCGCATATCCTGTCACCGTCAGGCTGCGGGATTTCTCAGAACGGTTTGTCAGGCTGAGCCGCCACACCTCATACTCGCCGTTTAACGGTACATAGTACAGGGCTTCGGAGTGAATGCCGCTGTAATCCGCAAGCATTTTTGTATACGCCGTGCCATGGCGGCATTCGCTCTTATATTCCGTCAGGTCTTTGCCAACCGGCTGCCACGACGCCGACCAGTAATCTTTGCTGTCATTGTCGCGGATGTAAATATAGCGCCCCGGCTGGTCAAAGCTGTTAAATACATACCGTATGATCCTGCCATTGGCCCCCGATTTCGCAAAGCTGTATCCGCCCGCGTTATTTGAAATCAGCGCACCGTATTCCGGCGAACCGAGATAGTTCGCCCACGGCGCCGGCGTATCCGGCCGGTCAATGACATACTCGCGTCTTTCATCATCAAAATAACCAAACTTCATAATGGTTCTCCTTTAAA
>CANQQG010000133.1 GCA_947625875.1 uncultured Lachnospiraceae bacterium
GGAAAATACGGCGCGAATGTGATAACCTCGTCGCCCGGCTGCGTCACGGCACGTACCGCGTGTGCAATCGCTCCCGCCGCGCCTGTCGTCATAAATATATGCTCCGCGGTATAATTCATTCCAAAAGTCCTGTTCAAATAGTCGGCAAATTTCTCACGCACTGACACAATGCCCTGCGACTGGCTGTAGCCGTGAAGCTCCATGCCGCTGCGCGTCTGCAGCAGCTCAATCATCTTGTCCGTAAACTCCTGCGGAACAGGCACAGAAGGATTGCCAAGACTGTAATCAAACACATTCTCATACCCAATCTCCGCCCCGCGCTTTACAGCCCAAGCCGACATCTCCCTTATAACTGATTTTGCACTAAGCATTTCCTTGTATTTCTGTGAAACCATAACTGCATTTACCTCCGTTTTGTCTTTTTTCATATTATAACAAAATATTCCACCGTTCAATAATCATTTACATTATTTATTTGAATACAAACAATCCAAAAAATTTTTCTTTTTTACAACACTCAAATAAATTAAAAGCAAAACCAATTAAATGGTTAATAACTGCGACGCTTTATTACTCTTTTCTATAGCTGCCAAAAACTCGTCTACACTAAATGACAAAATGTCCACTTTATATTTCATATTTTGCCACTCCGCAGCTTCTCTTGTGTCAGAATGAATAACGGGCGCAATAAAAACTGCAAATGATTCCAATCTCCTGTCGGCTTTTGCCTCCCTTAAATGCCTACTGATTGGGATTATCTCATTATTCACCTGTTCCGCTCTGCCACACATCAAAGTAACCTCAAAATAACTGTCATAATCATCGTCATAGCACTCTATGTCAGCCACACCTCCTGAAGCTGTATATGTAGGCAGCCCTTCATCATCAACTGCATAATTTGGATTTACATCTAATCCCTCATAACTCTGCACAAGTGCAATGCTTGTCAAAAACTCTAACCGCGTTGGAGCATTAATATATTTTAAAATATTATCCTTGCTTTCTTTTTTATCACAAACTATTTGGAGTTCCTTTTTCACGTTTTCCCTGCCCATTTCCGCTGCATATCTATACAGTGTTTTCTTTCTTATATCAGAAAAGTCTGTAGTTGAATGAACTTCAATTTGTAATATTTGCTTATCAACAACCCCCATATAATCAATATAATCATTGGAACTCTTAAACTTTGGATAATTCATATAATTATTCATTACATATTCAGCAAGTTCTTTTTCAAAACTGTTAATATCTAAAAATCTGCCATTCCCTCTTAAAGACAAAAGTCCAGTCATTCGCATTTTCCTTATATATTCATCTACAGCTTCATGACATATTTTTTCAATTTTCAGATATTTTCTATTATCACTTTTAAGTATTTCCAAGCAGCGTTCATAGATATATTCATCTGAACAGGCAAAACCAACTTCTTTTCTTATTTCTTTAATGTATTGATAAACTTCATAAGCATCATTATTCCCCCAGCATATCAAAATAGGAAGCTCATGCCTTGCTAATCCAGCATCATTTTCCTCTGAATCATCATGAAAATACTTTATGACACGCAACAGCAAAGGCAGCGGCGCATTTTCATTCAAATTCTTTCTCAGTGGATTATTTGTTTGATATTTCATTAAGGCATTAAGATATACCAGCTGAATCTTCCTGTCATTGCTTGGTTTCTCCATGTATGCATCAACAAGCATATGACCCGTTTGCGTAATCACAATGGGTTCTCCCATTTCATATTTGATAAAACCAAATTCTTTTATCATTTTATACCAAGTGTCAAACCGTGAATCCCATCCTGCCTCAAATCCCGCTTCTTTATGATTTTGAGGAGACATCTCTATTATAATTTCAAGCTGTTTTTCATCATATGTGCGGTCTTCATCTTTAAGTACCGCCCTTAAATCTGGTCTTCTGGAAACGCATACTGGCGTATATTCCTTTTCGCGAATTACGTTTTTCACGATTTCATGTATTATCTTTGATGTTAAAACTTTTCCCTCATATGGAAGAATGCATTTCAAAAAACTCGGTATTCTCTCTGGATTCCTAATAGTCGTTGAAAATGATAATGGTTTTGCCTTACTCTCAGCCATAATTAGTTACAAACACCTCCTTTGAGTCCTCTTTTATTGTATTATCATTAAAACTAATATAATTACTATTTATATTATAACTAATGTATTTTCTTGACCATTTCATAAAAGTTTCATTTACACGCCCTTTATGATTTATCAAATTTGTAATGCCAAACCTCACTCCAGCCTTATCAAGCTCATCCAAATAATTACATAATCTTTCTTCTTCTCCTTCATTCCAATATTTATTGTACTCTGAACCTGATATTAAATATGGAGGATCTAAATACACATACGACCTTCCATCTAACTCTATGTTATTTAAAAATCCCATATAATCCATATTGTAAAATGATATGGAGTGATTTGACATAAAATCCAAGTAGGCGCACAATGCATTATAAACATTGCTGTTAAAATCCACATTTCCAACAGGTAAATTAAATAATCCTGCCTTATTAAATCTAATCATATGATTAAATCCATATATCAAAAGTAAATACAGCAGCTGCATATCTGCCTTTAAATTATAATCATTTTTCATTCGCCCGTAGGCTTCTTTGTTGTAATGAGAATAATATGTTTTCACATATTTCTTTTTTAATTCCTCTGGTGCAGTAATATTTCTATAAGAGCAAGACAGCCCATATCTATCTATAGTATCATATAACATATGTATAAAATTATCGCCTTCATCAGCAAAAGATGATATGTATTTATGCAATTCAATAACATACTTATCAATATCATTCACCACATACCGCTCAGCTTTTGTATTAAGAAACGAGCTTCCACCCCCAGCAAACGGTTCAATATATGTGCTGATATCAGAGGGAAACAATTCCCTAAGCTGAGGCATAAGCTTATATTTATCACCTACATAAAAAAACGGCGATCTTATTATGTCCTTTCGCATTACTTATCCACCTTCGTTATAAACACTAACTCTTTATGATTTACTGAATCAGTTTTTCCTGCATTAAATCTATGATATGGTTTTTCATATATTTCCGTTTTACCCCTTGTTTCAAGTGAAGCCTTTATCTGCTCTAAAGTAATTTTATTTCTTGAAGATGAGCTTTTTGAATCATATGTATTGTTATATGTGACAACTATATATTTAACCTTCAAATGCTCAATTAAATCTTTAAAAACAACAGGTGCTGAATTTCTACAATAATTCGACATATTCTCTTCCGGAGGCTTCATTGCTGTTCCTGACAGCTTAGGTTTTTCCCATTTTGTAATTGTTTCCATAACATGATAAAACCTTGAATATTGCCTGCTGTTATATGGCGGATCAACGAAAGCTACATCTGCTTTTATCTTTTTTGCAAGCTCATTAGAATCCATTCTATAAATCTTTATTTGCTTTTCAGTCTTGATTGGCTCGATTAACTCAAATATAAATTCCGTGCGGATTTCCTTTCCCTTAATATACGCTTCATAGTGGCCTACTGTATTGGCACATCTGTCAAAAGAGTAAAGAAGCGATGCGAGCAGAATATAGTACTCTTGTTGATTAATAACATTTCCTTTTAACTTAACTTCAATATCTTCTCGTATCATTCCTATAAGTTTGGCATCATCATATCTAAAATATTTATCTCCATAGTTAAGCGAAACATAATTATCCACTATGCTTTTTTTGTCTATAGTATTATATTCATTCATCATTTTAACAAGTTTTTTTTCATCATATATATCCTTGCAAAAAAAGGCATTATATATTATCTGATTAGAATATAAAAAATCATTTATAACAGCCCCTTCAACGATATCTAATAATTCTGCTGTTACAACCCCAGTTCCTCCAAAAACATCAAAAAGCGTTTTGTGTGCCTCGCATTTATTCAATATCAGTTCTTTAATCCATGGCATAAGCTTATATTTACTGCCCGTATACCTGCGGTTATTAATATTCATTTTCTTTCTCCTGCCTTTATATATCTGCCTTCTGCTTTCATGAAAGCATCTATATCTTCTGTTTTTCTTATCATTAAAAAATTCAAGTGCTTACGCTTTAAGCCTAGCAGTATTCCTTTATATAATCCGCAAAATACGGCAACGCCAAGGATATATACGCCTGTCGGCTCTCTAAAATGCCGCGCTTGATTAACCTGTCTCTGTACACAGAATAATTGCCTGCCCTGTCGCCCATCAGCTCTAATACTTCTTCTCTTTTGTATTCTTCCTTTTCTACAAGAAGCGATGCCAAAAATCTGTCTGTCTCTGTCATTTCTTCCCATATCTTTTCATACGAGTAGGCAAATAACTCTGCCTTTAAGTCTGGTATAATATCCTCTAAGCTTTCGGTGCTTTTCTTCTTAAAATGCAGCACGCCAAGCTCCTGAAACGCATAGGCATATCCCTTTGTGCTTTTTGCCATTCTGCGTGCCTCATCACTCTCAACATTAAGCTGCTTTTTGTACATTTCTGCCATTCTCACCATGTTAAGCGGCTCTGTCTTTATTGTTGCCGCTCTCCTGAAAAAAGTAAGATTTTTAACATTGCTGACTTCCTGTATATTTTCATAAAGCCCTGTACACACGAGATACACGGGATAGTTAGCTCTAAGCCACCTTCCGTATTCGGACGCAAGCTTTATCATTTCTGATGTCTTCGATACCTCATCAATACCGACAAGGATTTTCTTTCCTTTCTTTTGCGCCTGCTGAAGCATAGCTTCCACTTCCACGCCTATGTCAAAAAACTCATTCTCTTTTTCCGACGAATATCCAAAACCGCCGCCGCTTCCCAAAATATTTGCAGAAATATTAACACTTGTATTTTTAGTGTTGCTCTTTCCAAATCCCTCCCTGTGAAGCATTGCCGCGATTTGTCCCAGCATATCCCTCGCAGGATTTAAGTCAAATACAAGCCAGCCATTCTCTTTATTTGCATCGCTCCTCAATTCTTCCTCTATCTTGGCAAGGATTACCGTCTTACCAGAACCCCTGACTCCAGTAATCTTGTATACAGCTTCCGAAGGACTTTCATAGCTGAAATTTTCCAAAATCTCGCTTGTCTTGGGTGTAGCTATATATGTGTACTCTGGAGCTTTACTGAATGTCGTTGTAAAAGGATTTTGCATATTGGCATACCTCTTTATACTTTTTTACAGTTTTTTATGCTTTTTCTTTTATTTTATAACTTTTTATACTTTTTTGCAAGGAATTTAATTTGCTTAACAATATATGCTTTGCTTAACAATATACTAATCTGCCGCAGCAATAAGCATCACTCACAATCTTCATGCGGCACTTTTTCAAGAAAATCCGCCTCGTCTAAATTGGAAAAATACTCCCGCACCGCAAATTCAAGCTGTTCACGCGAAATAATATCCCGCTCTCTCGGCGTATGTTCGCCATACGGCGTGAC
>CANQQG010000134.1 GCA_947625875.1 uncultured Lachnospiraceae bacterium
GCCTGCTCCACTACGGTATTGTAATCATCAACAAAGGCTTT
Source organism: uncultured Lachnospiraceae bacterium (assembly GCA_947625875.1). Classification (GTDB taxonomy): domain Bacteria; phylum Bacillota; class Clostridia; order Lachnospirales; family Lachnospiraceae; genus Eubacterium_J. Next base: position 42 of record CANQQG010000134.1, read on the forward strand.
AACTGCCTTTGTGATAGCGTCCCAGTCGTAATCCTCGACTTCGATTTCCTCTCCTGTTTCCTCGTCTGTTTTCTTGAATTTCTTCTTTTCATAGAGTGCAGAATTGCCTAACGCATCTGCGGATTTTTTCAGGGAATCCGCGCTTGAACGCATCATTGTAAGCCTTTTGGATGAATCACCGAAGCGTGACTTCATATCCGCGTCCTGATTTGCATAGTATGCTTTCATCAGTTTTCCGTAGCTGCCGTTTTTAATCATTGCGTAGTCGGACAGGTTGATTGCGCCTGTATTGTTTCCTGTGGAAAGCGTACCGCCAAACAGCGCCGAATAATTGAAATTGGTGTTATACTGGTTTAAATAGTCGTTATAGTCGTTGAAATTTATTCCTGACATAAACTTTGCCTCCTTATTGATTAAAATATGAACTCCATTTCAAAAAACTCTGAAAGTATTCTTTCTATATATTCTATCGTAAAAAATATTTTAAAATAAATATAAATGTTGTGAAACGCCCATTTTATGATGTGAACGGCATTTTAAAAAGCCGATACATCTCTGCATCGGCTTTTTTATATGGCTGTATTAAATTTTGAAACTAATGCTCAAACCGCAGATACTCCAAATCAAAGCTGCTGCCTGGCAGGAAAATAAGCTCAATCTTTCCCTTTCCTTTAATCCCGTCAAGCGCAAAGCTCTGCTCTCTGCACACACCGCCTGTTCCCGCAAACTCCAGTATAGAATTTGTCGTCACGCCCGTTTCGTCCGTAAAATGAATATGTATTGTATTTCCCGACAATGAAGTGCCTCCGCAGACAATAAGGCTTGACGCCCCATCCTTTCCAAAATCCATATCATCATACAAAAGCACAACATTGTTGCCGATATCACGCACTGCGCGTCCGTCACGCTTAAAGCTGTCACCATATACAGCATCAGCATCCTGCGCCCAAAGCTGCTCATACGCCTTGTCAGGCTTTTTGAACACAAATCCCTTGATATGCACTTTCTTACTCAGCACAAATGCAATAGTGTTAAGCCCCTTAATACGCTCGGGAAGTTTATATGTTTCCTCCTGATATGTATTCCAAATCGACGGTTTTTGATATACCACTGTGGTTATGCGCCTGCTGCCCTCCTCATAAGGCATGCCAAGCCAGATATCAATATCATAAGGATTTCCGTCAAGCGCAAATATCGGAAGCGTGACCTCGTCAGAGCCAAAATCGCCAAAATCAACATTGTCATACACCGGACCGCTCAAGTTTTCCTTGTCTGTCGCCACTCCCTTATCATTGCCATTGCCAAGCTGTCCATACGCCCTTGTATAAAGCCCGCCTGTAACAAATTCATACGGGCTTAAAAATGCCTTTCCTATTCCCTCTGCCCGATATTCGAGCTGTGAAATAAGCACCGTCTTTTCACAACATTTTACCATGCAGCGCACCACAAAATCACCGTCACCAAGCGCAGTAATCTTTGCAAGCTTTTTTCCGTCCGCACTTTCAAATGGCTCCACCTTGGCAAAGCTTACAGGTATTCCTGACTGGTTTACTGCTTTCCATACCAATTCCTTGTCTGTAGTATTGGCAGGGTACAACAGCGCTTCCACAGTAAGCTCTCTCTTTTCCTTAGTAATGCAGCGGCCGTCCATAGCGCACAGCTCCGCTTTTCTGACTGGAATGCGTTCAGGCAGAGACTCTTTTGCAGTCGGCAGCTTTTGACAGTCCTCAAGATATATCGGTCTGCTATCCTGTATTTGGGGCACATTTGAGCGTACGACCGTATTTACAGTGACCTCCGCGCTTTCAAGCCCATTGCCCTTTATATGAAGCTTAATCTCCCCTGCCTCACAAGTAGAGCCAACTACTACAAGCAGTTTTCCATTGAAAAGCTTTCTCACATTTGTCTTATACTCGTCATAATCCGTACTGTCGCCGTTGTCCATGCCGAGAATACGGCCGCACCCCTCAAGCCTTACTTCCACATAATCAGAGGCGTTCTCAACCTTGTTCCCGTCCTTGTCAAGCGTTTCTATAGTGACAAAACAAATATCATTTCCATCAGCAATAAGCTCACTCTTGTCGGCATGCGCTATAATGCGGCTGCTGTCGCCAAAGGATGTACGGCTGTCCCTTGCTGTCTCATTGCCGTCTTTGTCGTAAGCTACTGCCGTAATCGTGCCCTTGGCATATTCAAGCTGCCAGTCAGCGACAAGCTTTTTTCCATGCGCATGGTCTATCTGACGCCTGCCCTGCGAAACGCCGTTGAAAAACAGCTCTACTTCGGGCGCGTTGGTGCATGCGCGGACATCTATCTTCTGCCCCTCGTTAAAATCCCAATACGGGAAAAGATGAACCATCGGCGCTTTTTCCACATCCGTCCACTCCGCCTGAAAGAAATAATACGAGTCCTTGGGAAAGCCCGCCGTATCAATCTGTCCGAAATAGCTGTTTTTTGTGTGGTAAGGCGTAGGCTCGCCTATATAGTCAAAGCCTGTCCATATAAACTGTCCCAGTATATACTCGCAGTCCCTATCATCAACAATGCAGTATTCCCAGCTTTTTGCGCCCCAGCTTGTCGAAGAATTTCCAAGTGAAGAACACTGTTCGTCGTCATCAGACAATACGGGCTGACTGAGTGGAAAGCGGTATACGCCGCGGCCGTGGACAAGCGATGCCGTCTCGCTGCCGTACATAATCCAGTCAGGATGTGACTTGTGCTGCTCCCTGTAAAGATGTTCGCCGTAGTTATACCCTGCCGCTTTTACGATATCGGCACACTTCTGTGCGCCCTCCCACGCCATATAGTTAGAACCTATCGTGACAAGCGCGTTTTCTTTTGGGTCATGAAGCCTCACCAGACTTTGAAGCCGCCTTGTAATATCCTGTCCATGCTCGTCTGCGTGAGTGTCGTAGATTTCATTTCCGATAGACCACATCAGCAGGCAAGGATGATTGCGGTCGCGTCGAACCCAGCTTCTTACATCTTTGGGACACCACTCCTTAAAGAAACGCCCATAGTCATAGTCCGTCTTTGTCCTCTCCCACATATCAAAAGCCTCGTCTACTACCAGAAAGCCCATTCTGTCAGCAAGTTCCAGCACCTGCGGGTCAGGCATATTGTGGCTTGTGCGCAGGGCGTTGCAGCCCATTTTCTTTAAAGCTTTAAGCTTTCTCTCAAAAGCGGGCGCATGAAACGCCGCTCCAAGGCACCCTAAATCATGATGCTCGCAGACGCCATGTATTTTGATATGCTCCCCGTTTAAGAAAAGCCCCTTTTCCCTGTCGAATGTAAAGGTTCTAAAACCGACAGTAATGTCATTTTTATCGATTACTTTCCCGTCCAAGTATAGCTCCACACGCAAATCGTAACATTCAGGATTTTCTATGCTCCACAGCTTAGGGGATGACACGACTGCGCTTATTCCTGCTATCCCTGCCGCAAGCTTGGACGCACCACATTCGCCATTTGGAATGTCTTTGTTTTCTTTCTTCCACTGCTGAAAGCCGAAATCCTGAACAAGCTTGTCCCCTCTCCAAAGCGTATACTTGCATTGCGCGTCCGCCCATTTTGAACCGTCAAGCTCCGTTTCCGCCTCGAGCAAAAATCCGCCGTTCGCAGGCTTAATCGTCACATATGTACCATCCAATGTAAGGTATGCCGCGCCGCACCTTTTCATCCACACGCGTCTATATATGCCCGCACCCGAATACCATCTGCTGTTTGGCGACTGATAGCGCACCTGCACTATCACCTCGTTTGTCCCGTCATGCACAGCCTCCGTAATGTCCATATCAAATGTCGAGTAGCCATATTTCCAGTCGCCGATTTTTTCGCCGTTCACATAAACTGTGCTGTCCATATATACGCCGTCAAAGCGCAAAATAAGCCGCTCATAATCAGCAAACGCCTTATCCGCGTCAAATACTTTTCTGTACCAGCCCGTACCGTTTTGGTATAAATCCTTTGCATTGTATATCAGCCAGTCATGCGGCAGCTCTACCACGTTAAAATCTGCCTTTCTGCCCTCAATATCAGCAAGCTCCGTCCCCAACTCAGTAAGCAAAAAAGTCCAGCCGTCATAAAATGGAATTAAATGTGCGTTCATACCTACCCTCCTACGTTCTTTCCCTAATATTTCCACATAATACCGCATCCGTTGCGCCCATCAAGCTTAAACTGCCATGACACATACTAATGTTGCGCCCATCAAGCTTAAACTGCCATAACACATACTAATAATAGCTCATCAACCCAATAATAGTATTTACATGATTTGTATGTCCAACTTCATCGATAATGTAACTCGCTTGCCAGGTCAGGCTTTTTTGAGTGGAACACCATTATTGGAATTTGTCTATATAATCCCACCCTTTAACATACATTTCATTTCAAATTATATTGTTCCAAAAATTCTGAAACAGTCAAAACAGAGTTATCTTTCGGAAAATGCTTTATATTTCCCGTAATCAGCTTTGCGCTGCAAAACTTTGCGACCTCATAAAACTTCTTGTCTGCTTCATCTGAAAAATCAACGTTCAGCGGCTCCGCAACTACACTGCGCCCGTTATCTACAATCCAATCAAGCAAAGCACTCACTTCGCCATTTGTAAATTTGAATTTTGGTCTTGTTAAAACTTCTTTGTACTCGCTTAAAATTCTATAATCATAACAAGGGATTAACCCTCCGCTTATTATCAAACTTATAACCCTTGCTGGAGCGCCATTCTTTGACCATAAAGCAGATACAAGAATATTTGTGTCAATCACTACAAGCATATCAATCTCCTTGGCGTGCAGCAGATATTTCAGCTTCAATTTCCTCATCGGTCATATAGCCGTTTTCTGCAGCTTTCATACGCATAGAATTAAAAGCAAGCATTGCTTTCGCCTGCCTGACCGCTTTTACGGTTTCCTCAAAACCACCCTCAGCAATATCAATCAAAAGCGCCGTTGGTTTGCCATTGTTAGTAATTACGACCTCGCCGTCAGTAGAAAGAGCATCCCATATACTTTTTGAAGTAGTTCTTAAATCTCGTACTGTGTAAAAATTCATATCAATCACCCCATAAATATTGTACCATATTGTATCACAATTGTCATCAAATTGTGCGTATTAGTTTATGTAAATCCAGGCTCCTTCCCCAGCATTTCCACATAATACCCGCACCCATTGCGCCCATCAAGCTTGACCGCCACATCATAGGCGCGCCGATAATAATAATCCTGCAGCTCATCAATCCGATACTCGCCGTCTTCGCGGTACAGCGGAAACGATGAGTCTAAGTTAAGCTTTACTGTAGTCTTCTTTCTCCCCTCTGAAAGCCTCTTGAAGAAAATGCTCATTTTGCGGCTTTCCCTGAATATGGCTCT
>CANQQG010000135.1 GCA_947625875.1 uncultured Lachnospiraceae bacterium
CCCGCGTATTTGTTTGAGAAAAAACATTCAACGGCGCTCATATTCAGCGTCTTGCCAAACCTGCGCGGCCGGGTAATCAGCGTAACCTTGTCCTTGCACTCCCACCATTCGCTTATGAAATTTGTCTTGTCAATGTAGAAGATATTCTCTGTGATTATTTCCTCATAATTCTGATAGCCCAGCGCCGCCGTACCTAACATAACCGCACCTCCTGACATTCTGGAAATTCTCATTATGCATTATCATACCAAATTATACGGATATCTTCAATGCATTTTGACCGATATATCTCTTTCCTGTATTATAAATACTTTCCAAAATACTTATCTGCTAAAACACTGTCATAACCATCTTCTCCCCGCCAATAAGTTGCATAAGTCCAATCATGTTTTGCCGCTTCCGGCCTGTCATAGGATTTTGGCGCCAACACGCCGATACACCCCAATATCTCAATGATAACATCCCGCTCAGCTTTATTTGCCTTTAACAGTGGAATCCGGGCTAATTTGTTTCTTAAAACGCCCGGATAATCGCGATCATTACAACTTGCAGCCGCATTCAATATCTCTTTAAAAATTTCAGCGTCCTCACCGGTTGGTTCAGGGATTTTTTCCTTTATAAACTGCTCCAGGTCAAAAAGTGTATAAAGTAAATCCCCATGGCGAACGCCGCCCCATTTTATCCGCTCAAAATTCAAAACATTCAAATCTTCATTTACGTAATATTCTCGCCCGATCACCCCATATTTTATATTGCGGCATATGGCGCAGGTATAACCTATATGCGCTTTTCCATCACCTTCATAAAAACGTCCCGATTCAGCAGAAGTATATGTATGCTCCGTAAACAGTTTTGATATATAATAGGAAGACACTGCACTTCTCCATTCCAAACGTCGTGTAGACAAACTGCTCATAAATGCCCTTGCCACCTGCTCCATAGTAATTGTATTTGCAAGTTCGACTACTTTCTTTACACATTCATCATGAGAAATCGTAATTGGATCAAACATCAGCCCTTTTTCTTTTGCATACGCAAAATCTTCCGGCGATGTGTAACGTTCGTTCTCCCGTTTCCATCCATTGCCTGACCAATATGTGTGAAACAATATTTTCTTTGCTTTCTTATCCATTTGCTGCCCTCACAGTTCCATAAAATGGATTTCTTTTATTTTATCACAATTCCGACAGCGCGGAAATATCTTCTTTTTTCCGGTCTGATTTGTCGTCCTGTGAATATACGGAAGTTGCAAACTTTATGAAAATAAAAGAGAATGCTTCTTAAATAATCAGAATTTTTTGAAATTAGAAGAAACTTTAATCTGCGATGGCAAGGATTTCAACATTGACAATCAGACTGCAATATGTATAATCAATATTAGATAAAAACTGAAATGAAAACAAAAGAAAAGGCGCTTATGAAAAAAATCACATACTTTATACTTTGTATTTTAATCTGTTTTTTATTATCCTCCTGCGGGCAGACGTCCGTAAAATCCACAGAATCAGCAGAACGCCCCGAAACATCTGCGGAAAAAAAGCCGCTGTCCGCCCCGGTTCGTACCGGAGCAGCGGTTGCGCCAAAAGAAACCCGCGTACATATAGCTGCAGCCGGAGACAATATCCCTCATGAATCGGTGATAGAAACCGGCGCCTCGGATGCTTCCGCAGGACAAAATTATGATTTTTCAAAGATTTATGAAGGCGTCCGGCCACTGATTTCAGAGGCGGACATCGCCTTTGTCAACCAGGAATCGCCGGTCGGCGGCGAAGCGCTCGGCATCTCCGGATACCCGGACTTCAACGCTCCCCATGAAATCGTTGAGGCTCTGATTGATACCGGTTTTGACGTGTTCAATATTGCCAATAACCATATGCTGGATAAAGGGGAAACGGGGTATATCAATACCGTCCAATATTTTAATACGCTTCCCATTACGATGATCGGCGGCTATACAAAGCAGGATTATGACGCAATCCGCATCGTTGAGCATTCCGGAATGCGGATTGCTTTCCTCGCCTATACGACGCTTGTAAATGGCTCCCACGCAAATGACCTCTCCGATTCCAGCGGTTATCTCATTCCTTACGCTGATCCGGAGGTTATTACCCGCCAGGTCAGGCTTGCGAAAGAAAAAGCTGACGCAGTGATTGTTTCTTTCCACTGGGGAACCGAAGAGGAATCCGGCATTACCGAAGAACAGCAGACATACGCCTCTCTCTGTGCGGATCTCGGCGTTGACGTCGTACTCGGGCACCATCCGCACGTTGCAGGGCAGACTGCGTATCTAACCGGTCAAAACGGAAACCGGACATTGGTTGCTTATTCACTTGGAAACTTCTGTTCAACCCAGCTGTACAGCCAGAACCTTGTCGGCGAGATTTTGACGTTTGATCTGGTAAAAGATGCAAAAGGGACAATCTCTGTTGAAAATGCGCTGATACATCCGGTTATCAGCCACTATAAAACTGACGTGACGCAAAAAGATTCACTGGGCCTGGCTGTCCGCTATGATCTGCGGCTGTATTTGATGGAAAATTATACAGAAGAGCTCGCCCGGGAACATGGCGCAAATAACTGGGGCGCGTTTTCTCTTGATATTCTCAAAAAACACATCACCGACCATACGGACGCTGAATTTCTGCCGGACAGTTTACGCCCGTAAGCCAAATGAAAGACAGGAAACCCTATGTTCCCCGTTTCCTGTCCATCAGTTTGCAAAATATAATTGCCGCCGTTGTGCTAACTGCCGTCGCGGCGATCGCCGGTCCGACGATTGCCGCCGGATTTACGCTCCCGTACTGGCTGCGGCAGGCAATCATATTTACGGGTATCAGCTGCAGCGATGAAATATTTAATACGAGAAACGTACACATTTCATTTGTCGATGTGCCTCTTGGCAGGCTTTTTTTATGCCTGATGCGCCGCTCCTCTTCCAGATTTTCCAGTTCCTCCATCGCTTTTAAGCCCGCAGGCGTCGCCGCCCATCCCAGCCCAAAAATATTTGCAATGCAATTTTCCGCAATATACTGATTTGCCGGATGGTTTTTCGGAAGGTTTGGAAACAAAAAATGCAGAAACGGTTTCAGCATACGTACCGCCCCGGAAATGATCCCCGCATGTTCTGCAATCCGCATCAGCCCTACCCAGAGGGACATAACGCCCGTCATCGTAATGCAGAGCGTTACCGCCTCTTTGGAAGAATCGACGGCGGCCTGCGTCACCTCCGGCAATGTCCCGTGAAAAGAAGCGTAAACAATCCCTGCAAGCATCATAAATCCCCACAAATAATTCATGTCACTCCTGAAATCGACATAGTTTCTTCCTTATAATATATGCTTCACGCCCTCTTTCATGCCCGGAAAACAGATGATAAAGACAGAGAGAATCCCAAGGCCATGTGCGATTTTGAAACCCCTTATAACTGGACAGTTATGCCTGTTATTTATTGCAGGATTGGCAGCGTGAAAAAGTTCTTGACGGAAGCGCCAATCAGCGCTAACATAGGTTATAGAAAAAGGTGTTACCGTGAAACAACGGTTTGCCTCGTTAAGTGCAAATCAAAAAAGCAACCTAACTTTGGTCAGGGCGGTTGCTTTTTTGATGTTTTTTATTTTTACTGGTCTGCCGGATACTGATTATCGTGACGATGATGCTGATAACCGTCACTACAATACCGACAAGTTCCAAAATCATTCCGAACACCAATAGTGCTTACCTTTCACTTTATTTTCCATATGTATAACCCGCCTTTCTGCGAAAGGCACCGATGGGGTTATGAAACCCTCTTCGGGCTTTCACTTTTTTAAATTTTTTGATATAGTTTTCTTTGTAAGACTGACACACTACAGAACACGCGGAGGTGAGTGGCGGGGCTGTATAGCGGCGACCCCGCATATGTATATGTTGTCGGCCATCCGTTAAGGCATCAATGAGTGGCGCATAACAGTAGCCCGTAAACTTATCTCTTCCGAAGTCGACTCGATCTCGCCGGATGGCCAGTCACTGTCAGCTTTATAACTACAAAAGACAGGAGGTAGCCACTTGTCATTTAAAATATTGAAATTTAACTGCTGTGGACTCGACGTTCACAAAACCTGGATCTATGCCTGTATCGGCATTCCTGATTCCAACAGCCGCACTGAGTATAAGCAAGCCCGCTTTTCTTCCTTTACGAAAGGGCTGAATGAGCTGTGTGACTGGCTTGCAAAATACAACTGCAAGGATGTCTGCATGGAATCTACCGGTAAGCGCTGGATCCCTGTTTTCAATATATTAGAGCAGCATGAAATATGGGTCACTCTCTCCCATCCCAAATACACGAAACCGATGAAAGGAAACAAAACCGACCGTAAAGATGCAAAGTGGATCTGCGATCTATATATGTGTGGCATGGTCAGCCCTTCCTTTATTCCGCCTGCTGACGTCAGAGAGCTAAGGGATCTCGTAAGATACCGATACAAACTCACCTGTATGATTGCCGGTGAAAAGAATCGCGCCCAGAATTGTCTTACTGTATCCAACTTAAAACTCGATGACGTCTTTTCTGACGTGTTTGGCAAATCATCCCGTTCTATTACAGAACACATTTTGCAAAACCCTGGGGAAAAATTTGATGTAACGCCTTTTATTGACGGCCGCTGTAAAACCCCGGTTGAAGAAATACAGGCTGCTGTTGATGGCGCCATCTCGAAAGAACAGGCTGTGAAACTCAGGCAGTGCCTTGATCACATCGATGAACTTAAAAAGCACATTTCAGAAGTGGAACAGGAAATCCTTCGTCTCAGTGATAAATATGAGGCTGCTTTGACCTTAATAAGGACTATTCCCGGATTCGACAGGAATCCCATGACTGCTATTCAGGCGCTTTCAGAGATTGGCGGCGATATGTCTGTATTCCCTACAGCTAAGCGCCTCGTCTCCTGGGCAGGATGTTGTCCACGGAATGATAAAAGCGACCGCAAAATCAAATCCACTCGGATTTCCCGTGCCGGTTCCTATTTTAAACCAGTTTTGGTGCAAGTTGCAAATGCTTTGATCAAATCCAAGAAACATCCTGAATTCACCACGCGCTATAAGCGCATCAAAGCACGCCGTGGTCACAAGAAAGCCATCATTGCCATCTGCCGTATGATCCTGACCGCTATCTGGCACATACTCACAGATTTAAAGCCGTATACACCGGAAGGCTTTCTTGAGCCACGCCCTGTGAATGGGTCAAAAATACTGACGACTTCGCAGGCGCTTAATCTGCTCCGACTTCGTGGCTACACCATCAAAGATGATGTTGTTCCCGTCACCTGATTAGGCGTTGTGACTATATTTATTTTTTTGCCACCCCAGTGATGGCTTGTTTGCTATGCAATTCTAATTTTCTCTATCCGCTGTTTTCCTGTTTCAAACTT
>CANQQG010000136.1 GCA_947625875.1 uncultured Lachnospiraceae bacterium
ACAATACAAAGAACTGTGCAAAACGCTGAAAGTGATATTTTGCATTAAAAGCATGACATTTAATGCTTGACTTTTTAGAGCCGGCTGTTTTTGCGAAAAAATCTTTTAAGCGCCATGTTTTTGTGATATAATATGGATATCTGATTATTTTACAAGTACAGGAGAACATTTGCTATGGTAAAGAGGTATCGGTTAGGGAGCGCAGGGGCAAAAGAGCCTGTAAAAACAGAGGCGGTGATTGCGGATATTCCGGAAAGCGGATCCGGCAGCCTGTTTTTGACGCAGAAAAACGGCGCGTTGGAATATGAGATGCCGGACGATATGATTGTATACGGGCTTGGCGAGCAGACGCGCGGCATAAATAAGCGCGGATGGAAATACGTAAGTAACTGTTCCGATGATCCGAACCATAATGAAGGCACACAGTCATTATATGGCGCGCATAATTTTTTATTGTTGAGCGCCGGTGATTTTAATGTGGGCGTATTTATTGACACGCCCGCAAAAGTAACCTTTGACGTCGGATATACCCGGTACGGATTGCTGCGCATTACCGTAGCGGATGCGGAGGAGACGGCATATGACCTGTATGTGATGGAAGCGGAGTCGCCGTCAGAGACGGTGCGGGAGTTCCGCCGCATCATCGGGCGCAGCTATATACCGCCGCGCTGGGCATTCGGCTACGGGCAGAGCCGCTGGAGCTATGATTCCGCAGAGGAAGTGCGCGAAGTCGTCCGCAGGCACAGGGAGGCGCGCCTGCCGCTGGACTGCGTTTACCTGGACATCGATTATATGGAGCGGTATAAGGATTTTACGATAAACCGCGAAACCTTTGCCGATTTTGAGCAATTGGTTTCCGACATGGAAAAAGAGCATATCCATCTGGCGCCGATTATTGACGGCGGCGTAAAAGTGGAAGACGGGTATGACGTTTATGAAGAGGGGCGCGCGAACGGGTATTTCTGCAAAGATGAAAACGGCGGGGATTTTATTGTCGGCGTGTGGCCGGGCAGATGCTGTTTTCCGGATATGCTGGATGATGATGCGCGCAGGTGGTTTGGCAGGAAATATAAGATCCTGCTGGATAAAGGGATTGAAGGCTTCTGGAACGATATGAACGAGCCTGCCATATTTTATTCGGAAAAGCGCCTGAAGGAAGTATTTGGGGAAATCGACGCTTATAAGGGCAGGAATCTGGACGTAGACAGCTTCTTTGCATTTAAGGATCTGGTCGGGAGTATATCAAACAGCGAAAAAGATTATGCGTCCTTTTACCATACTTACCGCGGAAAACGGATACGCCATGACAAAATACACAACCTGTTCGGATATTATATGACGCGTTCCGCGGCCGAGGCGTTTGAAGAGCTTGCGCCGGAAAAACGGATTCTGTTATTCTCGCGCGCGTCTTATATCGGGATGCATCGGTATGGCGGCGTCTGGCAGGGCGATAATATTTCCTGGTGGTCGCATCTTTTGATGAATATAAAGATGATGCCGTCGCTGAATATGTGCGGGTTCCTGTATACGGGCGCGGATCTTGGGGGATTCGGCGGGGATGTGACAGAAGACCTGCTGATCCGCTGGCTGTCGTTCGGCGTCTTTACGCCGTTAATGCGCAACCACTCGGCGCGGGGCACAAGGCGGCAGGAGGCGTATTGCTTTGCGGGGCGGACGGAGCTGTTCGGCGGGATATTAAGGCTGCGCTACCGGCTGCTCCCGTATCTGTACAGCGAATACATGAAAGCCGCGCTGCAGGATGGCATGATGTTTCTGCCTCTGGGGTTTGTCTGGCCGGAGGATGAAATTGCGCGCCGTACGGAAGACCAGCTTCTGGTCGGCGAAAGCATCATGGTCGCGCCGGTTTATGAGCAGAACGCGGACGGGCGTGTCGTATATCTGCCGGAAGACATGAAAATGCTGCGGTTTTGCGGCGCGGATATCGTTGAGGAGAAAGTATATGAAAAGGGGCACGTATATATCCGTATGCCGCTGGGAGACGTATGCATATTTCTCCGCAGGAATCGCCTGCTGCCGCTGGCGGACAGCGCGGAATATACGGAGGCTGTGGATTATCGGCGTCCTGGCATATATGCATATGGCGATGCGCCGGAGCCGTACGCTTATTATATGGATGACGGCAGGACAAAGGAATACGATTGTGGACGGCACATCGTTTATCTGACGGCAGACCGGGAAAATGCATGATCCGGATAACGCTTCTTTTTGTGAAAAACAGGGGTTTTACGAAGGGAGAGAGAAAAACTTATGGAGGAAAAAGTATATTTATATGAAAAGAAGGAGGCGCAGACTGCCCGGACGAACCGTTTTGCAATGATTGGCTATGTCGTATTTTATACGCTTCTTTTGCTGGTCGTCTGGGTTACGGCGCTGCAGGGCATCCGCTCCGCCGGATATGGAGGGATGGTGACGCTGCTGGTCGTCCTTGCCTGCGCCGCAGATGTGGCGGCGTATATGAAAAACCACGCGGGCGCATATGTGCGCTATGTCATGCTTGCCGGGCTTCTGGTCGTGACGCTGTTGGTTTCGAGCGCGTTTACCAGTTATTATGTGCGCTTTATGTCTGTGATCCCGATGGTGGGCTGCATCCTGTTTTTTGATAAAAAATTTGCCCTTATATCGGGCGTTTCCGTATCGCTCATTAATGTGATCGCCATTGTCTTTAAGCTGCAGCAGGGCGCGTATGAGGACGGGGGAATCATGGACCAGCTCGGAGCGACGCTTGCCATTACGCTCCTGCTCGTGGTCATTTATTTTACGACGAGGATCGCGAATATCTATAACCATGATACGCGGCACAGTTTACAGCAGCAGCAGCAAAAGCAGAAGCGCGTTATGGACAACGTGCTTGCCGTCGCGGAAGAGATCCGCCGGGGGACGGAAGACGCGATGGGCATTATGAATGAACTGAACAATTCCACAGATGTCGTAAACGGTACGGTAAAGGACATCTCCGACAGCACACTCAGTACGGCGGAAAGCATCCAGACGCAGACGGAGATGACGCAGAATATCCAGGATTCGATCGAACAGACATTGGAATATTCCGAGCATATGGTACAGGTCGCAAAGCAGTCGGAAGAGATCAACGGGAACAGCCTGCGCATGATGGAAAATTTAAAAAAGCAGTCGGTCGTCATCGAAGAAACGAACTCGGACGTTGCGGAGTCCATGAAAAAGCTGCAGGAACGCACCAATGCGGTAAAGACGATCGCCGGTACGATCTTTGCGATCTCCAACCAGACGAACCTGCTTGCGCTGAACGCATCCATTGAGAGCGCGAGAGCCGGGGAAGCGGGGCGCGGTTTTGCCGTTGTGGCGGATGAGATCCGCCAGCTTGCGGAAAAAACGAGAAAAGAGACGGAGAGCATCGCGGGGATCCTGAACGAACTTTCCGAAGACGCGCAGGCGGCTGCGGAGGCGGTCAGCAAATCCATAGACGCCGCAGGCTCGCAGGACGGAATGATCGAGCAGGTTTCCAGGAGCTTTGAGGAAATGAATGAAAATGTAAATCAGCTGATCTCCAGCATTGGCGATATTGATAAGATGCTGAACCAGCTTTCCGATTCCAATAACCGGATCGTGGACGACATCATGCATCTGTCCGCGACGACAGAGGAAGTGACGGCTTCCTCCATGCAGGCGGCGGACCTGAGTGTGCAGAACCTGCATAATGCGGAAAATACAAAGAATATCCTGAACAATGTGCTTGACGTATCGCATAAGCTCGACGAGTATCTCTGAAACGGATTTACGGGCCTGCCTGTCGGTATGGCCCATTCCCTGTGAAAGAAAAAACACAACAAAAAAATCTGCCGGAGCAGATTTTTTTGTTGTGTCATAATCAAGTTGCTGTTTTGTCAATTCCCCATGTATAATACTTAAAACCGCAACAGCCATTTCCCGCGTCTGATCTGCCGTATGCCGGGCTGTTACGTATGATCTATATCATGATGTACATTTGAAAAACTGTGATTGATTGATACACACACCAGATAAATTACTGGATAACCGTTACATTTGTCGCCTGCGGACCTTTTGCGCCTTCTGTTACTTCAAACTCAACAGATGCGCCTTCTTCCAGGGACTTGAAGCCTTCCATGTTCAGACCGGAGAAATGTACGAATACGTCTTTTCCCTCTTCGTCTGTGATGAAGCCGTAACCCTTCTGATTATTAAACCATTTTACTGTACCCTTGTTCATGACAGTACCTCCAAAACATATTAGCTGAAAACAGCTTATATTTAGCATATCATACAAAAATGGAAAAGTAAAGGAAAAGGATGTTAAAATTATAAAAAAGTAACATGGTTTTTCTTTAAAAAATTTGCGGCGTACCGATCCCATTCTTTGTCAAAACTTTTGTCAGGGATAAATGTCAGGTATGATACGCCGGAAGTAAGGATCAGGCGCCCGTCCCGGTACTGGATATTGATATAGAGCGCGCCGACGTCGGACGGCTGTATGGAAGTCCCGGACGCCAGGACAGTGTTGCGCTGGTTGTCGGGGGAGAGCATAAGTACAAATTTAAAATAAGAAGGGGTGTGCCGTCCGCGGATCAGGTCATAAAAGAAAGGGCGCAGACGCCCGTATGGGAGAAAGGCAAGCCCGTCTAACTGCTTTTCGGCCAGTTCCTCTTTGGAATAAAAATCTTTGTTGATGCGTCCGTCGACCTCATAGCGGACAACCGTATGGATGGAAGCTTCTGATACGAGGAAATGATCAAAGGTTTCGCTGCAGAGGAGCAGGCGCATAAATTCTTTTTTTTCTGTTAATACATAT
The DNA here is from genome assembly GCA_947625875.1 of uncultured Lachnospiraceae bacterium. Taxonomy (GTDB): domain Bacteria; phylum Bacillota; class Clostridia; order Lachnospirales; family Lachnospiraceae; genus Eubacterium_J. Next base: position 4,805 of record CANQQG010000136.1, read on the forward strand.
GTTTTCATGGAACGTATTATAACGCGGCGTGTAAAAATATGCAACTTATTTTGCGTAAAAAACGGGTTTTTGCAGAACGGATGATATTTATAAACTGAAATAACGGATGGAAATTTAAAATCATTTATATTCCCGATTTTAATAAATTTCATCCCGGTCTGTGCTACAATGATTCCACGATCCAAGCAAATATCAGGCTTTGCGCGAGCGCCGCCATTATGCTTTTGTTACAGGCGCTTTTTGGCAAAGGTAATTTTGTCCTGATATCAATGCCGGAAATACCCTTGCGCGGACGTATCATTTTGCCTCTGTCCGCGGGGGATTTCCGGTTTGATATAAAACCATGTGTCATTCGCAGACAGACCAGAAAAAGGAGGAATTTTTATGCGAAGAAAAATCACGAAGGCAGGCGCGGGCATCCTTGCGGCCGCGCTTGTGATG
>CANQQG010000137.1 GCA_947625875.1 uncultured Lachnospiraceae bacterium
ATCAAAGAAATAAAACGCTTTATTGATATGGCAGGGCAGGGGGATGAAACGCTTCCTGACAGGCTCGCTCTTTTTCAGAGCCGACGTGAGATCGTAAAAAAACAGCTTGCAAAGATGCAGGAAACCTTATCTATCCTTGAGTTGAAATGCTGGTATTATGAACAGGCGGTCAGCGAGGGCACGGAAGAACGGGTAAAAGATCTTACCGTTGACGACCTGCCGGAAAAATTCAGGACTGTCAAAGAAAAAATATGTCCGCCTGTTGATATCCGCAGGAACAATGACCTCCCAATTCAATGAAACAGCAGCAGATCGTCTGTCCACTGCCGTAAGGAAGTGGACAGAACTGCAAAAATCTCCTTTCTACTGCTGTCTGTCATAATGTTCGGAAACTGCCTTCAGGTATTTTATGATCGTCAAATGCTGCGGACATACTTTCTCGCACTGGCCGCAGCCAATGCAATCCTTCGCTTTTCCGAATTTTGCGGATAAATTGGCGTAATTTGCAAAATTTGCCGTCCATCCTTTTTCCTCCAGCTTCTCACGCATATCCTCATTATAGATAGAAAAATACTGCGGAATTGCGATTTTTTTCGGGCAGCCCGAGGTACAGTAAGCACAGCCCGTACATGGAACCGTAATCTGTCCGTTGATGATCTTTGCCGCATCAAAACAGACAGCCTTTTCTTCTTCCGTCAGAGGCACAAAGTCTTTCATATAGCTCACATTATCTCTCATCTGGGAAAGATCCGACATTCCTGAAAGTACCACCATCACGTTATCCAGAGATGCCGCAAACCGGACAGCCCAGCTTGGGATGGACATTTCCGGTGCATGACTTTTCAGCAGCTTTTCCGCGCTTTCAGGCAACTGCGCCAGAGTACCGCCCTTAACAGGCTCCATTACGATTACCGGTTTCCCATGCTTTACCGCTACGTCGTAGCAAGCCTTTGACTGTACCCACTGGCTTTCCCAATCAAGATAGTTGATCTGCAGTTGTACAAACTCCATCTCCGGATGTCTGGTAAGGATTTCATCAAGCATCTTAGCAGAATCATGGAAAGAAAAGCCTGCGTGCTTGACAAGTCCTGCCGCCTTCTTTTCCAGCAGCCAGTCAAAACAGCCATACTTTTCATATTTATCGATCATTCCCGCCTCAATGCCATGAAGCAGATAATAATCAAAGTAACCTGCACCTGTCTGCGCAAGCTGCTCCTGAAATACCTTATCCCTGTCCTCCAGGGAATTAAAAAACGCCGCATGAAGTTTCGTTGCCAGTGTAAAACTGTCTCTGGGATACCGGTCTACGAGAGCCGCCTTTGCAACGCTTTGACTTGCAAAGCCATTGTACATGATTGCTGTATCAAAATAAGTAAAACCGTTTTCCATAAACAGATCCACCATTTCCTTGACCTGTTCCACATCCACATCCGAATCTTTTCCGCCTTTCAAAAGCGGCATACGCATCAATCCAAAACCAAGTTTTTTCATACGCTTTCCTCCTTCAATCAGTTTTTGTTTCCGTTTTAACAGTTCTCTTAATAGTAATAGTCCATGGTCTTTTTACGTCCCCTGTCAAATATCTGCCGTCAGCTTCGATGAAGATTTCTTGAAAAACCGAGCCAGCATCCATATTCCCACAACAAGAGCCACCGTTTCAGAAATCAGTGTTGCCCACAAAATATTTTCCGTACCCACTAATTTTCTAAGCAAAAACAGCAAAAGAATATCCAGACTTCCTTTGTGCAGGATGGACAGGATAAATGGCTGTTCTCCGCACCCCATAGCTTGAAACACCGCAATGATAAGGAATGTCAGAGAGTAAATCGGAATCGCCATGCATAATACCCGTAAGAATTCTGAACCAAAACCTACGGTAACAGGCTCCCGTATAAAAACGGAAACCAACTGTTTCGCAAACAAAAGGGAAACGATCGTACTTGTGACAGAAGCCATTTCCGAAACCGCCGTGCAGATTCCAACTGCAGACCACATTCTCCGCCTTCTGCCGGAAGCATAACAGTATGCCGCAAGCGGCAGGATTCCCTGCGTAATTCCCTGATTGACCGCATAGGCCAACTGGTCAATCTTCCTGACAATGCCAAGCCCTGCTACCGCTTCGCTGCCCAAAGATGAAATCATTGAGTTCAGGAAACAGTTGGAAAGCATGGCCAGTGCGATCATGCAAAAGCTTGGCAGCCCGCCTCTTACTATTTCAACAAGTATTTTCCCAGCTCCGCTCTCTGGTTTCGGCCTGTCACCCAATACCTTATTTATGCGGAATGATACCACATAATAAACAAGCGCGATACTATTTGAAAGGGCTGTCGCAATAGCTGCCCCTGTAACCTCATTTCCAGCAGGAAGCAGGACAAACATGAATAGCGGATCAAGACCAATGTTTAGCAACGCACCCAGACTCATACCCATACTCGCCTGTTTGGGATATCCCATTGAGCGAATCAGGTGTCCGCATACAGGTGACACTACAGTTGGAATTCCTCCAACAATGATTGTCCAAAATACATAATTTTCAGCGTAATCGATTGTTCCCGCATCGCCGCCAATCAAAAGCAGCAGCGTTTTTCTGCAGACTGCCATGAAAATCGCATAACAGACCGCGATTACAAATGCTCCAATAAGGGAAAGCCTTAATATCCTGCCTGCCTTCTGTTCATTTTTTATGCCTAAAGCACGGGCGGCTGCGGCTGCTCCTCCAATCCCAAACAGATTGCTGAGAGCCGAGAGAAGAGAATAAACCGGGAGACACAGGGAGATTGCCGCGACCGCGTTTGCATTTTCAGTCAGTCCTACATACAATGTGTCTGCCAGATTATAAATGACAACAATGATCTGGCTAATAATAGTAGGAAGAATCATTGAAAACACTGCCCTTCCGATTGGCTTTTTCGCAAATAATTCCTCCTCATCTGTTGTTCTGCTCATATTATGAAATCCCCTTCAAATCAAAGGAAAGCGCCGTTGCATACCTGAATGACCTGCCCCTTGACGTGCTTTCCCATATCCGAAGCAAGAAACAGACAAGCGTTTGCCTGATCCATAGGATCACATTCCGGTCCGGGGAAGTAGACAAAATGCCTGCTGTACTCCAACATTTTCGCACCGCCGGGCTGCTCACCAGCCTTATTTGCCAGATGTGCGGGGGTTACAGTCGCACCGGGAGCCACAGCGTTAATACGGATATTAGTATCGATCAGTCTCATGGCGACATTCTTCGTCAGGGTGTTAATTGCGCCTTTTGAGGACGTATAGGACGCCCCGCAGAACGGACGCTCGCCATTCACCGAAGAAATATTGATAATACATCCCTCATTCTTTGGCAGGAAAACTTTCAAGGATTCCCGAATATAACGGAAAGGTCCGAATACATTTGTCTGGTAAACGTGTTCCAGCCATTCGTCATCCGTCTCATCGATCATTTTCTGCTCACCCATTGCCGCATTGTTGATTACAATATCCAGACCGCCATACACATCAAGCGCAGTCTGAATCACTTTCTGCACATCAGCAAGGATTTTGTTATCGGCGACAACGCCCATCACATCATATCCCTGCTCACGGATTGCCTTTACTGCTAAATCCAGTTTTTCCTGCCCGCGGGCAGTCATTACGACCTTGGCACCCTCTTTGGCAAATAACTCCGCCATCGTATAACCCATGCCGTAACTTGCGCCTGTTATAATAGCAACCTTTTCTGCCAGCATCTGTTTTTCCATTGAAAACCCTCCTTATAATGAATTATTTTAGGCTTTGACCAAACGCATATCGCTCACGCGGTTTGTTTCCGATTTGTTCTGCCTTCAGTTCTGACCGTTAGCAACGATAATTTCATCCAATGCGATATGGGGATTTCGGTAACGTGCGTTCGGATTCGGCTCCTTCACCATCGTATTATCCCCCTTAGTTTATTCTGCTATGGTAAACACTGCGGTTACATCTCCGTTGCCGAGCGCCTTTTTCCAGTCTGTAAGATCGTCAATTTCCCCGATTCGGGTATAGCTCCATGAATTGGAACCATAAAAGATGACGATCTGATTTCCGCTGTAAAGTACAATATCTCCTTCCGTCGTAGTCGTCTGATGATTGTCAGTCGTTAGTCCTTTCCCAAGCGCCCCTACCTTTTCAAACCCGGAATAGTCGCTCATTTCAATGGTTACGGGACCTTCCTTCATCATTTCCACAAGTTCTTTTACCGCCTGATTCTGCTCCAAAGTAGCGGTAAATGTGTAATCGCCGATCTGCACATTCATTTTCATTTCAGTTTCATCCTCCTTTATATCGTTATTGTTATTTGTATCAATATTGCCGTTTTCGCTCGTATCAGTATTACTGTTTTCTTGGACAGCACATGCGGAAAGTACAATCACGCAAAGCACTGCTGCAATGATTATCCAACGTTTTTTCATCGTCTTCCTCCCCAATCTACCGTAGAACTTCTTATGAGCAGTTTTTAATCGATCATCTTTGTGATCGAGAAATAAACTTCAACTCCCCACGGATCGTCACGGTTTGCCTCATGATCCGCTATCACCGTTTCGGTGAGATCGTCCGTTTCAGTAAAGTATCCCACAGGTGTTGCTGTGATATTTGCGCCATCTATGTCCTTGAAGTACAACCGAAGCTGCCCGCCTGAGAACAGATAGATCTCACCGGCCTTGATATCTGTTACCGTAATCTCGTCATCCTGCGTATAACTCCCTCTAATGTTATGCGCCGCAAAGCCCTGTTCTTCGTCGTATTCGGTGGATGGGAATAATAGCGTGCCTGACAAAAATCCAAGCATGGTATTTACAGCATCATTGTTATACATATCTACCGTGTAAGTCTTTCCATCGCCCTGTCCGATACTGACCTGAACGGCGCCCTCCAGCATTTTTCCGTCAGATACATTCCCTGAATCGTCTGCCGTTGCCTCATCGTTCCTGCTTGATGCGCTGCCGGAGTTAATCACATCTTCAGGCGGCGGTCCGGGGTCTTCTGTTTTTGAGCCGCACCCGGAAAGAACCGCTGAAAAGGTCATAAGCAGCGCCATCAGTAAAACCAGTGTCTTTCTCATGTTCATCTCTCCTTTATTCTTCATTATTTGAAATGAGGTTTATAATGCTTACCCGTTTTA
>CANQQG010000138.1 GCA_947625875.1 uncultured Lachnospiraceae bacterium
CATGACACGCGGGTTTTGCTGACTCCCTCCTATCTGCTGCTGATTGGATACAGCATGGAAAAAATAAGAGCGATTCCCTGTGACCAGATTCTGTGGATCGGCGCCCAAATCGGCTATAAGGGAGGACCATATATGGTTCGTCTGATTATCTTTACGCGGGAAAAAATGCTGGATTGTGACGTAAACGATATTGGACAGGCACAGCGGATTGCCGAGGGACTGTATCACTACATTCCAAATGTATTCTGTGATCTCGACTGGCAGGATTTTCATTTTCCACATATGCTTGAAAAGCTGTATCAGGAAGACCGTAACCGGTTTCTGGCGCTGTACGAAGAAGAAAAAGAAAAAACGGAGAGTCCCCTGTAAAATCCAGGCTTGTCTATCGTGTGTTTCATTTGACTTATTATAGCAATTAAATTTTTGGGGAGTGAGGGAAAAGACATGATCGAAATACTGTTCGGCGACAGCGAAGCGGCTTCCATGAAAGCGGCGAAAAGTAAGGTAATAATCGGCGAAGTAAACGGGCCGACTTCTGTTTGGATGGCGGGAAAAAAGACGCCTCCGGAAAGGGCTTTTTCCGGATGGGTGGAAGGGACGGCGGAAGAAGTGGTGTGTCTTGGTTTTATGTTGGACATCGGCGACATTCAAAAACCTGTGGACAGTCCGTACCGGAAAGATCTGATTTATTCCCTGCTTTCGCAGAACCTGTATGGAAGCTTCGCTGAAGAAATGAAAGATGAGCTGAAACAATCCGGGGATGTATATGCGAATGAACTGCAGCGGCTGATCGGATTTTTGGAGAATGGCGAGGCGGTTCGGATCTGGCACAGCGACGCGCCCTATTCCAGATGCGGTTTTTACAGCCTGTGCAGGATGCTGCTGAAATATGAAAATGAGGTTCATACGGTGCGGCTTCCGGAATATGCGGCAGGGGAGAAAACCATTCGATCTTACAGCAACTGGGGCGAGGTTTCGGCGGAAGAATTTGCGGGATTCCTGCCATATGAAAAGACGCTGGGCAGGGCAGAAATGCGGATGTATGCCGGACTGTGGAGTGGACTGGCTGAGGATAACAGTCCGCTTCGGGCAGTGGTCAATGGCAGAGTTGTCGGCGTTCCGGAAGATTTTTATGATTTCCTGTTATGGAAGATGCTTACCCGCAGGCCGGTCAAAGAGGCCAGGCTGATCGGGGATATTCTTGGTTCTTATCACTTCGGTGTGGGAGACTGGTGGTATGCCAGGAGAATCGACTATCACATACAGCAGGGAAACATCAAAATCGCAGAGGATTCTGAAAACAAATATGCGAGACTGATCTGTCTGGCCAAAGAGCCTGCTGTATCTGCCAGATGATGAAAAGCGCAGGAATTTATCATATCTGTAGAAAAGGGACGGAACACGTTTCCGTTTTCCGCCCCTGATATATGGTTTTTTCATATTATTTGATTCCCATCCAGGAAGAAATGACCATTCTTTGCACTTCGCTTGTTCCCTCATAAATCTCCGTTATTTTGGCGTCACGCATCAGACGCTCAAAAGGATAATCCCTTGAATATCCGTCATAACCGGCGAGCTGGACACAGCGGCGCGTCACATTTGTCGCCGCCTCGGCGGCATACAGTTTGCCCATAGCCGCAAGATGGGAGAACGGTTCATGATCCTGCTTCGCCTGCGCAGCGCGATATACCAGCAGGCGGGCGGCGTCCACTCTCGCCTGCATATCGGCAAGCTCAAACTGCGTAAACTGATACTCCGAAATTCTGTGTTCGCCCTGCATATGCTCCGTAACATATTTTTTGCAGTGATCAATCGCGCCCTGCGCAATGCCAAGCGCCTGCGCCGCCACGCCGATACGCCCGCCGTCTAAGGTGGTCAGCGCCATTTTAAAGCCTTTTCCGGGTTCTCCCAACAGGTTTTCCTTTGGTATTTTGCAGTCCTGGAAAACCAGTTCATAGGTGGCGGAACCGCGGATGCCCATTTTCTTTTCCTTTGTGCCAAAGGTAAAACCGGGCGTGCCTTTTTCTACGAGAAAGCCGGATATGCCCCTGCTGCGCCGCTGTTTATCCGTCATCGCTGTGACAAAATAAGTATCTGCATAAAAACCATTTGTAATAAAGATTTTGGAACCGTTTAAAAGCCAGTAGCCACCTTTGTCAACAGCGGTCGTCTGCTGATTTCCCAAATCACTTCCTGCGGACGGCTCTGTTACCGCAAAAGCGCCCAATTTTTCTCCTTTTAAAAGCGGGACAAGATACTTCTGCTTTTGTTCCTCTGTACCAAACTCCGCAATCGGGAAACAGCCCAGAGAGTGGTGGTCAGACAGCATAACGGATGTCGTGGAACAGTGTTTTGCCAGCTCCTCAATCACCGCAATATAGGCGAGATAAGAGTGGCCTGCGCCGCCATATTCTTTCGGGTAACAGATCCCCATCATGCCCAGCTCTGCAAGTCTTTTCCTGTTTTCTTCGGGAAAACGCTCCTGTTCGTCAATCTCCGCCGCCAGCGGCCGAACCTCGTTCACGCCAAATTCGCGAATCGTGTTGATTACGTTCTGTTCGTCCTCATTAAACTTGAAATTCATAGATAACCTCCTGAAATTGATTGCTATTTCTTATCTGCTGTTTTATAATAACACAGGAAAAGCAATTAAAAAATTCAATAAATTTGATTCCGAAATTCGATATTTTCGATATATCAGGAGTGACGCAGATGAACACAAAAAACTTAGTGACTTTCAAGACAATCCTTGAAATGGGCAGCTTCCAAAAGGCGGCGGATAAGCTTGGCTATACGCAGTCCACAGTTACCTTTCAGATAAAACAGCTGGAAGATGAGCTGGCGTTAAAATTATTTGAGAAAATAGGCAGACGCATGGAGCTGACGCAGGCAGGAAGGGATATTTTGCCGTATGTGGACGCCATTTTACAGAGAGTGGAGCAGATAAGCAGTTACGGAAAAGGAATGCATGAAATAACAGGTTCCCTGAAACTTGCGATTCCCGACTCTATCCTGATCTATACCATGCAGCCGTTTTTGCAGGCATTTTCGCACGAAGCGCCTAACATACAGCTTGTCATTCATTCCATGCAGGCCGGCGAAATCATTCCGGCTGTTATGGACGGAATGGCAGATATTGGCGTCAACTGCGAAAAAGATTATTATCCGGACAGCATCATTACGAAAAAGCTTGGCACATACCGGGTGCTTTTGATTGCTTCCCCATTTGCCGACAGCAGCCAGCTTGACTTTATCACGCCTCATCAGCGCAAGCATATCAGTCTGATCTGCAATGAACCTGACGGATATTATCAGCTGGAAATGGACAAGTATCTTTCCGAAAAGGATATCGTTCTTGATCCTCATATGAAAGTGCAGAGCATTGAGGCGGTAAAGAGATGCGTCATGAATAATCTCGGAATTGCCGTTGTTCCAAGCTACTCTGTGGAGGAAGAACTTAAGAATGCCTCTTTGCAGCAAGTCAAAACAGAGCTCGATGAAAAAGTTTATAACGCGATTTATCTATACCATAAAAACAAGTGGCTCAGCCCGCAGATGGAACTGGCGCTGACGCTGCTGAAAAAGTGCGCCAGTGAAAACGGCGCATAAAAAAGCGAGGGCGCTCCTGTTTATAATAGATACAGCGATTCAGAAGACATCCAGCCTGCCATCCATCCCTGACGAACAAAGGATGTCATTGTTATCCGTTATAAATACAGCCTCCGTATCGTCCAGCGATTCAATCAGCTCCATGCCTTTTTCCGCTCCGAGCAAAAAACAAGTCGTGCTAAGTCCGTCCGCGTCTGCAGAATTTTTACAGATAATGCTGACGCTGCACAGCCCGTTTTCACAGGGATAGCCGGTCGAAGCGTCAAGGATATGGTGGTATTGCTTTCCGTTTGCCGTAAAGTAACGCTCATAGGTTCCGGAGGAAACAACGGCGTCATCTTTTATTTCAAGGGCGGCAATGCCTTCGCCCGATGCGCCAAACGGCTTTTGGATTGCAATGCGATAACTGCTGCCGTCCGGTTTTTCTCCGATGGCCAGCACGTTTCCGCCCAGGTTGATCAGCCCGCTTGTAATGCCTTCGGATTTCAGGTATGCCTTCATCCGGTCGGCGATATAGCCTTTTGCGATCCCGCCCAGGTCAATGGCGGCGTCGGGATTTTGCAGCGTCACTTCGTTTCCGCTGATTTTAATTTGGCGGTAATCAATTGTGGAAACGGCTTCTCTGAGAGCCGTTTCGTCCGGAACGGCGGGATGTTCGGCATGGAAGTCCCATAAATCCGTCAGTCTGCCAACCGTAATGTCAAATCGTCCTCCGCTTAACTCGGAGTAATCAATCCCTTTTTGCAATAATTCAATGGTCTCGTCATGCACAGAAACGGGGGTTCCGCCCGCCGCATTGATCTTGCTGACATCGCTGTCCGGACGTTCTGCGCTGAAATATTGCTCATACGTGTCCGCAAGCGCAAAGCAATGCTCCAATTCCGCTGTTTTGGAGCTGTCGTATAGCGTTACGGTTATGATCGTATCAAAATAAAAACCTGTTTTGGAAATCGGTTCACGCTGCCCGCAGCCGGAAAGAAGGAGCGGCAGGAAAAGGAAACAGAACGTCTTCAGGAACCTTCGTGCCATAAGATCACCTCGTTGGATTAATATGGTTCTATTTTAACAAAAATTTCCTGAAAAACAAGAAGGATTTATTGAATCTTTTTCCAAATTATGTTATAGTAAACTGATATATGAAAATGTTTATAAAGGCCTGTATAAAATGATATGTGGGAAAGTGATCGATGAGGGAAGTGCATACGATACGGCGGTAGCGGGCGCGGGCGCATCCGGCCTGATGGC
>CANQQG010000139.1 GCA_947625875.1 uncultured Lachnospiraceae bacterium
TCGGCGTAATCCCGTATTTTCTCTATCACACCCAAACAGTCATGCGCCGTACCGCTAAAGTGTTCGGGGTCAATGGGGTGATGAATGTTTATAGGATTCCTGTTTTTCCAGTCCGACCCAAATTGTTTTCATCAAGATGGCATCATTTTCTAATAATCAAAAGTTTATTTTCTCCCTTTTGAAACTCATATTCCGTTTTCACGATTTCAACTTTGCAGTCATTTTTGAAACAGTCTATAACCATTTCGGTTAATGCCGTCTTACCAGCGTCTAAGTCTACAATCGGAAAAATCCGGATTTCTTTGCATACACGAAGCATTTCGGTCATTGAGGCAATATGAAAATCATATCCTAAAGACGTATACATCAGCAGAAAGTGAGAACTTAACCCTATGTCGAAATGATTATCGTCGTAAATTAACCTATTCGGCAGTTCATGAAATACATAACGCCCTTCCGCCTTCCCTTTTTCATAGTCAGACAAAAATTTTCTCATGGCGGACATACGGGTAAATTCCAGTTCATCTAAGTTCCTGATATTCTTCCATACATAGTTATCCATATTCTCGCTCATTTGCCGCATAACGATAACTCTGACTTCCTCAATTCGTTTTTCTAAATCTGTTTTAGAAAACTGATAGATCGGATCAAATGAAGTTACGTTGCCGCCTCTTGCTGTCATCTCGCAGTTAAAACACGCAGGGCCGTCTCCGAAACCTGCAATTTTTCCTGACAAGTCACTTTCGTTCAGCCGAAACATCCGTATATATTCTCCCATGTTCCTGCCCCAGGGCACGACACTGTTCAGTTTAAATGCCATTTAATTATCTCCTTAAACCTTGATTTTTCGCTCCGATTCACTTCCCGAAAAGCGGAAATTTTTCTATATCTCTTTTCTGAAACAAATCATTGGAAAATCTGAGTCGCATTTTCCACCGATGTGGTATGGCAAACAAATTCGGTTTCGCAGCCTTTGCGGCAGGGGCAGGCAGTGCATTCCGTCAACAGCGCAGGACGAACCGCCTTCCGGTAGATTTCTTTGTTGCGGATTTTTTCATGAATACGCTTTAACAGCCCTGCATCTTCACATTCGATCCGACATTCTCTGCCGTAGTTACGCTCATATTCGATAAACTCAATAATTGTCCTGATTTCCCAATCGGTGATCTGTGGATAACGGGAGAGTTTTTTAAATACCCCGTCCCACACCTCGGTACATTCAAAATTGCCGACTTTAATAATCACAAAGCTATTTGTGAATATACAGCCTCGTCATATCAGGTTCTCCATCGCCCTGAACCATACAAAGAAATTCCCAACCGTACCTTTCATAGAATCCGGTATGATCCGTCACCAGATAGACAGGGGTGACTCCCCTCGATTTCAAATCCTCTACCGTCATATCAAGCAAATGCCCCGCGATCCCGTTTTTGCGATATGCTTCTTCCGTATATACGGCGCAAACATTTGGACTTAAATCCTTTCTGTCATGGAAGTCATTTTCAATAACGCCCATTCCGCCGACAATCTTGTCGCCATCCAGACACAGATACCATCCGTATTCTGTCTCGTTTTTCAGGTATTTGTCCATACACTCCAAATACGCTTCTTTCGGTACGCCCCATTTACTGTGGAACCAGGACGCAGCCGCATCTTTCAGCTCAGGATAATCTCTCAATGTAGTGTAAGTTAATCTTTCCATTTCCACATTCCTTAAATTTCCGAATTTATCACTCTGATTCACTGATTGTCAGCTCACTGTCTTTTCATCTGCCGCAAGAACGCGAACACCGCTATTATCGTCACAGCGGCGGCGTAGCCCGCCACCCACCAGATATGCGGGAACACCCCCGCGTAATCTCCGCGCAGAACGGCCCGCTCCATCTCCACAGCGTGGACAAACGGCAGGAGGTTCGCGGCCTTTTGGAACGCGCCGCCCATCAGCCCCAGGTCAAACCAGACGCCGGAGAGCCACGCCGTCAGGTTCGTCAGCAGCGCCCCGCAGACGCCGTTCACCTGCTTATCCGTAAAAATGCTGCCGCAGAGCAGCCCCAGCGACACAAACAGCAGCGCGATGGGGAGCGTGAAAAGGACGGCAAACAGGATATCGGTCGTCACTGCAAGCCCCAAAAGCGCCGCCGCGCCATAGCAAATGACCGACTGCGCGATACAGATAGGCAGGATCGGCAGGAGATAGCCCATAATAAAATCTCCCGCCGTCAGGGGCGTGGCGTACAGCCTTTGCAGAAAAGCGCTGCCCCTGTCCTTTGCGATCAGCGTGGCGGAGAACAGCGTCATAAACGACAGTCCGAATACGACAATCCCCGGCGCCAGATGCGCAATTTCAAACATCGCCACCGGAATATTGGCCTGAATCGCGGTCAGCAAGAGCAGCAGGATAATGGGAAAGCCCACCCCGAAAAACAGGTTGAGCGGGTCGCGCAGAATCTCCCGATCATTTCGTTTGGAAAACGCCAAACCTTTCACAGCTGTCCCTCCTTTACAATACGCACGAATGCCTCGTCGAATTTGTCCGTACCTGCCCGGCTCTTAATCTCCGCAGGGGCGCCGGTGAGCAGAAGCCGTCCGCTCTTCATGATGGCCACGCGGTCGGAAAGCGCCTCGGCTTCCTCCATGTAATGGGTCGTCAGAATCACCGTCATTTTTCCCTTGAGAGCGCAGATCTGCTCCCACAGGTCGCTTCTCGCCAGGACATCCAGCCCCAGGGTCGGTTCATCCAGAAACAGGATTTGCGGATTGCCGATGAGCGCCATGGCGATGCTGAGCCGCCGCTGCCACCCGCCGGACAGCTTTCCGGCTCTTTTGTTTGCAATTTCGCCCAAACCAAAACAGCCGCACAATTCTGTCACCTTGTCTTTGGCCTCAGATTTTTGGAATCCATGAACGCCCGCCATCAGCTCCAGGTTCTCCCTGACCGTCAGATTGGGGGCCACCGCCGTTTCCTGCGGAGACACAGCAATCATGGTTTTTACCGCCGCGCTGTCCGTCAAAACGCTTTTTCCGTTCAGAAAAGCGTCGCCGGAGGTCGGCCGGGTCAATCCCGTCAGCAGCTTGATGGTCGTGGTTTTGCCCGCGCCGTTGACGCCCAGCAAAGACAGCAGCTCGCCCTGCCGGACGGTAAGATTCAGTCCATCCACAGCGATCAGGTCTTTGTATTTTTTTGTGAGTTCGATTGTCTTGATGGCATCCATATTCCTATTCCTCCGCCGCGCAGAAACGCGCTTTCAGCCCCATATAGGCATCGGTCAGCACATCGCTGACGGTTTCCATCTCCCAGTCCAGATAGGATGTGGCGATCATGGACGCGACGCCATGCACGAAAATCCACAGCTCCAGATGAAACCGCTCCGCCCGCTCTCTGGAAAGCCCCGTATTTTTCATAATAAGGGGGATGATCACATCCATTTCCCTGCCCGGCTCCGGCGGCTCTCCCTTGCGGTCACACATGAAAAGCAGCTTGAACAGTTCTTTTTCCTCTCTGGCAAAACGGATATAGCCCATGCCGCTGGCTTTGTAGGGAGGATACTTTCCCGCAGCCATATCCCCGGCAAGATAACTCTGGTACAAATCCTGCGCGGCAGACAAAACCGCGCCCTGCACCTCCTCCATGTTTTTGAACAGCCCGAAAATCGGCTTGACCGAACAGCCAAGCGCCTCTGCCAGCGCCCGTGCGGTGAGTCCGTCCGGACCAGCCTTCCGCGTCAGGTTTAGCGCGGCGTTTGTGATCTCATCCCGTGTGAATTTGAATTTTGGCGGCATAATCCGATTCCTCCCGTCATAAAGCATCTGTTGTTACACAACTCATGTTACTTATTATACACACTTTTCTGAAAAAAGTCAAGCGGAAACACGCGGCGAATTTATTTTAGCTATACCTGCAATCAAGAATGAAATTTTTGTTGACAGAGGAAAACGCAATCCCCTTATCCCACTGAACAGGAATTTCCGTCGGCAAATTTATATATGATAATGTTGGAACGCGTTAATCCTGTCTGTTCTTCGACATCTTTTATCGTCATAACGCTTACCCTCCCCTTACTCAGTCTGCGAAAAGAAATATAAGACCTGCGGACACAGCCCTTATATAGTTATTGATAGATATTAAGGCGTCAACAAGGTTTACAGTCAAGCCCTTTTTTAAATTTCTGATTTATTCCGACATAATTTAGGGTTGGCAGTCTATCCCTTCCAATGCCGCAAAAAGCAAATGCAGATACAAGGATGTAAACTACACTCCAAGATCTGCATTTATCTACTGTGCGAAAAAGGCGCGCCATTAGGGCGGCACTCATAAAACAGCATAAGATTGTTTTCGGGAAACGGCGTAGTTTGAGGGCTATGCCGTTTCTCCGTTTTGCAGGCTTTCCAGTAAAGACATAGGGAGTATTCCCACAAGGTCATAGGAAATGTCAATTTGCTGCTCCCTATGCCCGCTTGACTTGTCCGGCGTATGGACATATACTGCCTTTACCATATCGTCCAAGTCAAGATATTTCTTTACCTTGCCGATAAATCTGTCAATGTTCTCTGCCTGTTCTTCCTGTTCGTTGCTTTCCTTGTCCAATCGCAACAGCTTTTCCCGCAGTTCTTC
>CANQQG010000140.1 GCA_947625875.1 uncultured Lachnospiraceae bacterium
TCATGGTTCAGCTCCTCAATGATCCGCGTGATATTTTTGGACGCTTCTTCTGTCTGTTCCGATAACTGGCGGATCTCTTCCGCAACAACCGCAAAACCGCGCCCGGCTTCGCCTGCGCGGGCGGCCTCAATCGAGGCGTTCAGCGCGAGCAGGTTCGTCTGGCTGGAGATATCCAGAATCGATCCGACAAATTTATGCACTTCCTCCACCTGGGACGTCAGCCGCCCGATCACCTCCACCGTAACGCCGCTGTCTTTTTCCACATTTTCCGCCTGCGCCTTCAGTTCGTCCACGCCCCCTGTGCCTTCAACGATCGTCTCCATGGTGCGCATCGAGCCCTCCCGAATCCGCTGGATCTGCAGCTCTACGTCATCCGACGTCTGCCTGATGTCCGCGCATTTTTCCGCATTCCGCTGAATCGCCTGCGCCGTACTCTCCGTACTCTCAGCGATATCGCTGACGACGGAATTGCTCGTATCCAGGCATTCTTTCAGGTTATCGACCATCTTCATCGCCTCGGAAAAATGCTTCATGATGTTGTCGGCGACAATGCGCATTTTTTTATTGCTGACCTCCTGCTCGTCCGCCGCTTCCTGGATCGTTCCCAGATTCTCATGGTTGAACCGCAGCAGGAGCTTTGTCACCAGGGTGGACGCCACCGCGACCAGCACGATCGTAAACATCGTTATGATCGCCTGCGTTGCATAACCGCTCGCATCCGCCCCGTCATACTGGATAATCAGCCGGAGGACATTTGCAGCGACCACGACCGCGTTCCCAGCCAGCATGATCTTTACATTCATAAACGCCATGCTGACAAATAAAATCGCAAACGCATAGATAAACGTGTTCGGCGTCCGGTTCAACACCGCGATGACCGAGTATGCGAACGCGCCGGAAACAAGCAGAATCACAGAACAATATACCGAATCCCGCTTAAAGAAAAAACCATAGATGCTCAGAGCGATCGCGATAAGCATCGACGCAAGCTGCACATACACCCGCCAGTTTCCGGCAGTCACCGCCGCCGCAAGGAGCGTCAGGGTAAAATAACCAAAGATCAGCATCAAAACAGGAAAAGCAACGTTATTCGCCGCTTTATATTGTTTATTTGTCATAATAAGCCTCCCTCAGACCGTATATTTTCATGCCATTTCACCAAAACAACATAGCTATATACATCAGTATAACATGAATTCTGAAAATATAAAGAGGTTTTTCGACAAAAAAATATATAAAATTTTAACAATTCCACCCGCCGGTTTCTTTATAGGCCTGCAGGACGGCGGACAGATCCGGCCGACGCATACACTCCGACATAATGCATACGCCCGACGCGCCCGCCTGTATGCAGGCGGCGGCATTTGACAGGCGGACGCCGCCGAGCGCATAGACCGGTATCTGCACCGCCTGGCAGACTTCGCGCAAAAACAAAAGCCCGCGCGGCGCCAGCCCTTTTTTACAGTCCGTTTCATAAATATGGCTCGCCGTAATATAAGCGCAGCCCAGCGACTGCGCCTCCTCCGCCTCCTCCACAGAATGCGCCGACGCGCCGAGAAAACGAAATCTTGATTTATCTTTTTCCCCAAGCTGCCGCAGCAAAGGCATTGGGAGATGCAGCGCATCCGCCCCCAGCCGCAGGGCGGTATCCGCAAATGTATGCAGGATGCATGGAACGCCATATGCCGCGCACATCCGCAGAACCGTCCCGGCCAGCTCCCCGTACTCTGCCTCCGGCAGATCCTTTTCCCGCAAAAGCAGCGCGGTCGGGGATGCCTTTAATATTTGTTCTATCCTGATATAATAATCCTCATTCGCCAGATGTCTGTTTGTAATGCAGATAACTTTCATTTTCCACCGCCCTGTTTCGCCGCTGATTAATCCTGCATTTCATTTATATGCAGTCATCAGAAATCAAACATAAACATAATCGTTCAGCACCGGCTGCAGCCCCTCGGATGACATATCGCCGTACATCTGCGCAAAGCTGCGGCTGTCTGAGATCTCAAACTGCTCATCGCCCGCCGTCTCGTCCGCAATCCCACGGTACTTGCTCTCATGGTCGCCGATGCCGGTCGATACGCCGGCGGAAACTTTCGTCGCGGCGATCTTTACAATGCCGTCGCGGAAATGCTTCTGCTCCCTGGAAGAAACAGTAATGCCCACATACGGCAGGAAGATCCGGTACGCGCACAGGATCTGGCAAAGCTGCGTCTCATGCACATCCTGCGGATTGATCTTATCATTATTGACGATCGGCCGCAGCCTCGGACAGGACAGGGAATACTCCACATACGGGTATTTGCGCTGTAAATAATATATATGCAGGGCGGATGCGAGCGCATCCTTCCGGAAATCCGACAGCCCGAGCAGCGCGGAAAACGCCACGCCGCGCATACCGCCCAGAATCGCCCGCTCCTGCGCTTCAAAACGGTACGGGAACACCCGCTTATGCCCCATCAAATGCAGCGTCTCATACTTGTCTGAATCATAAGTTTCCTGAAAGACCGTAACATAATCCGCGCCGCACTCATGCAGATAACGGTATTCATCACTGTTGACCGGATAAATTTCCAGACCGACGTTGCGGAAATATTTTGCCGCCAGCTTACACGCTTCGCCGATATACTTTACGTCGCTCATGCTGCGGCTCTCTCCGGTCAGCAACAGGATCTCTTCCATGCCGGAATCCGCTATGACTTTCATTTCATGCTCGATCTCTTCCATGCCAAGCTTGCGGCGCGTAATGTCGTTATAACAGTTAAAACCGCAGTATACGCAGTAGTTTTCACAATAATTCGCAATATAAAGCGGCGTGAACAGATACACCGTATTGCCGAAATGTTTCCCGGTTTCTGTCTTTGCCCGCTCTGCCATTTCCTCCAGATACGGCTGCGCCGCAGGGGAGAGCAGCGCTTTTAAATCTTCTATGCCGCAGGTTTCATGCATCAGGGCGCGCCGGACGTCCGCTCCGGTGTAACGGCGGTAATCATAGGCTTTCATTTCCCCCAATACCTTTTCCATGATATCCGAATCAATGCGCTCCATGCCCTCCATATATGCCATATGGTCCGTCCTTGCCGACGGATCGTTTTCAATCCGGTGCTTGCGCGCAAGCGCCTCCTCCGATAATTTATCAGAATCTACAAAAAAACGGTTCTCCGCCATCTCATCTTCCCTCTTTCTAATCCCGTAAAAATCCCGTCAGCGGATCCGATGCGGACGCGCCGCGCTCCAACACCCTGCCAAGCCCCGCGAGATATGCGCTGCGTCCCGCTTCAATCGCCTGTTTAAAAGCGTGCGCCATCGTCGGGATATCGCCCGCCGTCGCGATCGCCGTATTGGCCATGATCGCCGCCGCGCCCATTTCCATCGCCTCACAGGCCTGCGACGGCCTGCCAATGCCCGCGTCTACGATAACCGGCACATCGACCTCATCAATTAAGATCTGGATAAATTCTTTTGTGGCAAGCCCTTTGTTCGAACCGATCGGCGAAGCGAGCGGCATGACCGCCGCCGCGCCCGCATTTACCAGATCCCTTGCCGTATACAGATCCGGATACATATACGGCAGCGCGACAAACCCCTCTTTCGCAAGCTGCTCTGTCGCCTTTACGGTTTCGACATTGTCCGGCAGCAGATATTTGCTGTCTTTCATGATCTCGATCTTGACAAAATCCCCGCAGCCAAGCTCCCGCGACATACGCGCGATCCGCACCGCTTCCTTTGCGTCCCGCGCGCCGGACGTATTCGGCAAAAGCGTGACGCCCTCCGGTATGTAATCTAAAATGTTTTCATTTTTCTTTGTATTCGTGCGGCGGACTGCAAGCGTGATGATCTGTGCGCCCGCATTTTCCACCGCCGCTCGGATCAGCTCCAGCGAATACTTGCCGGATCCCAGGATAAACCGGGAGGAAAACTCCTTCCCGCCGAGCATAAATGTGTCGTTTTGTTTCTTCATGATTTTATTTCCCTTCTTTTTAACATATTTTCGCGCTTTGAAAAGCGTAAAACGCCATACGCTTTTCAGCCTCCGCCGACAAAGCTCACCACTTCTACGGTGTCGCCGTCCCGCAGCACACATGTGCCATAATCGCTTTTCGGGACGATCTCCTCATTGCGCTCAACAGCGATCCTGCCCGCGGCAAACCCATTTTGCTCCAGATAATCCTTGAGTACGACGCCATCAGCATCTACCTCTTTTCCATTAAAATGAACCATCGCTCTTCTCCTTTCTGTATCGGTATACAAAAAACCACACAAAGAAAATACACCCGCGGTGGTGTACCCCTTCGTGTGGCTGACTGTCAACACTCTGTCCACTATTTTACATGGTAAAACAGCAGATGTCAATCTTATTTTTCGGACAACAGCGGTAAATAATAAAATAGGACGGATTATCCACATCTTGGTTACTATGACCTCTGCTGACTTTTCAGATTCCACCCACAAGGAACACCCTTGCCTTCGGCTGTATCCTTCCCACTGCCGGGCGCACCACCAATCGAGTAGGAGGCGGTGATTAGCCGCCGTCCTCTCACACCACCGTGCGTACCGTTCGGTACACGGCGGTTTCAAC
>CANQQG010000141.1 GCA_947625875.1 uncultured Lachnospiraceae bacterium
GAAAATAAAAGAGTACTATATGGATTTGCCTTATGATTTATCAGGAAGTCGTAGTAAAAATAGATTTCGTGCCGAGCTTCTTTGGGGACTTGATAAGGTGTTGGACATTTTACAGTCGGAGAAGGAATTTGTGGTTGTTTTTGATTATAAATGTGATTTTGAAATTCATTATGATAATGAATTGGAATTTTACCAGATTAAGACGCGTAAAAATGGCAAAAATTTTACATTTAAAGAATTAACTAAAAAAGAAACAGAAAATTTACAGGGTTCTATTTTGGGAAAATTGTATGTATTAAATCAGGATGGCTCTGAGAATATTAAGTTAGCGCTTGTAAGCAATGGCCCTTGGTATGATATAGATAATATAATTATTGGAGAAAACAAATTTGAAAAATTGTCAGATAGGAAAAAAGAAGAAGTGAAACAGGTTTTACAGGATGAAATTGGAGTGAAAAGTGTAAATTTATCAGGAATGTATTATATTTATACAATGATAAATTTGGAAAATCCTAAAAATGAGGTTTTGGGAAAGCTGACGAGTAATTTCCAAACATTAATGAATAGTGAACCGGATAAGCCCAATGCATTATATAATTTAATTTATAGTGAAATAGAGGATAAGGCGTGTTACGAATTTTCAATCAGCAGTTATGAAGAATTGTGTGAAAAAAAGGGAATTACAAAAGAAGATTTTTTAAAAATGATGAAATATCATGCATATGATTCTAAAACTGGTATCACAGAGGCAGAGCAATATATTGATAATATAGCAAATTTAAAGGACAGAAAATTGTATAAAAAAGCGCTTTCAAAATTGGTAAGTGATATTCCGAAGTCATTAATGTTAAAAAAGATAGAGAAAGAGATTGTTGAATATTTGAATGAGACGAAGGAACTTGGGGAATTAGAAGAAACTATTGAAGCATTAATAGGTGAGTTCCATGCATCTTTTCCGATAGAATATAATAATGCAGAAAAGATTGTCTTTTATGTAATTGTAATAAATAAATATGTGGAAGGGGCTTACGATGAAGAGTTTGATAATTGATACGCTTTATATATTTTCACCAGAAGAAAAAAAGGCATGCAGAATATCATTTTCTAAAGGGATTAATATTATTTCAACAAGACAAGAGGATGGCACTGATAGGGGAAAGTCTGTAATTATGAGAAGTATTTATTATACATTAGGAGCAGAAGTTTTTTTTGATAAAAATTTTAGTAAACACACAAAGGTTTTTGTGTTGAAAATCTGTATAAATGAAAATAAGTATTTTATTTATCGTGCAGGAAGTTTATTTAAATTTTTTGATGGCGAGCAGAAGTTGATTTTTACAACAATAAAATCGAGAGAACTTGCAAAAAAGTTGGCAGAATACACGAGATTTGCAGTTCAGTTGCCAAATAGGCAGGAAAACAAACTGGAGATAACGCCGCCTGTATTTAACTATTTATTATTTTTTTTAGATCAAGATCATTATGATTGTAGTAAATTTACATCCTTTGATAAATTAGGTCAATATGATAAAATTAAAGAAAATATTTTATATTATCATCTTGGAGTATATGATGAAAGATATTATGAAATAGTTAAGAGGAGAGAAAAAATTAATTCTGAAATTTCCTCTTTCCAAAAACGTAATGCATTACTTGGGGAAATGCAAATGGATATAGAGAAAAGAATAGAAGGTAGCTGTATTTCTCTGGATGAAGTTTCTCTGCATAATGAGATGCAATTAAAAAAAGAAGAATATGAAGGAATACTAATGCGACTTAAGAAAAGTAAAGATAATTTATTGAGTTTGAGAAATGATTTGATTGATATGGAAACGATATTTGGACAAATCGAATCTGAAGAAAATAATACAAATAACAAATTGAAAAAATTAAATAAACATATATGTCCTGAGTGTGGTTCGACTATTGAAGCAACAATAAGGCAAAGAAGTAAGAAATTGGTATTGAAAGAAGATTTAATTAGTGTTAAAAATCAGCTTCAAATACATATTGTAGAGGATAGGTTGTCAATAGAAAAAGAAGAGGAACAATATAAGGCTCTTTTGAGAAAGATGGAAGAATATCAAGAAGCAATGAATATAAATAATAAACAAATTGATGATGCCTTGCGTTATAAAGGTTTTTGTGAAATTAGAGATAGTGTTATAGAGGAATTAACCGAAAATGGAGGAATTATTCAGAAAAAGGAACTTGAAATAAAAGAGGTTAAAAAGGAAATAAATCAATATAACCAGAAGAAAAAAATTGTCAATGACAATTATAAGGCATGGCTTTCTGCTGATGTTGCTAAATTTGGTATGAATGAAATTGATATGGATAAAATCAAAGGTGTTATGAGTGAATTTAAAGCAAGTGGGAGCAACAAAAACATAGCTACTGTTATATGGTATTTGTTGTTAATTAGACTTAGAAGTAAATTTAACGCAGATGCAATAAAATATCCTATAGTTTTTGATAGTTTAAACAATACAGAAACTGATGATGAGAAACGAGATGCTTTGATTCAGTATGTTTTGGACAAAACAAAAGATGAACCACAAGCAATTTATACATTTATTGGATTTGACAAAGACAAATTTAATGGGGAGGGTAAATTAAATATAATCGAATTGGAGAATGACAAATATGAATTATTAATACACGAAACTTATAAAGAATATAGTGGATTGTTAGAGAAATTATGTAATGCAGATTAATTGAATGCAAATATGAGACATGAGAATGTTTTAGAAATTAGAATTATATTAGAGAGGATGTTTAATATGAAAAAATGGTTAGATAAAGTGGAGACAAGCATAAAAAAACATTGGATATTGTGTACTATTATATTTTTTATTTTATTACCATTGTTACTTAACATTGGAATATATAGTACTGATGTTATTTATAATGCATTTGGTTGGACGATGACAGCAGGTGGATTGAACAATCAAGATTGGCTTGATTTTTGGAGAACCTATCTATCTGTTGTAATTGCGTTTATAGGAATTTGTTTCGCATGGAAATCCTCTGCTGAAGATAGAAAAATGGATAAAAATGAAAAGCTTGCACAAGAATATGCTGAAGATTTGAAGGAAGAAAAAAATATACTGATTGAGGTGTGCCAAAGTTTTGATACTGATATTATTTACAAAGCAATTAATGAATTGAATAATATGGATATAGGGGAGTGTAGGAGGATATTACAAAATTCCAGAGAGAGGATTCTTAATGTACAGGTAAAATTTGAATTGTTGAGTGATATTGCAGATGATTTCCAAAAATGCAAAGGATGTGATTTTAATCCTTGTTATGATAGAGAAAACATGATTGCAATTAGGGATCTATATTATAAAATAGAAAAAATATATTTGGAAATGTTGAATGATTGTGTTGTATATGTTGATAAAATGGAGCAGCAACAACGCAATGAAGAAATAATGCAAAATGAAGAAAAATTGATTTCTTTATTACAGCAACGTATTTGTCTTGCTAAAGATATGTCAACGTCGAATTCTGTTGAGGATATAAAAAGAATGGAAGAAGAAATTGCGCGACGTAGAGATAATATTGAAACGCTGAAGGGACAGAGAATAAAGAATGAGGAAATAAAGAAACTGGCAAATTCT
Organism: uncultured Lachnospiraceae bacterium; assembly: GCA_947625875.1. Lineage (GTDB taxonomy): Bacteria > Bacillota > Clostridia > Lachnospirales > Lachnospiraceae > Eubacterium_J. Next base: position 3,630 of record CANQQG010000141.1, read on the forward strand.
GTTGCTGAGACAATAAATTTGATATCACAAGAAAAGAAGCCACAACTGATTAGTTATTTTAAGTCATATATGGGTTGGAAAAGCAGACATAAGAGGGAACTGTTATTAGATGGGAAGATACAATATATAAAATATCCGGATTGTAATGAAAAAACGGATTTAGAGAATTGATTTTAGCCACACAGGATGGTAAAAATCATCCTTGTCAACCATATAGACACATATTATAATAAAGGTAAAAAAGAGGAAAGCCTATGATAGAGAAAGCCTTTGAGGAACTGCAAATCAAGGATGATTTTATGTTTAGTGTTATCATGAGAAATCCGAAGTTTTGCAAACCATTTTTGGAACGGGTACTTGGTATAAAGATATCCAGTATTGAATATCCGAAATCGCAGGAGATAATTGATATTTCTGCAGATGCTAAAAGTGTCCGTCTTGATATTTATGTAGAAGATGGTAACAATACAGTTTACAATATTGAAATGCAGACAACGGAGAATAGGAATCTTCCAAAGAGAACAAGATATTATCAGGGTATGATTGATTTGAATATCTTGGAAAAGGGAGAAAACTACAAGGATTTGAAACGAAGCTTTGTTATTTTTGTCTGTACCTTTGATTTATTTGGTGAAGGACGGCATATTTATACCTTTGAGAACCGTTGCCTTCAGAATCCTGAATTAGGTCTTGGCGACGATACGACGAAAATTATTTTAAATACAAAAGGCGCTATGGATGATGTGACGCCGGAGATGAAAAAGCTGCTTGATTTCATTGATGGAAAGGAACCGGAGGATGAGTTTACCAGAGAGTTGGATGAGGCGGTACAGTCTGTCAGAAAAAATGAGTGGTCTCGGAAACTTAATGGGTAATAAGCAAGAAAGGGATATTTGTCAGAAATGAGTAGGATAAGGTGTGTAT
>CANQQG010000142.1 GCA_947625875.1 uncultured Lachnospiraceae bacterium
CTGAACATACGTTTTGCCCCCCCCCTTCCCCATTGACAGCGGCCTGTCACTGATATTGATACGCTGCGGGTCTGCGTTGCGGCGCAAGAGCCCGTTTTAGCCCGTTTCTGTTTTTTTCATAAAATATGTTACACGAAATCTGTTTCCATTTCAATCTCTAAAAACAAAGAAGCCGCCGCCCTGTTAATGGAAAAAAATATAAACAGGGCCGCCGCAATCGGGATTCATGCGGCAGCCCCATTTTTCTATGTATACGATAAAAATCTCACCAAAATATTCATAAACATGCACAAATAAAAATCATATCGGTTCCTTATTCTGACAGATAAATCTTAATGTAATCCTCAAATTCCTTCATGCAGCTGTCGTAATCCGCCTCGCCCGCAAAATACGGGTTCATGTATTCATAAAACTTGTTCACGCAGGTCGTGGTCGGGATATAGCAATGCCCGACGTCCTTCAGGCTGTCCTTATACGCTGTGACAAATTCCCCGCTCAGCTCCCCGACCGGCGTCTCCGCATCCTGTATCGTCCGGTTCCGTTCCAGGATCCCGTCAACCGCCTTGTCTATGACGGCCTTGTTCACCGGGCAGTAAATGCCCATGATGTCCTCCTGCGCCTCCTCGCCCATCAGGATCCGGATCATATTGTAAGCGTTCTGCTTGTTGGGGCTGTTCGCGCGGATGCCCGCGTACTGCATCATGCTCGCCAGCGTCTTCCCGTCGCCGCTGCGTATCGGGATGCACACCGGCGTCGCCTCCGCAGCGATCCCGCCCGCCACGCTCAGGGACCTGTCCATGTTCATCCCGATGAACACGTACGCGTCCTGCCGCGCAATGTCATATCCGATGCCAAAATTCCCGCTGCTGCCGCCCACATCCTCCGTCTCCTCATCATACATGCGGCTGTACAGCTCGCACGCCTGCCGCAGGGTTTCCGCGTCCACGCTGACGTTTCCCTTCTCATAATCCAAGAACTGCCCCGTCAGCATCTCCGGGAACGTGGTGAACTGCACATAGTCCCCAAGGACGCGTTTCTGATAGCCCTTGTCGTAAATCGACGCCACCTGCCGCATGATGGAGAGCGTGTCCTTACAGTCCTCCGCGGAGACGCCCGCGGCGTCCAGCCCCTCCTGCGACGCAATCATGCACATGCCGTTGAAGGTCAGGGGCATGACGTACTGGCTGCCGCCAAACTTCCCGGCCTCAATCACGCCCTGCACGTAATCCGCCCCGCCGTTCCATGTCTCATCCGCTTCCATGTACGCGTCCATAGGGGCGAACGCGCCCGCCTTCATCATCTTATACAGGTCGTCCGACCCGTAGCATTTGAACATCAGGATGTCCGGCCCCTCGCCCGCCATGACCTGCGCCTGCTGCTTCGTGATCTGCCGCGTCTCCTCCATCGGGGAATACGTCTCAACCTGCAGGTCAACGTCCGGGTACAGCCTGCGGAATTCATCAAACGCGTCCTCATAATCGCCCTCAATGTCCTCCGCAAGGGAGAGCGTCAGGCTCTTATTTGTCTGCTCCGTCTCATCCGCGCCGGCCCCGCCGTTTTCCGCCGCCGCGCCGTCGCCCGCACTGCCGCCGTTGCCGCAGCCGCCCAGCATGGCCGCGGCCGCCGCCACTGCAAGCCATCCCGCCAAAGCTTTGTTTCTATCAAAAAACCTTTTCCTCATCATGCATTCCCTCCATAAAATAATTCCATTCGCCAAAAAGCCTTACTCCTCCGCAAACCGGAACCACTTATATTCCTCCGCCATCTCCTCGCCTGTCATGTCGCTGGCCCAGAGCTTCTGCTGCAGCTTCTCCATGTCCCGCCACCTGCCTTCCTCATTCGGCAGGCTCACGACGTCGTCCGGCAGCTCTGTGACCGGGACATACCCGCACCGCTTTATGAGCGCCTCATACTCCGGCTGCCGCACCGCCTCCAGCCAGAACAGGAACGCGTCCTCCGCACGCTCCGACTTTGCCGGCACATAAAACATCTGCATGTCTGCCGCCGGGGACAGCTGCACGAATGCAAGATCCGCCTTCTGCCCCTCCGTAAGCGGCGCCGCGTCCCCGTCAATCCATGCCCGGAGCCCGCTGCCGCCGATGCAGGCCCCGATGCTCCCGTCCGCAAACCGCTCCAGGATTTCCTTATCAGAGCCATACCCGACCGGCTCCGCCAGCCCTTCCTCGCGCCATTTTACCATGCCGGAGAGCGCCTCGGCCCATGCCGGCTCCGACAGCGACCACGCGCCGTCATCCTGCAGCTTCAGCAGCTCCCCCGAGCCTGCGGCAAACACCGCCATCGCCTTGATGACGTCCACGTCATTCACAAACGCCGCATAGGGCTTCCCGTCTCCGGAGAGCCCGGCCAGCCGCTCCAGCCCCTCGGTCAGCTCCGCCATGTCCGCGGGCCTCCAGTCTTCCGGCAGCCCCGCTTTTTCCAGCGCGCCGCGGCTGTACCAGACGCCGAATTCCTCTGCGGCGACCGGGAGCGCCGTCACGCCGTTCCCATACGCGACGCCTTCCGACAGGCTCTCCGGCAGGAAGGACGTCTCTTCCCGGTATTTTTCAAACAGAGGCGCAAAGTCCGGGCTTTTGAGGTCCGACGCCGCGACGCCTGTGTCCGGCTGTACGCCGCTCACCCCGCAGAGCTCCATGTCAGGGCCCATGCCGGCCCGGAACATCCTCTGCCCGTTGATCTCCAGGGTGGGCTGCAGCATATGGAGCGCGGTGAGCTGCACATGCGTCCCTCCATGCGCCGCCTCATAAGCCTCCGCCGCCTGCCGCAGCCATACGGCGTACGGATGCCCTTCCCTGTCCCCATAGTCATTGTAATGGATGCACAGCGTCTGCGCGTCCCCCTCATGGCTGTGCCCGTCCGTCTCCGCCGCCTGTTCACGCTCCTGCGCAAAGGAGAACGCGGAAATCTCTTCAAAGCAATATTTTTCCAGCGTGTCCAGGATGCCCTCCGGCAGCTCGCCCGTCTTCGCCGCAAGCTCTTTGTATAACGATCCTTGCGCCACATAGGACGCGCTCCGGAACAGCAGGTCGGCGTCGGACTCCCTCTTCTCGCAGAAGATGTCCGGCTCCATAAACGAAGACGACGTAAACGCCCGCAGCGCCGCCTTCGCCTCTTCGGGGCGCGCCGTCTGCGCGTTGACGGCGACGGCATGCGTGATGACGCCGCGGAATGCCCCGCCGCTGTCCGGGATGGCGAGCGCCGCCGGCGCCTGCCCTTCCCCGAACAGCGACAGGCATGCGCACATCTGCTTATAATCCGCGACCCCGCAGCCGCCCAGCAGGCATTCCCCGGCGTCCAGCATCCGGTACGCGCCGTATGCGGACGCGTCGTCCCCGCAATGCCCCCGCACTTCTTCCAGCAATGCCCTTACGTCTTCCGCCTCCGCCGCGTCCTCCGGCAGATAATAAGCTTCCAGCCAGTCCACCGCCCCTGTGTTTTCAAAGATCAGCTTCCCCGTCTTTTCCTGCGCCGCCAGGGCCGCCTTTAAAAAGTCCTCCAGCGAGCCGTACATTCCCTCTGTTTCAATGCCCGCTTCTTTCAGGTCCCCTTCCAGCCCGAACACGACCGGGCATTCCATGTACAGCGGCAGAACCTCATACATCCCGTCCCGCTCCCCGGCCTCCTGCGCGCCTTCGATTAGGGAAAAGGCCCTGCCGTTTATGCCTGTCAAAAGCTCCTCCTCCGCCAGCCCGAGCAGCCTGCCTTCCTCCATCAGCTCCTCCGGGTTCAGCCCGTTACGCCTGTCCATATAAATCAGGTCCGGAGCCGTCCCCTCCGCGAGCGCCCCATCAAACTCCCCGCGGTACTGCTCGCCTGTCAGGCTGGATTTGTCTACAAGCTCCCATTCCACGCCGGACGCTTCGTTGACGAACGCCTCATAATTAGCGGCGCATTCCCGCACGACATACTCATTCTCTGCGTCCAGCCAGACGGTGACGGTTCCGCCGGTCTCCTGCGCATGAACTGCGGCGCTGTCCCCCGCGTCTGTGACGTCCGCTGTCCCACTCACATCGGCGTCCGTTTCCATCCCTGCCGCTTCTTTTTCTCCCTCTCCCGGCTTTGCGCAGCCCGCAAGGCATGCCGCCGCAAGCAGGGCGACTATACAATTCCTTCTCCAATTTTTTCCCATAAGCCCACTCCCTGTCATTTCATCAATATCATCCGCAACAAATTTATTCAACTTTTACAAAAATCTCTCCTTTCGTCCATATGTGCATCCTTTTTAATCATAAATAACTCTCTCCCTGTCCTTTCACAGATCTACTGCGACTCGTCGTTTTTATTTTAACATCTACCCCCCCCCCATTCTGCAATACCTGTTGCAGAATTGGGAATTTTTTGACAGAATTGGAAATTTATACCCCTGAATTG
>CANQQG010000143.1 GCA_947625875.1 uncultured Lachnospiraceae bacterium
TGATTCCTCTATACCATAAAAAGAATAAGCCCAGACCCTGTTTATCTGGGGTATAGGCTTATTATACGAGGAGAAACAGTATGCTGAAAAAAATTGTAAGTATATGCCTTATATGTATGTTGGCATTTCCAATCAGTGTATTTGTGCTGTCGAGAGGCGACAAAGTTGGAGCGGAAGATATTGAGCGGGCGCAGGACTTCCTAAGCGTCAGCGAAAATATGACCAAACCATGTACAAAAGAGGACGGGAGCAAATTTGTCATAGGATATATTGACATTGATCCGTATCCCGCGACGGGAGAGATACTTTATTATTTTATTGACCAGCTTAGGGAAAGCGGATGGATTACATATGAGGGCGAGCTCCCATTTGATGCGGCAAATACCGACGCAAAGGAGCTTATCCATTTCCTTGCGCAGCAGGATTTAGGGCCATACATGTGCTTTTCCGATGAGGCGAATTATTATACGTCGGAAGTTTATGACGGCGTGGATTTTGTAAAAAAGGATTTGCGAAAACGGGTTGACGCAAAGGAGATAGATATGCTGTTCTGCCTCGGCACCCAGCCCGCGGACATGGTAATCAATGAGATGGGCATTACAGAAATCCCGATTATCGTGTCAGGCTCTACTGATCCGGTCGGCGCGGGGCTTTCGGATACGGATGAATATTCGGGCAAGGCGAATGTATGGTGCCATACGAATACAGACGTATACAAAAATCAGATGAAATACTATTATAACAGCCATCCGTTTACCAATATCGGCATGGTTTACTATGACGAAGTCATAGCCTCATTGCAGCCCTACAGTGAGGCGGCGGAAAACATCGGCTTTAAAATCACGGCAAAAAAGATTGAGCGTGAGATGACGGACGATTATTATGAAAAGCTTGCGCAGACGTATGAGGAGCTGGTGAACGAGGGCATAGACGCGTTTTTGTTAAATTCCGACATTATTCAGGATGAGAAAATGATTGCGCCTCTGCTTGATGTTTTTTATGAGAACAATATACCAGTATTTGTGCAAAACAATGAATATTACGTCAGATACGGGGCGACGATGGTAGTGACCGCAAGCGACGCGAAGATGCAGGCGCCGTTTCTGGTGGATGTGGTTTCAAAGGTTTTGCACGGCGAGGAGCCGGGAAACCTCAACCAGAAGTTTGTGGAGCCGCCGTTTTTGAGTCTCAATCTGGAGGCGGCTGACCGCGTCGGCTTTGAGGCGGATGCGGATATGCTCTTATCGGCGGAGAAACTGTATATGCATACTGAAAGAAATTAAACAGGGGAGGAGGATTTTTATGCAACAAAAAAAGCAGCGGACAATTACTGCGGTCATCGTCATACTGCTGACATTTTTGAGCCTGCAGTTTGTAAACTGGATATGCCGTATGGCTTTTGACAATACCTGCACGGAGTTGGAGGAGCAGTACCTTACGACAGAAATTCAGGAAGTAGTAAAAAATATGGAAAGCTCCATAGACTTTGGAAAGGAGCTTGACAATTATTACGGCATTGAGGAAGTGTTTGACCGCGTGTGCGGACTTGCGGAGCAGGAGCTTAAGGTGGTCATACTTGACGCAGAAGGCAATCCGCTCTATGCCTCATTTGAGGCGTCAGATGAGGCGGAGCAGGAGCTTGCGTATATTTACGGCGATGAATACAGAAATCAGCTTTTAAAGACGGCGTCTGCGGGAGAACATATATCGTTTGGAAATAAGGAAAGTCTCATATTCCCGATATATAAGGAAGAAACACAGCTTACGGGATATATGTCCGTATATTATGAAAATGGCGCGTTTGCCGGTGATACGCGTACGGCAATGACGCAGATAGTGTTATTTATCATACTTGCGGTTGTCGCCGCCTTGATTATCCTGTTTACGGCGATTTTTGACAAATTTGGGAGCGGCAAGAGAGCCATATTTATGATGTCGGGTTTGTTCTGTTATATTATTTACCTGTTCTTTACATATAGGGCAAGCTATCAGGCGCTTGTCGAGGAAAAAGCCGAGCAGACGGCTGTATCAGTTCAGAAAGTGGCGGATGGGCTGATAGAAAAAGGACTGGAAGAAAGCGAGCTTTACAGGATAGATGACTGGCTTAAGGAAAAGGAAGAGACGAGCCAGTCGATTAAAAATCTGCGCATACATTTTGGTGATATGAATGAAAACGCAGATGATAACACCATTGTCCTGCCGATTGGCGACGGGAGCGCGCAGATTGAGCTTGAGGTAGAAATTAATCAGAGCTACATCAGAGAGAAAATCAGCCTGATGACGCTCACATTCGGCGCGGTATTCGCGGTGTGCCTGATGATTGCCATTGAGCTTACGAGCCTGACGGAAATCTTGGCAGCGAGGTTTTCTGGTGATTTTAACCAGCCATCAGAGAAACAGGAAAAGGGAATTTCACTGCAGATTAGGCTGCTCGCCTTTCTGGGCTTTACCGCAATTTATACGAGTACGCCGTATGCGGCGGTTATCATGCGCTCGTGGGATGCCTCAGTGTTTGGATTATCTAAGGCGGTCAGCGCGTCACTGCCGCTTACTGTGGAGCTTATATGCGTGCTTGCGGCATCGGCGGTCATACAAAGAGTGTATAAGGATACGCGTCCCAATAGGCTGATGTGTTTCGTGTTTCCTTTCATGATTTTGGGAAATATGGCTTGTATGACCGTGACTTCGCCGTATCTTTTGGTGGCGCTGCGCGCGTTTTGCGGCATCGGATTTGCTTTTCTAAAGTATTGGCTTAACAATATTGTGGCGCTTGGCTCATCGGGTGATAAAAACTTCCGTGACAATTGCGGCAGGATGAACGCAGGACTTCTTGGCGGCATTACGGCGGGCGCATCGCTTGGCGCGATATTTGCCGAGGCGCTTGGGTATTCGGCAAACTATTTGGTTACTGCTGTGATTCTGCTTATTCTGTGCATATGGGCAATCTTTACGATGCCGTGGAAACTTCTGGAGCAGAACAGAAGTAAGCAAAAAGCGGAAAGCGAAGAAGTTTCCGATGATGGTAAGGCAGGATCTAATATACTTAAAAATAAGAAAGCGCTGCTCACAATCCTGCTTGGCTGCATACCTCTGAATATAGGGCTTATGTACGTCGTGGCTTTCGTACCGTCGTATATGAGCAGTATTGGACAGAACGCCGTCGCTACAAGCTATGTATATCTTGTGAATGGCATTGCGGGTATGTATCTTGGCGTGTTCATCTTAAACTTTATGAAGAAGAAACCTTTATATCTGTCATGCGTGGCGGCGCTGTTTATGGCAGCAGTTGGAATTTTGATTTTGCCTGTGAGCAGGAGCCTTGTCATAGCCATGATTTCGGCGGCGATTTTAGGAGTGTTTGACGGCTTTGGTACGCCCTCGATTACGAGCTATTTTACAGAGCTGTCAGCCGATCCGTCGCATACGGCGGGAATGCTTACCGTGTTTCATATGGCGGGAAGCGCCGTTCAGATACTTTGCCCGATGCTGTACAATCTGCTGATACAGCCTGACGGAAAAATGACGTATATTACTATTTTCGGCATTGCGTATGTTTTTGTTGCGATACTGTTTCTAATGGTAAATAAGCCTAAAAAAGGAGGAATATCTTAAAATGAATAAAAATATAATGGCGGAACTGGAAAGGGATGCCAAAGATTATGTAAATGTACAGGAGAAATTGATGCTGCAGATACTGCATGACAACAGCGATACAGAGTATGGGAAAAAGTATGGCTTTAATCAGATACAGTCGGTTTCGGATTATCAGGCTAAGGTGCCGCTTACGGAATATGAGGATTACAAGGAATATATCGAGCGGATGGTGGATAAGGGTGAGAAAGGCCTGATTACTGCATATCCGATACGCTATTATACATTGTCGTCAGGCACGACAGGCGAGATAAAGAAAATTCCGCTGACAGAAAAGTGGATGGATTCTTTCGAGCATTACGCGTATTACTGCGTAAATGAGCTGACAGCCAAATATTATGCCGATACGGAGGTTCTGCCGGAGGACTGGAACAGTAAGATTTTTCTCTTGAATGAGGTGCGCAGGACACCGTTTATCGATGGTACGGATAAGCTGCTCTCGTCGGGGGCGATATTTGAGCGCAGGAGAGAGCGCGGTGATTTTGATTTTGGCAGATTTACGTCGCCGGAGGATGTACAGTTTCCAAAATATGATATGGACATGAGTTACCTAAAGCTGCGTTTCGGGCTTATCTGCGAGGATGTGACATCTATTGAGAGCGTGTTTATCCATCAGATAACTAACGTTATGGCGTATCTGGAAAACAACTGGAG
>CANQQG010000144.1 GCA_947625875.1 uncultured Lachnospiraceae bacterium
TCCGGTCGGCTCCCCGCGGCTCTTCCCGTCCACAAAACAAAGGACCGCATGGAGCAGAATGCTCTCCTGCAGCAGACACGCGGCGCAAAGCTCCGTTTCTTCCAGCGTCACGCCCTCGATTTTGCCCACATCCACAAAAATTACGCCGTACCCGCAACTTTGCGCCGCCTTCTGCACAAACAGCTTTTTCCCATTTCCGGCAGGCCCGTAAATATGCAGGACATTGCCGTCCGTATCCTGCAGCCGGAGAAACTGTTCCATCGCCGACGCCGTCTGTTCCGCCAGCTCCCTGCGCAGGATAATCTCCGGCAATGCCGCCTGTGCGCTCTGATAAGACGCAAACCGCTTTACGTCTTTATCCAGATCATCATAGCCGCATAAAAAGGCATTGGTGCGGCGGCTGCACAAAAAAGCGCAATCCTCCGGCCTTCCGTCCGGCGATTCTTTTATGTCCAAAAAACATTCCGCAAATACCCCCTGCTGTTCGATCAGACGCGCCTCCTGCGCTTTCACGCCCTCATCCGTCTCTGCAAAAAGCCCATACATAAAAAAAGCAAGGCGGAACGTCGGCTGCGTCCGCCCGCTCCCGCCCTGCATATCCGCAAAAATCGGCGCATACTTTTCGTCATAAGTAACCGCATAACCCAGGCACAAAAGCCACTGTTCCAGCGGGCTTAATGACAGACGGCCGCAGAGCAGGCGCATACGGAACCGCCTGTCCGCCTGCGGCGTAAACATCAGCCGTTCCTTTATATGCCTTGCCGCACTGCGAAGCTGCTCCCTGACATATGCGCGGTCGTCCGCTGCCGGCTCTATGGTTCTGTGCAGCAGCGTATCATACGCCTGCTCCATCGTCACAGGCAATTCGCGCATATGCGCCTGCCCCGATCTTCCGTCCTCCCGGGACGTATCCTGCGCAAGCAGCATCCCAATCCCCGCAAGGCACAGATCGACAAACGCATATATATCCGACCGGTACTCCGCTTCCGCCTGATACCGTTTCCCTCTTTTCTTTCCGTCAAAAAATGTTTCGTATAATTCGCCCATATCCCAAACGCGCCGTTAATCCTGCGCCACGATCTCTTTATAAAATTCGCTGTAATCCGACCGTTTCTCTTTTGTAAACTGAATCGCCGTCCTCGGATGCTGGTTTAACAGTCCGGTCATGAGATACTGCAGATCATAGCCCCAGACAATGCCCTCTTCGCGCAGCTTGTTCATATATTTTTCCACAAACCGGATCGCCGGATAGATATTATATTTCGGGTTGCGCAGCAGGCCCAGCAAAAGCTCCATCGCACAGTTGCCCGCGCCGCGGCCCATGCCCGCATACGTTGCGTCCAGCCAGTCCACGCCGTCGCCGACCGCCTCTATTGTATTGGCGAACGCCAGCTGCTGGTTATTATGCGCGTGCATCCCGATCTTTTTTCCATATTTTGCGGCAAATTCCATATACGTATCCGCAATCCGCGCGATCTGTTCCGGATAAAGCGCGCCAAAGCTGTCCACGATATAAAGCACGTCCACACAGGACTGCCCGAGCGTATCAAGCGCAAATTTCAGGTCTGATTCCTGCGCATTCGAGATCGCCATAATGTTACAGCTGACTTCATATCCTTTATTTTTGGCGTCCTCGATCATTTTTACCGCCGCAGGGATCGTATTCAGGTACGTTGCAACGCGGATCAGGTCGATCGGGCTGTCGCTGCGGCTAATGATATCAGTTTTATAATCGCACCGCCCCACGTCCGCCATAACGGCGATCTTCAGATCAGTATCGTTATCGCCGACGACCGCGCGGATATCATCGTCTTTGCAGAATTTCCACTTCCCGAACTTGCTCTCGTCAAACATCTCCTTTGACGCCTTATAGCCGAATTCCATATAATCTACGCCCGCTTTTATATTCGTCTCATACAAAGCCTTTACAAATTCGTCTTTAAAATAAAAATCATTTACCAGGCCGCCGTCCCTTAACGTTGCGTCGATCACGCGCACATCCGAACGGTATCCCATCAGTTTTGATATCTCTTTCATCTTCGTAAATCTCCTTTTCTTTCAATTCTCTAACTATAGCAAAATCCGGGAGATTTTTCAATACACGTTTCAAACGAATTGCAGGGCGTCCTGTTCCAGTTTTTTTACTGTCTCAAGCGGAAGCCCGGTACAGTCCGCTATGTCCTCCAATGTCAGCTTCCCTTTTTTAATCAGCTTTTCCGCCGTTTCCTTTGCGCTTTCCTGCGCCGCCCGCTGTTCACGCTCCCGAATCCTCGGCTCCATCATTTCTGTGATCCTCGGCTCCATTATCTCCATCAACGTCTCATACATATGCTCATCTCCCATCAATTCTTCTACGACCGCCCTGTTCGCGGCCACGCTCACGTCCAATATGGCGTCTATCAGCTCTTTTTCCCTCTTGTCCTCCACCGCGCCCGAATACGCAATCGCCCGCTCCATCTCCCGCCTTGTCACCCCGCCCGACAGCAGGCGCAGCCACTCATGGTTTTCCCGGCTGAGCTCCTTCCCGACGATGATCTGCGTAAAAAACCGGAACCCGCCATTTACATAATATATGCCTTTGTATGGCATCGTTATCCTGTAACCATGCTCCACAAAATACCGGAACAAAGACGCCGGCTCTGACTCCCGCACAAGCGTGACCGTCACGTCCTCAAACCGGATCTCATCGACGCGCTTTCCGTACGCTTTCAGCAAGTGCGCATACCCCTGCGCCTTTGACACGTCGTCAATCGTCAGCGCCGCCTTCATCGACTTGTACTCCACCACATTATACGTTTCAAAGCATTTCCCTATCTCATTTTTCAGCGCCGTTTCCTTCTTCTTTTTTATGATCAGGGCATCGATCAGCAGGGGCTTTCTGTTCAGGCTGTACTCCCTCTCAAACGCAAGGCTGTCTCTGTCCTGTATAAACTCCATTTCCAGCGCCGCCGCAAACGCAGGATGCCACTGTATCTTCCTTTCTTTCATCAGTTCCTATCCTTTTCCTCAGACGAATTGCAGGGCATCCTGTTCCAGCTTTTTTACTGTTTCAAGCGGAAGCCCGGTACAGTCCGCTATGTCCTCCAATGTCAGTTTCCCTTTTTTAATCAGCTTTTCCGCTGTTTCTTTTGCCGTCTCCTTTGCGCTTTCCTGCGCCGCCCGCTGTTCGCGTTCCCGAATCCTCGGCTCCATTATCTCCATCAACGTCTCATACATATGCTCATCTCCCATCAATTCTTCTACGACCGCCCTGTTCGCGGCCACGCTCACGTCCAATATGGCGTCTATCAGCTCTTTTTCCCTCTTGTCCTCCACCGCGCCCGAATACGCAATCGCCCGCTCCATCTCCCGCCTTGTCACCCCGCCCGACAGCAGGCGCAGCCACTCATGGTTTTCCCGGCTGAGCTCCTTCCCGACGATGATCTGCGTAAAAAACCGGAACCCGCCATTTACATAATATATGCCTTTGTATGGCATCGTTATCCTGTAACCATGCTCCACAAAATACCGGAACAAAGACGCCGGCTCTGACTCCCGCACAAGCGTGACCGTCACGTCCTCAAACCGGATCTCATCGACGCGCTTTCCGTACGCTTTCAGCAAGTGCGCATACCCCTGCGCCTTTGACACGTCGTCAATCGTCAGCGCCGCCTTCATCGACTTGTACTCCACCACATTATACGTTTCAAAGCATTTCCCTATCTCATTTTTCAGCGCCGTTTCCTTCTTCTTTTTTATGATCAGGGCATCGATCAGCAGGGGCTTTCTGTTCAGGCTGTACTCCCTCTCAAACGCAAGGCTGTCTCTGTCCTGTATAAACTCCATTTCCAGCGCCGCCGCAAACGCAGGATGCCACTGTATCTTCTTTTCTTCCATATAAATCTCCTTTGTAAACAGTATAACAGCTTCTCGCGCCATTTACAATGGATTTTATTTTCACGTCACCTTTCCCTAGAAAAAAGAAAAAACACCCATTACGATACG
>CANQQG010000145.1 GCA_947625875.1 uncultured Lachnospiraceae bacterium
TCCTCCCCGTACATGCAGTAAACCGCAATTCCCGTCAGCACATTGTTTTTGCGCTTCGTCGTGAGCAGATATCGGCTTTCGTTCCACGTTATCACGTAAAACTCCTCATTCAGCCCCACCGCCCGCATCAGATACGAGTCCTTTCCATGTCCGCGTTGAAAAGCGTAATACGAATACCTTCCCCCCTTTTCCTCGTGCCTGATCAGAATATCGTCCGTGCCTTCGGGAACAAACCATGCATCATCTTTTGTCTTCAATTCCTCCAGACAGCTCGCCAACAGTCCAGTCTCATCCTTCACGGCGTATTCCTGCTTCTCAGAATCGGACAACTGTCTGTACGCTGTTTCGTATTTTTCAATGAATTTGGAAAAGCTGCCGTCTGACAGTGTTTCCCTTATTTCATCCTCCAACGCGTCCGGAAGTCCTTTGGGCGCATTCTCCTCTTTCTGGAAATTAATGGAATCATTCCCGTACAAAATCACGTCCGTCACAGTTGCATTATGCGGGAAGGTTCCGTCACTGTTCTGAAGGAAAATCCCCTGAAAAAACGGTACCATTGCCTTGTCCTTCATCGCAGTCCATACCCTGATGTCACTCCTGCCGTCTTCATTGATATCCTCAACCGAAAGCTTCACGATTTCCATCTGATTAATCCACGATACCATAAATTCATTCAATATATTGCCATCCCCATCCGTCATATACAGCACTGCGGACGGTCTCACCTCATTGTCAAACATCCCTGCCGCAAAGTAACGGTATCCCATGGAATCCAACTCCGTCCCAAACGAAATCTCTTCATTCGGAATAAACGGCTCAATATCAGAGAGGCGGAACGGTCGAAATACATTCTCCGTTTCCATATTATTCTGATTCTCATCAGCCCTTTCCGCATAGGTTACTTTTACGGCAATCTCTTCCGGGGACAACATCTCCAGCACAGCATGTCCCGAATCCCCCCACTGTTCAAAATCAAATTCCGCCCGATTTTCGGAAACCGTTCCCTCAAAGCTACCAAACAGTCTGCCGCCGCCTTCTATGCTGTCCTGATCCAATGCGGTAATCGTAAATGAATATACCTCATCCGGATCTTCCGCATTTACCCATGTCTTACCGATATATCCGTCATAGTTTGATACATTTTTTATGGAACTGTCATCAGCCTTACTTCCATACGCAGCCACCATACAATACAGTACCAATATAAGCGCCAGCATCAGGCAAAGACCGCCTATATATGATAAATCTATTTGCTTTTTGATTTTCTTCATTGTGCTTACTCCTGGCGTTTTTTGTGTCCTGTTTCCATTGAAGTCGCAGGTATAATGGTTGTCCGCTGGCGCCTTTGTGCCGAGCAGCGTCTTTAGGCCTGCAATAACAGCTTAGCAATATTTTGTGCAATCTGCCTCATGAAATCAGAATATTATCCTGCGCTCGGGAATTTTTTCCAGCCTGTGTCTTTTGAGTTCGGATTCGAATATGGCATTTAGTTTATCCTCATTCCATGCGCTTTCTTCCCATTCCTTAAATACTTCATCAAACAACCCTTCCACATACTCTCCTTCCACAAACTGTCCTTCCTCATACCGCGCTCTCTTCCAACAAAGCGTAGAATGCCATATGGCATTTGAAGTAAGTATCTTATGGACAACATCCAATGCATACTCTATTTTTTTCTTTTTCCTGCTCCAGCCGCATATCAGAATAAGATCCTCAAATTCAGTAAAATTTCCTGGATAATTCACGGACGCAATATCCTCAAAGTACCTTTCATACCCTGCTATAATCTGATCCAACTCCAAATCCCCTTCAATCGGAATATATGCCTTTTCTCTTATTTTCTTTGCCTCTTCCATATATCTGTCATTATGTTTATCCGGACTAATCCCTCCCCCGTTAACACGCAAAGTTGCTGTCAGACAATTAAACTCTCTGCACAGGTTATGCACACTATACTCTGGATAATAGTTCTGACTGCAAGTGTCCATATTTAGATATACTCCGACCACTAAAGGTCCCACTCTGTTATACCAACTTAGTCCTCTCTTTCTTTTCAAGGGCTTCATGGCCTCATCCCAATCGTTTGCCACAATCTTCTTATCCTCCTTGGTATAAGCCGGGGAAGAATATGGTCCCTCATGCACTTCTTCCAGCATATAAATTCCTCCTTACTGTGTATAAAACGGTCTAAGAAGTTCCCAAAAATGTATTTCTTCTAAACATACTGATTGATCTCCTTGATAGCGTTTTATTACGAAGTCCTTGGCGTCGCGCACGTGCTTCCAAGCCATAGTTTCCTTAAAAATCTTCCTTCTTTTCTGCCGCTTCCTCAAGCCACTCCTTTAGTGTTCGTCCGAATGCTCGTTAAATAAATCAATAAACGCCTTTCGAGTTGCTTCTTTTAATACATTTACAAAGACCTCATCTTTCTCATCTTGTCTTTCCATATAAATTTATTCTCCTCTATTTGTTGAAATGTACACGTAAAACTACCTCTACTGTTATATGGCAAACAAAATAGTGCCTGCCAATAAGCCATCACATACAGAAATTTCTCCAAAGTCTCACTGTCTAGTTCATCACATACAGAATCACCATTTAAATAGCGACGATATACAGGAGGATCATCGGATTCCGACTTTTCCATATCAATATACCAATTTACACGCTCTACATAGTCGGGCTATGATTCAAGGCAATTTTCTAAAATACATGTACACACATCCTCAATGCTATACCCTTGCAAATTTACTCCGCTCAATATTGACTTAATCACATTAGCGAATTCATCTTTTTCTGCAAACGATATCCTAAGCATTGGTAATAAAAATATCTTTTCTATATCTTTTATATTCTTCGTATACTCAAAAAATTGCGACAATGATAACTTTCTAATTACATAAGACGGTCCTGTACAACCAATCTCACTGTCATTTATGTAATATATCGTGTCTCCCGGATGAAATTCAATATAAAAATTATCTCCTGTAGATAACTTAATCTTAATAGCTTTAGGATTCTCAACATAACCATCATTTTCATTCGCCCCCTCATAGTACCCTGTCAAGTTATCTACCCATGCCCTATCTATTCTACAATTTTCTTGAATTATTTCAAACAAGGAGCAGGCTTTAGAATTATCTATTCCCTCTGGAAAATTTATCATTAAAAACCATGGCACAAAATTATCATTTGATAATAATTCAGAATATTCAATAATCTGTTTCATCTTTAATAATCCACCTTTCCACGAAAGGTACCAATAGAGTTACCTAGATCCGCTTTCAGCTTCTCCAGCCCTTTTTCGCATCACCGTCTCCCAGATTTTCCAAAAAGCTTTCCATTCGGGTCATAGGCATAATGGTTGTCCGCTGGCATATATAGTCTAAAAAGGGCAACAACCAACCGACAAACGCACTTTATCGTTTTTTGTCAACTGGCGGTTGCGCTTTGGGCTTATGTTTGAAAATTTAAAAAAATTTCAAAGGGAAATTTCAAGAGAAATTTTATCAGATATTACAGATATAAATCAATAATTATGCTATAATGTACAACTTTTTGTCCTGATGTACAACCTGCCATTTATAGTTATCAACCAAGTTCAACTGCAAATGAGCTGAAACCGACCTTACACTGCCTTAATCTGCCTGCTTTTTAATCGTCTGTTCTATTCAATACGATATCACACAACAACATATGTTCCTGATATTTATAGATCATACTGCCGACATAAGCTTGTACACACTTTTGTATGTTCTGCAGTCCTATTCCAGTTCCCTTACTCCTTGCATTCTCTATTTTGCCATTTTTTATTGGTACTGGTTTCGCAACAGTATTTTCTATCCTTATGGAAACCATCTCATTGTATTCTTTCATAAATAATCCAATATATTTTTCTTTATCACACTCCTTGCTCGCCGCTATTGCATTATCAATTAAGTTGCCAAACAAAGTAGTTATATCAAT
>CANQQG010000146.1 GCA_947625875.1 uncultured Lachnospiraceae bacterium
CCCCATGCGCATGGGGAACATACCCACCATCATATGCACCGCGGCCTTTCGGAAATCGTTGCGATCATACAGGCGTCTGCCGCTTCGGAATATGCAAAGGAGCTGGCAATCCGCATATTTGAGATTCTGGCGGAGGCGGAGGCGAAAGCGCATGGCGTTCCGCTGGCTGAGGTGCATTTTCATGAGGTGGGTGCGGTTGACTCAATCGTAGATATCGTTGCTTTCGCCGTATGTATAGATAACCTTGGGATCACTCAGGCGGCCGCTTCGGAATTGTATGAGGGGAAAGGCTTTGTGCGCTGCCAGCATGGGATAATTCCGGTTCCGGTTCCGGCCGTCGTCAATATCGCGGCCGCGCATGGGCTGCGCATACACCTGACGGACGACGAGGGGGAATTTGTCACGCCGACCGGAGCGGCGGTTCTTGCGGCGCTGAAAACACAGGATCTTCCGCCGCAGAATTTTAAAATAGAAAAAGTCGGGCTCGGCGCGGGAAAACGGAAACATAACCGTTCCGGAATCCTGCGCGCGATGCTGGTTTGCGAATCAGTTTAACTTTTATCCCGTTCAAATAAAACGGTCGAGCAGTACCGCTCTCCTGTGTCGGGCGCGAGACAGACAATATGTTTCCCTTTTCCCATCCGCCGGGCTAACTGCAATGCGCCCCATACATTTGTCCCGGCGGAGATTCCGGCGAGGATTCCTTCTTCACGCGCAAGGCGGCGGGCTGTTTCCAGCGCGCAGTCGTCGCTTACAAGGATTAATTCGTCATAAATATCTGTATCCAAATTAGCGGGCACAAACCCGTCCCCAATCCCCTGCTGGAAATGGCTGCCGATCGCGCCGCCTAAGAGCGCGGCCGCGTGTTCCACCTCTAATACGGCGATGTGGATATCGGGATTTTGTTCGCGCAGGGCGCGCCCGATACCGGTAATCGTTCCGCCGCTGCCGTATCCGGAGCAGAACCCGTCGATGGTCAGCCCTTCCATCTGCCGTAAAATCTCTTTTGCCGTTTTTTCATAATGGACGGCCGGATTCGCCGGGTTCTCAAATTGCTGCGGGACAAAGACGGACGGGTTTTCCTTTGCCAGATTGAGCGCATACGCCATGCAGTCATTGACCGCTTTTCCGATATCGCCGTCGTCATGGATCAAAACAAGCTCCGCCCCGTACTGGGAAACTAATAAACGGCGTTCCAGGCTGACGGAGTCCGGCATAATGATGATCACTTTATATCCTTTTACAGCGCCTACAAGGGCAAGGCCGATGCCCTGGTTGCCGCTGGTAGGTTCGCAGATGACGGAGTCCGGCCCAAGCTTCCCCGCCTTTTCCGCCGCTTCGATCATATTCAGCGCGGTTCTTGTCTTTACGGATCCGCCGATATTGACGGCTTCATATTTTACAAAGACATCCGCATCCTCCGGTCCGGTCATGCGGTTCAGCCTGATCAGCGGCGTATTGCCGACCGCCTCAAGAATATTGTTGCAATACATGAAATTTATATCCTCCCATATCGCTTTTTCTTTCTTTTCTCGTTTCTCATAAACAGTGTCATTATAAAAATCTCTTCATCAATATATCAAAAACCGGAAGTCAGGTCAATGGGCGCGGGCGGAACTGTTGCTTAATTATTTATATTCGGGAAGTATCATGATATTAATTTATGACGGAAAACGAATCTGCCGTTTCTGACAACATATCTCAAAGGTTTCGGGATGCCGCCGGATAAGGCGACGTCCGTTGAGGTCACCAACGAGCTGGCGACAAAAATAGAAGAGCTTACTAAAGTGTACGGCGAGGAGCTGAAAACTTTGGACGGCAGACAGGCGAAGAAGTGCCGCAAAGAACACCGTGTGGAACTGAGTGAATACGGGGAAATCCGCCGGCAAGTGTTGGAATTTTACCCCTCTGCCACTTTTTATAGCGTTTCGTACGGATCTGATGTTTGACCATGCAGCACAGTAAAACGGTACCTTGCCATGCTCTAATATTTTCAGCGCCAGACAACTTGTTAGCGCACAGGCAATGCCTTGCCTACGGTAGCCTGGCAGCACGTCTATGCCGATCTGCCACATACTTTCACAGTCATTAGAGCAGGCAGCGAGACCTACAAGTCTATCACCATCGTATGCGCCAACCCCTAAAACATCCAGTTCCTTACGCTTTTCACACAGCGCATTACGCCATTGTGGTATATATGCCGTTCTTTTTCAGTCCGCCGTTCAAAATGTACAAATTGGGTGTTTCAAAACAGTGCGCAACCGGGAATTGATTGATATAATTGCTCACAATGACACGATAATTTTCGTTTATTGAAGCAACAATATTGTTTCCATATGAGATAAATCAATTACGCTTTCAAACCGGCTTTTGCTTCAAATTCGGCAATGGTCATATGCGCTTCTTCGGCTGCCTGTGCAAGTGTAAGAACACCTTTTTTTACAAGACCAATTAACATACGCAGACCACCGATTTCAATGCCTTCTTCCCTCTGCTCCGCAAAGGTTCTTGCTTCATCATATTCTGTAATACACATACGCTTCACCTCCGCTTTGTTTGCCACGAGAAACGGCTTGATAAGCGAATCATCGGGCAATTCCTCTAAAGCAGCATCCACTGCTTCTTCTAATGTTTCCATTGTCTGCTGATAGGAACGGACTTTATCCACGAACCACGCATATTCTTTCAAAGGCTTGCAGGCATCGAGCAAAGTCTTATTATGCCCGAAGTTAATGTTTATCATCATGACCCTGACCTCAATATCCGATTCTCCGTCAAATGCATCCGACAGGCTAAGCGTTATCCTGTCTTCTTTATCGGCTGTACCGTTATAAAAACAGACGCATTTTGGAGTCGGAGCTTTTTGCTGTGCAGAGCTGTATCTGTGATAGTGTTTGCTCTCCTCAACGTACTTGCTGTATATCATTCCCGCATAGATCAGAAAGCGCATCGGCATATTGGGATTGCATGTGGACTGCTGTTCGTAAAAATTCATCGTATTGTCGATCAGGAACGACACATCGTTTTTCATGCTCATGTAGACGGCGTTCTCTATGGTGTTCAGCCTGATCGCGCCCGCATCTGTATAATGTGAGCCGTTCACGGCATTGTAAAGACTTAATGTCCATTCCTTATTCTGGGGATTACCGAAGATAAACTTAAAAAGTCTGTCACGATATTCACGGTTAGCGCCTTTTGTTTCATCCATCGGTATCACACTCCTTTCCCTAATTGTATTATACCACTTATTCGGCACACTGTCAGGGGAAAATCATCTTTTTCTTAAACTTTTATCAATGTTATGACAGCAAGGAATTTATACTTGACATTGAAATCGTCCTGAATGGCGACACGCTCCTCAACCTCGAAATGCAGGTCGTCAACCAACACAACTGGACGGACCGTTCGCTGAGCTATCTGTGCCGTCGCTTCGACCCGTTAAAGCAGGGCGAGGACTACATAAACTGTCGGCCCGCCATTCACATCGGTTTCCTCGATTTCACGCCGTTCCGGCGCAAAACAGCGCTATATATTCAGGAAAACGCCATATTTGATTGACTTCTACCCGCCCGAAATTTATAATAAGAATTGCATTTATCATATTTATATTATATCTGCCGAAAAGGCTTTGAATTCTGCGCCAAAGCGCACAGGCGGGCCTTAAAGCGGGAAAAGGGAGGAGACAATACAATGAAGAGGAAGTATCTGACAGGCGGATCCAAAAAACGCCTGCTTGCGTTTGGGCTGGCCGCGGTCATGCTTGGAACGGCGGGCTGCGCATCCGGCGGAAATGCAGAAGAAGCGGATGGCGGCGATCCGCAGGATGTGGAACTTGCAAAGAGCCAGAATGGAAATCCGTTAGTGGGAAACAGTTCTGACGGGACGTATATTTATGGCGGCGACCCGTCCGTTCTGGTGGACGGCGACACCGTTTACTTATATACCGGGCATGACGTATCT
>CANQQG010000147.1 GCA_947625875.1 uncultured Lachnospiraceae bacterium
CTGCACAATAGAAAAGATTGGCTGCATCAACCGCTCCGGAATGCGAAGCGTGATTATGGCGACTGTATCCAAAACAAACCGTATGGAGACGCCGGAAATCATCGACGCGGCAGTGGCGGCGGGGGCAAACGTATTTGCCTTTTCCCGCTATGTTCCAGGCGGCGGCGACCTGGACGCTTCCATGACGCCGCAGGAGTACCGGGAGCTGCTGGCGATCTGTGATAAGAAGTTCAGGGAGTATGAGGCGGAGGGCTGTCAGACTTATTTCTATAAAAAAGACCATCTCTGGACGCTCTATGAGTATGAAACGGGGGCTTTCAAAATCCCCGCAGACGCAAAAGAGGGCATGATCTACGGCGGCTGCAACTGTGGCAACTGCCATGCCGCCGCGTTGCGGAAAGCAAAGTGGGAAATGTATTCACCGACCGGCTGGCTGATGTTTGGGTATGTGAGATGGAGCGGTACCGGGAATATGATAAATTCGTCAAATGCAGCAAATGTGAATTGAAAGCGTGGTGCCGGGGCTGTCCCGCCGTTGCCAGGGGGACGAACGGCAGCTTCTATGAAGCCGATCCGCAATGCTGGAAGGAGGTGGGCGGATGGAACTTTCAGAGCTTATGAAATACCGCCGTTCCATCCGAAAATATCAGGACAGGCAGATTTCCCGCGAGGATATGGCAACGATCATTGAGGCGGGAACCTACGCGCCAAACGCCGGAGGCGGCCAGCGCAGTATCATTGTCGGCGTCCGGAATGCGTCTCTTGTGGAGAAAATTGGCAGGCTGAACGTCGCCCGGTTTGACCGTCTGCGGCTGTCCGGCAGTTATGTTTCCGCCGAGCAGCCCAGCATCATTGACGATCCGGCCATGAAAAACGGATTCTACGGCGCGCCCGCTGTCTGCGTCGTCTTTGCAGTGAAAAATTTTCTTTACAGCGTTCCGGACGCCTTTTGCTGTGCCGAGAACATGCTTCTGATGGCGGCGGAGCTTGGCATTTCTTCCTGCCTGATTGCAAGGGGTGAGGAAACTTTTGACAATGAGACCGGCGCCGCTCTTTTGCGGGAATGGGATATCCCCGAAAACTATATTGCCCGCTGCTTTGTAACGCTGGGATATTGTGATGGTGAATATCCGCAGCCGAAATTGAGAAAAGCGCAGCGAAGTAAAATCATTGAATGAGAGGTTTAAAATGGATGCGCAAACTTGTCTGAAAAAATTGGAATATGTCGGCGTACTGGCTTTTGCCACAGTGGATAAAAACGGCGCGCCGCAGGTACGAAATATCTCCGCCATTCATTACGAGCCGGACAGAATGATCTTTTTTACCGCAAAAGGAAAAGCCTTCTGTGAGGAGCTTCTGACCGACGGACGTGTGCAGGCATTGGGCTATACCAAATATAAGGAAATGATCCGACTGTCCGCAAAGGCGGTTCCCGTTCCGGAAAGTGCGCAGGAGAAGTGGATTGACACGATTTTTGCGGAGCAGCCATACCTCTCCAACGTCTATCCCGGCGACACCCGAAAGCTGGCGGGAATTGTTTTTGAAATCAAGGACGCCGAGATCGAGTATTTTAACCTGGGCGTCAATCCCATCTTTCGGGAGAGTTACATCATCGGCGCGGGAAATCTCACGCAGAAAGGATATATCATTTCCGAAAAATGTATCGGCTGCGGAAAATGCCTGAAAAACTGTCCTCAGCGGTGCATTGAGCCGGGAAAGCTTTACCGTATTCAACAAAGCCACTGTCTGCACTGTGGGAACTGCTTTGTGGTCTGTCCCATAAAAGCGGTGGAAAAGCGAGGATAACATGACACAGGCTGAAAGAAGGATTTTCTGATGAATCTATTGACATGCTTCTTATTTTTGTGCATAATGTACTTGTATCAGATACTCATACAAGAAAGGAGCCTGTTGCCATGAACATTTCTGTGAAAGACTTGTCTTCTGCCGGAAACAGGCAGCCCTGGAGAGTTGTAGTCTGCGGGGACAAGGTGCATTTCTATGAGAAAAAGACAAAGGCAATGCAAAACAATCCGCTTGGAGACATACAGAAAGTGGATGTGGGGATTGCCCTTGCCCATTTTGATCTGACATTGAAGGAAACCGGGATTGTCGGGAGTTTTGTTGTGGAAGATCCCGGATTGGAAGCAGACGGTCAGCCGGAGTATATCGTGACCTATGAGGTGAATCGCTGATGGACGCCAGATTTTCTTCCGCAATCCATACGCTGATTTTAATTTCCGAATCAACGAAGCCGCTTACCTCAGAGGAAATTGCCGGCAGTGTTGGAACCAACGCCAGCTACATTCGGAAGATTATCGGCCTGCTCAAGAAAAAGGACATCATCGAAAGCCGTCGCGGCGTCAGCGGGTTCGCATTAAAGCCGAAAGCGGAGGAGCTTACGCTCCTTCAAATCTATCAGGCGGTAAATGAAACGGAAACGCCTCGCATTTTCGACATTCACCAGAATCCAAATGATGAATGTATCGTCGGGCGGCATATCAAACCGGTTTTAACCGATCTGTTCACAGAGATAGAAGACACATTTTCCCGCGCGCTTGCGGAGAAAACCCTGACCGACTGTATCAGCCTGATGCGGAAAAGGCTTAAAGCGGAAAATTAAGGCTGCCGAACATTTTATCCAATCAATCATCAAGGAGAATTTTTATGAACGTAGCAGAAATCGTATTCAGTCCTACGGGCGGCGTTGAAAAAGTTGCTCATATCATCGGAAAACGCTGGAGCGAAAATCCGAAAAAAATTGATCTGAGCGACGCGACATATGATTTCGCCAAGTGTGAAATCACCGGGCAGGATATTGTCGTTATCGCCATGCCGTCCTTTGGCGGACGCGCGCCCGCCGCAGCAATCGAGCGGCTTAAGAAGATTCATGGAAACGGAGCGGGCTGTGTCCTTGTTTGCGTTTATGGAAACCGGGCATATGAGGATACGCTTGTTGAGATGGAGGACGCTGCAAAGGAATGCGGTTTTCAAGTGACGGCGGCGATATCCGCCGTCGCCGAGCATTCGATTATGCCGCAGTACGCCGCAGGCAGACCTGACGAGACGGATCGGAAGCAGCTGACGGATTTTGCCGACCAAATCGCCGGGAAAACCGGGCCCGTTTCAATGATTCCGGGCAACCGGCCTTATAAAAAGGCGGGCGGCGCGGGCCTTGTGCCAAAGCCGGACAAGTCCTGCGTAAAATGCGGGTTATGTGCGCAAACGTGTCCTGTTCAGGCGATTCATTCAGTCCAATTCATTGCGGATCCGAAAAAGTGCATTTCCTGTATGCGCTGCATAAAACGGTGTCCGCAAAAAGCGAGGAAGGTCAACGGGCTGATGGTCTCTGCGGCCGCCCTGGCGATCAAAAAAGCCTGTTCTGTCAGAAAAGAAAACGAGCTGTTTCTGTAAGACAGAACGGGAGTAAATGCAGTGCGCTATGAAAACAGGCGTTATCAAGGACTGTGGTATAATATTTTTGTTTGGGTGGTATTATGCAGTCCAATGAATCGTATCATGTGACCGCTCCTGTGTTGGCGCACTGGGTTCAATTTGTGGTTGCAAAATCATAGATTATAGTCTATAATATGCTTAACAAGACAGCCGGAAGGTGTGTGCGCACCCGTCCCGGTAAAGTGAGTTAAGGCATAGCCGTTCCTAAACTTTTGCAGAGAGCAGGACGGCTATTTCTTATGTGTCAGATTCAGAATCGCAACGATCAACAAACTAATGCTAAAAAGTCAGGCATCTCTCTAAAAATAGGGATGATAACGCAAAACTGCGTTGACGTCGATTTCAAAATTCGGAAAGTAAGTTTTTGTGGTGTTCGTATAAATGTTCATCATTTCATGAGGCGCAGCCGGAAGCTGCGCCGTTTTCCCTTAAAAGTTTGCGCCGTTCCAACCCCAGC
>CANQQG010000148.1 GCA_947625875.1 uncultured Lachnospiraceae bacterium
GCCGGAACTGCAGTTTAAAAACTAAGCGGTAATGAGGGGAAAGATGATGTGCCGGACAGAGGAAATGGGCGGCAGGCATCTGGATATTTCTGTACAACAGATGCGTATGACGCCCGCAGATGATTACATATGTATTGATACAAGAGGCGAAACCGCATATCAACATGGCCATATACCGGGAGCGGTCTGTTGGAACGGCAATGAGGAAAGCCTTGAGAAATTTCCGGAAGATAAAAAGCTGATTGTGTATTGCACTTATGGCGAAAAGAGCCTTGCCGCAGCTGAAAAATTAGTCCAAAAAGGCTATGACGCCTATAATCTCTCCGGAGGGTATCGGGAGTGGCTGCTGCAGCGTTTTGAAGAATTAGATGCCGAGGAAGTCAGGAGATATGACAGGCAGATGATTCTTCCCCAGGTCGGAAGCGAGGGGCAAAAAAAACTGAAACACGCCAGTGTATTGATTGTCGGAGCCGGAGGGCTTGGCTCACCGGCGGCTTTCTATCTCGCCGGCGCCGGAGTGGGCACGATTGGCATTGTAGATGCAGATACGGTAAACGTCTCAAATCTGCAAAGGCAGATTATACATAACATGGAGACGGAATCTATGAATAAGGCGGAATCCGCAAAACGGTCTCTGGAAAAGCTGAACGATAGAATTGAGATAAAGGCGTACCCATATGCATTAACGGCGGAAAACGCAGAAGATATAATTAAAAAATACGATTTTATCATTGATGCGTCAGATAATTTTGAGACAAAATTTTTGATTAATGACGCCTGTGTCTTGATGAAAAAAGCATTCTGCCATGCCGGGATTTTACAATTTACGGGGCAGGTCATGACTTATGCGCCGGGGAACAATCCCTGTTATCGGTGTATTTTTGAAGAAATGCCGGAAAAAGGCGCCGTCCCGAATTGCAGCGAGGCGGGGATTATAGGAGCGGTCGCCGGCATAATTGGGAGCATACAGGCTTTGGAAGCGGTGAAATATCTGCTGGGCGTCGGAGAGTTGCTGACCGGGAAAATCTTTGTGCTGGACGGGTTGTCCATGACGGCGCGGATTGTGTCTGTTCCGAGAAAAAATGAAAGATGCAGAGTTTGCGGAAACCATAAGACGATCACTGCAGTCAGGGAAAATGCAGCCGAATATGTCAGGGGAACATGCAGTTTTGGCAAATGACGGAAAGGAGTTAAGAATGAAAACAGTACAATATTCCGGTGTGCGTGAAAGCAAACCGGGAAGAATCAATGATCTGGGAACGACGGGAAAGGAAGTGGAGGAGAATTTTAAAAAGGGCTGTTTAAAAAGAGCGGACAGAAGCTTTGCGCAGGGATTGCAATGCCAGCAGATTAACAGTATGGCGGCGCTGATGTCTTTGGAGGATTCTGTTTTTATCTCCCATTCCCCGCAGGGGTGCGTAGGCTGTTCGATCATGGCGGTGGATATGTACCGCGTAGGGCAGGCGCACCGGGGGATTAAAAACATTAAAAACCCGCGGATCATCGTTACGAATATCGACCAGAAGAGCGTTGTGTTCGGCGGAGAACAGAAGCTGCGGGATTCTGTGAAAAAAGCGGTGGAGGAGTACCATCCGAAGCTGGCGTTTATTTAT
Source organism: uncultured Lachnospiraceae bacterium (assembly GCA_947625875.1). Lineage (GTDB taxonomy): Bacteria > Bacillota > Clostridia > Lachnospirales > Lachnospiraceae > Eubacterium_J. The sequence continues at coordinate 1,614 of CANQQG010000148.1, forward strand.
GCCTCCTGCGCATCGGGAATTATTGGAGATGATATTGACGCCATTGCCGCTGACCTGCAGCAGGAATATCCGGATACGATAATGGTTCCGATTCATTGTGAGGGCTTTAAATCAAAAATCTGCGCATCGGGTTTTGACGCCGCTTTTTTGTCGATCAATAAATACATACTGAAAAAAGAGAAGGTTCCAAAGGAAAAAGGATTAGTGAATCTGTTTGCCCCGACGACCGTAAGCTATGCGGATCAGAAGGAAATGGAGCGTATGCTCTCGCAAATCGGCATTCGGGTAAATTATATCCCGTTTTACAGTTCGCTGGAAAAGATTAAAAAAATTCCTGCGGCGGAGGCATCCACGTCCATCTGTAAAGTATTTGCCGACGAGTTTATGAAAACACTGTGGGAGGACTATGAAATCCCATATTCCCATACCGTTATGCCGATTGGAATCCGAAACACCGATAAATGGTATCGCGGCATTGCAAAGGTTTTGGGAAAAGAAAAGGAAGTAGAAGAAATCATTGCAAAGGAGCATGCGCGCATTGAACCGCTGGTGGCGGCGATTCGGGAAAGGCTGCAGGGGAAGCGGGTGTTTATCTGCGGCGGCACAGGTCGGTCCTTTGCGGCGGCGGCTTTGATCGACGACTTCGGCATGGAGCTTGTGGGGCTGGAAACGCCTACCTATGACGATGATGCGCAGGTGGATATTGAATATCTCAACGGAATCCACAAAAATTATGTGGTGGACATCGCAAACATGCAGCCGTTTGAGCAGGTCAATCTTGTCAACAAACTAAAACCGGATGCGTTTATCGGAGTGCCGGATTGGGCGGCGAAGCTGGGCGTCCCGACCACGCACGTTTTAGAGGGCAAGCGTCCCACAATGGGATATGACGGCCTTTTATATCTGGGAAATAAAATTGCGGATCAGCTGCAGAATCCGGGTTTTAATGTGAAATTATCCAGGCATGTGAAGCTGCCATACAAAGATTCATGGTATGAAGAAAATGCGTTTAAATACATCGAAGGAGGCGTTTAAGATGTCACAGATATTGGAAAATCCAAGGGGCGGCTGCGTTCTGGCAGGAATCAATTCTGTTTTGGGAGCTTTGGACAGAGTATGTCCCATACTTCATGCGGGGCCGGGCTGCTGTATGCAGACCTCGGCGGCGGAACAGGGGCAGTCAGGGCATAAATCTTCCTGCTTTGTCAGCAGCGTATCCATTCCTTCCAGTAACATGCTGGAAAAAGAAGTGGTGTTTGGCGGGACGGATAAGCTGCGCACGACCATTCAGGGCGCCATTGATATCATGGACGCAGACGCCTTTTTTGTTTTGACGGGCTGCACCGCAGGCATTATCGGCGACGATATCGTAAGCGTTGCGAATGAGTTTCAGGATCAGGGTTATGAAGTTTATCCCATTGATACGCCGGGATTTGCGGGGGACAGCAATCTGGGTTATGAAACCGTCTGGAATACCATGATCGATCAGGTAATCGAAACGGACGTCCCAAAAGATGAGAAGCTCGTAAATATTTTCGGGATTGTCCCGTACCACGATCCTTTTTGGAGCGGCGCTTTGGAAGAAATCGATCGGATCCTGTCCCTGCTTGGGTTAAAGGTCAATACATTTTTTACAAAACATCAGGGAATCAATGACATTAAAAAATGCTCCGGCGCAGCGCTTAACATTATCATAAATCCATGGCTGTGGAACGGCCCGGCAAAAAAAATTTGAAAAAAAGTTCGGCGTTCCGAGCATCCGGATCCCGGGGCTGTTTGTCGGGGCGACCGATACCACGAAGTTTGTTCGGGAAGTCGCAAAGGCGCTCCAGTTAAATGAGGCGCTTGTGGAAAAAGTGATTGCCGCGGAGGAGGATTACGTCTATCACTATCTGGCGCAATCCATAGGCGTGGTGAGCTGGAAACGGTTTGCGGTCGTGGCGGATGCGAATAACGCAGTCGGAATTACAAGGTATCTGGCAAATGATTTCAGTTTTACGCCTGTGCTTGTGATCATATCGGAACCGCTGTTCCGGCAGGAGGATAAGGAGCGGATTCTTGCGCAGATCAACGATCTGGAATATGCCGCGCCGCCGAAGGTGGTGTTTACCGCGGACCAGTATGAGATCAATCAGGCGCTTTTAACGGAAGAAAAAGAGATCACGCTGCTGATTGGCAGCAGCAATGAACGGGAAGCGGCGCTGGAAATGGATATCCAGTTTATACTGGCGTCCTTCCCGATGAATGAGCGGCTCGTTTTTAACCGTACTTATGC
>CANQQG010000149.1 GCA_947625875.1 uncultured Lachnospiraceae bacterium
TTTTTATTGTATTTTTTGTGATGCTTATAGTTATATGATAGAGAAAAATGTCGGGGTAGTCAATCATAAAAATTTTGGGGGTTATTTTCAAAATTTACAATCATATCAAGGTCGTAAAGGTAAAGGTTTTCTGAAGTCCTGGCTTTTTCTGTGATTTTGCTGTCAAATCCCGATTCAGAAAAAAGTGCGTAGTAAAATTTTGCCTTTTCTTTTTGCGGCGCGAGTTTTGCCAATGTATCAAGATATTCGGAATAAGCAAATTGGCTGTGTTTGAATTTACATTCGCCTATCAGATATTTTTTTGCTTCTTTGTCGATAGCGAGCAAGTCTATTTCTGTTTCAGCGGTTCTTGCCCCGTTTTTTAAACTGTTATCACGCACGGTTGTTTTGCCAATCCAACGTCCCATTTTGGCGTAACGGAATGGCAGCGCATTTTTTCTTTGCAATCCGCGCACAAACTCTTTGCAGACATCTTCAAATGCAAGGGAAGCAAATTCGTGCAATGAAGGTTTGATGAGGTACTCGTAAACGCCTTCGGCATCACCGTCTTCAAGCTGTGAGAGATTGGCAAAGCAGAAGGTATACCAAAAACGGAAAAAATTGTCGGTCAGTCGGTAAATGCCGCGGTTTGTATTTGCCCTTTCCTTAATTCCCGCGTCAACGGAAAATTCGCGTTCAACAATGTCGAGTTCTATCAGGTTTTTCAGATAGACGCTGGTTTTGGACGTGTCTTCTATGAGTGATTTTTGGCTGATGTCGTTTAGCCTTGTATTTCCGAGGGCTGCGGCTTCTATAATAGAATTATAAATCGGAGTTTCCCTTAACTCCTGATGGAGCAAAAAGTCTGCCTCGCTGTACAGTATCGAGCCTTTGGAAAGAATGTTGCGCTTTATGTTTTCGGAAATGGAAATCTGCGGGTTAAACTGGCTAAGATAATGTGGAATCCCGTCAAGCACCGCATAAGCAAGTATCTTGTCTTTCGCTGAATAATTGGGAAAAAAACGTGCGGCATCATAAAAGCCCATTTTGTTCATTTTGTAAATGCCTGTAGCCCTGCCGTACAGCGGATTTTTTTCCGCAAGAAGTTCCTTTTCGATAAAGCTCATCGCGCTGCCGCATAAAATAATCATTACATTGCTGTCTTTTAGTTCGGTATCCCAAAGGTTTTGCAGTATGGAGGGGATGCTTTTATTCCCTTTGCACATATATGGAAATTCGTCAATTACGACCAGCTTTTTGCCTGTTTTGTAAGGAAGCTCGAGAATTGCATGGAAAGCTTTTTCCCAGTCCGTAAATTCGGAGATATATTGTCTGGCGGGTATGTTTTCGCGTAAAATCTGCTTTGAAAATCTTGCAAGCTGTACACGGTCAATGCTCTGTGTGCAGGAAAAAAAGACGTGCGGCTTATCCTTGCAAAATTCCCGAAGTGTTTCGGTCTTCCCTACGCGCCTTCTTCCGTAGAGGACAATAAGCTGTCCTTTGTTTTCCTCGTATTTATCCTGTAAAAATTGAAGCTCTGTCTCTCTGCCTATGAACATGGATGCCTCCTTAGATATAAAACATCTAATCCTGATTTACTAAATCCTGATTTGATAATAGTATACCTGTAAATATGCGGAAAAGCAAGATGATTTTCTAATAAGGTTATGGTAAAATAGCATAAAAATAACAATTATGGAGGTATTTATCTTGAAAAGGAAGTATTGTACATTGCCTGAATCTATGAAGGACATGCAAATGAAATCGCCGAGGGAGACGATTATGCTTTAATGCGCCTTGAAATCATAAATGCGCATATTGATGAGCATCATCTTGACGAAAATGATTTGGGGCGGACAGGTAAAACGGGAATTTTATATAACATCCACCATTCTATTAACCCCGAACAATTCAGTGGCACAGCCCATGACTTTTTGGGCGTTATAGAGAAAATACGGGATTATGCCGAGTATTGATAAATATATTTGGTGAAATGGTTGAAGATATAAGCGAAAATATGGTATAATTATATTTAAAAATAATGTAAAAAGCATGGTACTCGAATTTGCTATCACAAAATCAGCGGAGGATGCAGCCAAATGATATTTTTAAAGTCAAAGCTGCAAGAAGCACTAAATAAAAAGTATTCCGATTTAATAGTAACAGGATGTGGACAATGGGATAGAAGGAACTTAATCGTTGTTGCCTCTGATAGAATTGGCACTTACGATAGCTGTTATTTCTTATACAATATAAAGAAAAATGCGGTTTCTGAGATCGATTCTTTTAAGCATATGGGCAAATTCACATATGCTAATCGTAACGTAGTTAAACTTATATAGGTTATCGCCTTTCTCACGCTGTGCATCCAATAATTTTATTAGCATTTTTGTATTTCTGATTTCTGCTGTTTGGCTTGTCAGGAATCGTGCGTTCAATCAGATTCTGCTTTGGCGCTGGATTTAGATAATTCTTTCGGTAAGTTGGTCTATGCGAAAGACCAAGCCGCTCCATAAGTTCTGAAGCGGAAAGCGTATTGTCTCCAAGTACAAAGAGAAGCCAATCAAGGGGGTGTTTTATTTTGGACGCTATCTTGAGCGACAAAGTGACCAACAACTGTTACTTCCTTCAGACTGCCTCTAATAATTTCAAGCATCAATTCAACGAATCTTGCGCTATCTGCTTGTTTGTCGGACACACCAGAAACATCGTAGTATTCTTTTTGTCGAGATTGAATCAATTCCCAAATTGAAATCTGGAAGAACAGTTCCTTCCACTTTTCACAATTTTTAAATTTCTGTACATTGGACTGCGTCAAGAAAAATAATTCCCAACACCCCTTTACTTCCCCCATTTAAAGTGGCATACTATAACTATTGAAATAATACTAAATTAGCTGCTGTTTAGCAGCAAATACATCACACGAAAGGAAACCATATCAAAATGCCAATAACCGACATATTAGAACGAAACTGCAAACTCTACCCCAACGACATCTGCCTAGTCGAAATAAACCCCGAAATCAAGGAAACCAGGCGCGTCACATGGAAGGAATACGAACTTATGGAGCCCAATCCAACCACTCATTACAGGCGCGAAATCACTTGGAGCGTATTTAACGAAAAGGCAAACCGTTTTGCCAATCTTCTCATAGAACGAGGCATAAAAAAGGACGACAAGGTAGCAATCCTCCTAATGAACTGCCTCGAATGGCTCCCGATTTATTTTGGCATATTAAAAACGGGCGCGATAGCAGTACCCCTGAATTTCCGCTACGCTCCTGACGAAATAGAATACTGTCTCAATCTTGCCGAGGTAGACATACTCGTATTCGGCCCCGAATTTATCGGGCGCGTCGAGGAAATTGCGGACAATATCAGCAAAAACCGCCTGCTGTTTTTCGTGGGCGATAACTGTCCCAGCTTTGCCGAGGACTATACGACATTGACGGCAAACTGCTCAAGCCAGACGCCCATGATTCCATTGACCGACAAGGACAACGCGGCAATCTATTTTTCATCAGGCACGACAGGCTTTCCCAAGGCGATACTCCACAATCACGAAAGCCTAATGCACTCCTGCAAAGTAGAACAGAACCATCACGGACAGACAAAGGACGACGTATTCCTCTGCATACCCCCGCTTTACCATACAGGCGCGAAAATGCACTGGTTTGGCAGCTTCCTCGAAGGCGGAAAGGCTGTCCTGCTGAAAGGCACAAAGCCCGAATTTATACTGGACGCCGTTTCCAAGGAAAAATGCACGATTGTCTGGCTGCTCGTGCCGTGGGCGCAGGATATTCT
>CANQQG010000150.1 GCA_947625875.1 uncultured Lachnospiraceae bacterium
TGGCGCAGTAGCCAAGTGGTAAGGCAATGGTCTGCAACACCAGTACGCACCGGTTCAAATCCGGTCTGCGCCTCTTTACTCCGTAACGAATGTTACGGAGTTTTTTTGCCTTTGTTATGAAAGAGTTTCATAAAACCCATAATCAAGGATTCCATGAATATGTTCCAACCCACCGGGCACAAGTTCCTGCGCCATCAGGCAGTCAATATGCGGCAACTGTACTTTTTCACTTGCATAGATACCGTAATTTGCCGCTGTCTCGAAACCGCGAGACCGGTAGTTCTTAGGATCTCCTTCTACCAGAACTGCCTGATAACCAAGTTCTCTTGCTCTTTTCAGACCGTATTCGATCAGCTCTTTAGAAATATGCCGCCGCTGCAGTTCGGTTTTTACGGCGACAGGGGACAGGAGCAGAAGTTCGTCTGTATACTTTTCTTCAAGGTGAAATCTTGAAAACATGGCATATCCTATGACTTCATCCCGTTCATCAACCATAATCAGTTCCAATTCTGGAACATAGTATTTTTTCGACCTGATTTCTTCCGCTAATCGCCGGACCAGTTTTCCCTCTTCGGCGTTTTCATGCTCGGTAAACACTTTTTCGAGCAAATTTAAAGAAGCTGTTTTATACTGTTCTGAACAAAGTTTTATGATCCGTTTCATTTTGCGCCTCCATTTTTGAAATTTTCTGCTATTAGAAATATAGCATATACAGTTATTCACATAAAGCAACTGTATGGTTATGAAAAGAACAGTAGAAAAAGCAGCGCACATTGACGCAGTGCACTGCTTTAAACTAAGCTTTGTGTGTTGACAGGATTTTATATATTCCCTGTGGAGAAATATGGTATATTTCCGACAGTTGTTTAACAGATACTCCGTTTTTATATTTGCGGCATATTTCCAGGTTTCTCTTTGCTAACATAGAACGCGCGGCTGTTTTATCTCCCCATTTTTTCCGATTTTCTGTCAGTCTGGGGATATAAATATATTCGCCGTCAACGTAATGCTGGATTTGCCTTAACAGCTCCGGCGGAAGCAACACACTGGCATTTTTATAGCCCATCGCGGATCCTCCAAATAATATATTATTTAAGAGGGCACAGGCTATCTGCGTTGCGCGTCAGCCTATGCCGCGCGCAACACACTTCCATTGATCATAATATTATTCAAACGTATATCCTCCTGATATGAATTTGCAGACACATCTGCTTTCAATTATATTTAATTTGTAAATAAAATGCGATTGAACTTCTTTTTGCCGCGTTTTATGATAAATTCGTCTGCTGACAAATCTTCTGCGGTATAGGCAGCCTTAATGTCTGTTATTTTTTCATTATTTACAGAAACGCCACCCTGTTCGATGGCGCGCCTTCCTTCGGAGCGGCTTGTGACAAGCTGTGTTTTTACAAGCAATGAGATCAGGTCCATGCAGCCGTCTGTCAGGTCGTCAGGGGTTATTTCTGTGGAAGGCATGTTATTTGTGTCGCCTGTGCCGGAAAATAATGCGCGAGCGCCGTTTTCTGCTTTTTTTGCTTCTTCTTCTCCATGAACAAGGTTTGTCAGCTCATAGGCGAGGATTTCTTTTGCTCTGTTTAATTGGCTTCCTTCCCAGGAGTCCATTTCATCAATCTGTTCTAATGGGAGAAAGGTGAGCATTCTCAGGCATTTCAGGACGTCTGCGTCCGATACGTTTCTCCAATATTGATAGAAGTCAAACGGAGATGTCTTCTCCGGGTCGAGCCATACGGCGCCGGATTGCGTTTTGCCCATTTTTTTCCCTTCGGAATTTAACAGCAGGTTGATTGTCATGGCGTAAGCGTCTTTTCCAAGTTTCCTGCGGATCAGCTCTGTGCCGCCGAGCATATTGCTCCACTGGTCGTCGCCGCCAAACTGCATATTACATCCATATTTTTGGTATAAAACATAAAAATCATAGCTCTGCATGATCATATAGTTAAATTCAAGGAAGCTTAACCCTTTTTCCATACGCTGTTTATAGCATTCGGCGGTCAGCATACGGTTTACGGAAAAATGCGCGCCGACTTCGCGCAGCACATCAATGTAATTTAAACCGAGCAGCCAGTCGGCGTTGTTTACCATGAGCGCTTTGTCATTGGAAAAGTCAATGAAGCGGCTCATCTGCTTTTTAAAACAGTCGCAGTTGTGCTGGATTGTTTCGGCTGTCATCATCTGGCGCATATCCGTCCGTCCGCTGGGATCTCCGATCATTGCTGTTCCGCCGCCGATCAACGCGATCGGTTTGTTGCCTGCCATTTGCAATCGTTTCATCAGGCAAAGAGCCATAAAATGGCCGATGTGGAGACTGTCTGCTGTCGGGTCAAAGCCGATATAAAATACAGCTTTTCCGTTGTTTACCATATCTTTGATTTCTGATTCATCTGTTACCTGCGCGATAAGTCCGCGGGCAGTTAATTCATCATATACTGTCATTTTATTTCTCCTTTCAATTATTATCTTTGTATGTATAAAAAATCCCGTCCTTAAAAAGGACGGGACATTCCCGCGTTACCACCTTTGTTCATAACTGATTCACACCAGCTATCTCTGTAAGTACCTGAATATACTTTAGCGCGATAACGGACGCCAGACCGTTGCAGCCTACTTAATTCCTGTGGCAATAAGCCGGATATTGTTCGGTGCAGTGCTCCAAGAGGTATTCATAATAAGTTTTCCACGCGCCTCTCATCTGCCGGCAGCTTTCTGTTTGTTCCGCTTATTACTACTTATTCTTTTCCATGCATTTTTTTATTTTATTGTAAGTAATTTCTGTTTTCATTTCATCTTGCTGTTGAAATGAAACGCCGGAGATTCAAATATATGCTTTGTATTATATGGAGTTAATGTCTGGTTGTCAAGAAAAAGATTGACAAATGCTGCGGTTTTTATTAAGATAATGAAAAGATATCAGTGCCGGAAGGCACATATGGTCAGACAGTTTCTTGAGGGAGTAGTTCACGTATTACGTGGTTTGTCAACAATCTCGGTCAGGCAGGAAATCAGTATGCGTCAGATACACGAAAGGAAAGTGTTATCAGGGCTGGATAGTGATGGATATTGCCGTAAAGACCTGGCAAATCTTAAAGAATGAGACTCATGTATGCGGAAAATGGGCATACGTGGGTCTTTTTTTACAGACGAAGGAGAAAATATGGGTTTTTTTGAGCTGTTTTTTATAGGGATTGGTTTATCAATGGATGCATTTGCTGTGTCTGTCTGCAAGGGACTGAAAATGCGGAAAGTGAATAAAAAACAGGCGTTTATCATCGGGCTGTTTTTTGGCGGTTTTCAGGCGCTGATGCCTTTGGCCGGATGGCTGTTGGGCACGCGGTTTTCAGCGTATATCGTTTCTATTGACCATTGGATTGCGTTTGTTCTTCTGGCGCTGATTGGCGGAAATATGGTCAGGGAGGCGTTCAGCGGAGAGGAAGAGCAGGCGGATGAGGCGCATATGGATCCGCCGCTTGATTTAAAGGAATTGCTTTTGCTTGCGGTTGCAACGAGTATTGACGCGCTTGCAGTGGGCGTTACGCTTGCTTTTTTAAATGTCCCGATCTTGTCTTC
>CANQQG010000151.1 GCA_947625875.1 uncultured Lachnospiraceae bacterium
ATTTGCAAAATCCGCCATGATGATGTATCATTTTCGTTAGAGCAATATCAAAATCAAAGGAAGAGAAACGGAGAAAACCAATGACAAAAAAACAACGCGCGGGAGAGATTATTGCCCTTCTGGAAAAAGAATATCCGCTGGCGGACTGCACGCTGGATTACGACGAGGCGTGGAAACTGCTGGTGAGCGTGCGCCTCGCCGCGCAGTGTACGGACGCGCGGGTCAATGTGGTCGTGAAAGAACTGTATGAAAAATATCCTTCGCCGGAAGCGCTGGCGGCGGCGGAGCCGGAACAGATCGAGGAAATCGTGCGCCCCTGCGGGCTGGGCGCAAGCAAGGCGAGGGACATCCACAAATGCATGAATGTACTGGTAAAGGAATACGGCGGGAAAGTGCCTGAAGATTTCGACGCCCTTTTAAAACTCCCGGGCGTGGGCAGGAAAAGCTCCAACCTGATCATGGGAGACGTTTTTGGCAAACCGGCGATCGTGACGGACACGCACTGCATCCGCCTGGTCAACCGGATGGGGCTGGTGGACGGCATAAAAGACCCCAAAAAAGTAGAGATGGCGCTGTGGAAGATCATACCGGCAGAGAAAGGGAATGATTTCTGCCACCGCCTGGTCCATCATGGACGGGAAGTATGCACAGCGCGAAAGGCATATTGCGAAAAATGCTGCCTGAACGGAGTTTGCAAAGCTGTTTTATAAAAGTTTTTCAGCGCCTGAACTTTCGTTTTCCTCCAGTACGGCGCGAAGCCGCTTGATTTCAGCAAGCGCGGCCTGTTTTTCTGCAAATAAATTTTGGCTTCTGGCAAGCGCGGCCTGCTTTTCAACGACGGCGGCCTCATAGTTTGCGGTAAGTTCCGCAATCTTTGCCTCCTGCTCTGCAGCCCTTCTCGCGACTGCCTGCTCATGGATCATATATTCCCGCCTTGCCTGCGCGCGCATTTGCGCCAGCTCGTCGGCATTGTACACATAAAGGCTTTCGGAAGCCTCAAGCATTGCCGGATCGTCCTTCGCTATCATTTTCAATCCCTCCCATGTGGTGGCTTTAAAAAGACGCGCCCAGCGGTCAACACCGCAGGCCCTGTCCTCATCCGTTGCGAGTTCTATATGCGATAAGTCTACCACACCAAGCGTAAACTTGTCACTATACAAATGATGGTTTTTGACGTTGAGAAGCCCGTACGTTGCATAGAATTCCGGATAGTCCGGGAATGGCGCGAAGTCGAGGAAACCAATGTGAATGGCGGGCTTGCAGTTTATGTAATCCTGACCCTGCTTCAGCTGGTCAAAGCGGCGGCACAGATAGCTCAAAGACCGCTCGGCCCAATTATATTGGTTTACGACCTGCATCTCCAGATTCAAAAGCGTATTTCCGTTCAAAACAATTTCAACGTCCAATATAAATTCCTTACTGTCATAGAAGCCCCCGGGGAGAATCGGGTTCACAATCTCGACAGACGTGACGTCTACGGGCCGTAAACGGAGCAGGGAGCAGATAAGGCTTTTAAGCACAGACTTGTTTTTCTGCAGGACGACATGGAACATATAATCGTTCGTAAAGCCAAACCGGATGGCGCCTACGGCATTTTGAAACGCTTTGGATGGACTGACAGTGACGGCTGATTGATTTGTAGGCATAAATAAAATTCTCCTTTCAGAATATGTGACGGCAGATAAACCGTTGACCGGAGCCGCAAGTAAGTTTCATCGGAGTAATTGGCAGATGAGCCAAGACCCTTGATCTATGGGTGGATGGAAATCCTCCCGAAACAAATTTATTTTAGCATGGGCAAACCGAAAATGTCAAGTGTAATTTTAAATGCCATGGCAAAGACAAAGCTGCTCAAAAAACGAAACTAAAAGTATAAAAATGCAACTCCTCATCTCCCAGTTGGAGGCGAGGAGTTTTTGCTTTTGGTGTATTTTATATTTTTCGGCTGAACGATTACCTGTTTATATGCCGCATAAACATCCGCTCAATCCACTCCGTAGGCTGTCCGCTCACCGCCTCCATATGGTCTGACGGAATAAAGCCGCCCGCCATGGATTTATGCCCGCCGCCGCTTCCAAGCCCTTCCAGCGCCTGTTTCACAAGCGCGCCGGCGTCAATATCTTTCCGCTCGCTCCGGACGGAAAATTTAATGCCGTCCCTGCGTATCGCGTATATGACGGAAATATCCACCACATCCAGGGACAATATAAAATCAGAAATAATCGCGATCAAAGCGTCCGGGCAGTCAAACGGGATAACGGCAAAGCCCGCCCCGTCCTGGATATGGATATTGTTAATGGCCGCCGCATAGGCTTTCAGGTCCTCAAGCTCCAAAACATCATGGTACATGCATTCGATTTTATCCGTATCCGCTCTTTTATAAACATAAGCGAACATATCAATATCCAAGTCCGTCACGCCGCGGATAAAATCTGCCGTATCCATCTTGATGCCATAAGCAAGCGCAGCCGCCACGTCCGCGCTCATTTCCGTATCCGTCTTATAAAAATACTCCGCAATCAGTGACGCGCACGCACCCACGATACGCACATCCTTATATTGGTACTCGCACGAAATATAAGTCGGATGATGGTCTATACACGCAACCTCGTCCCCGATAAAATCCGTCAGGTTCGCGTTATGTTTTTGCGAATCGACGGTAATGATATAATCTTTTTCCGTCATTTGCGCCAAGTCCGCGCTTGCAAGAACCTCAATTCCAAACACGTCAAACATTTTCTTTGTGCTCAGCTTTTCCACTTTCCCGTCATAACAGATGCACGTATCGATCCCATGCTGTTTTAAAAAATACTGCAGTCCGAACGCGCTCGCAATCGCATCCGGATCAGGATAATTGTGCGTCTGGATATAGGTTTTATGGTTTTTCAATATTTCAATCAATGTCAATGGATTCATCTGCATAACACTCTCTTTTTCTGTAATCCGGCAGGGAAGGTTTCCGCCCTGCCACCGGGCCACGCGCTGCCTTATCAGCCGTTTCCATGCGCGGATCTTGCATAAAAATACCACCACACAATACTATGCGTGGTGGCATTCGTGTCTTATTAATCCTGTACGTATGGCATTAAAGCAACATGACGCGCTCTCTTAATCGCTACCGTCAGCTTTCTCTGATGCTTTGCACAGTTTCCGGTAATCCTTCTCGGCAGGATCTTTCCGCGTTCAGAGACATATCTCTTTAACTTATTCACGTCTTTATAATCAATAACGTTGTCTTTTCCGCAGAATACACATACTTTTTTTCTCCTGTGCATTGTTCTTCTGCGCGGATTCTCGCTTCTGTCATTTTTATTGAAAGCCATGATCATTTACCTCCTGTTAAAATCCAACTATATTTCGTTGACAGCCTAATTAAACGGCAGTTCCTCGTCAATCCCGTCCGGAATATTCATAAATCCGTCTCCGGCAGCGCTTGGCGTCGGCCGCTCTTCCGGAGCAAAACC
>CANQQG010000152.1 GCA_947625875.1 uncultured Lachnospiraceae bacterium
TATGATTTTAATATGGATCATGATGTGGATATTAAACCAATTGCGAAATACCGGGAACATTTCAGATATTGGTTAAAGGCATATCCGTTTTATGCGAATGTTGAGAGAGAAGGGATCAAACTGTATGAAGCAGCATGATGAGGGAAATAAAACAGACTTTTTCTTTGCGGCCGCGTTTTTTATAAACATTTCTTTTGAAACTATCCATTTATAAATCCCTCTTTTCGGTATCCGTTCCTGTTTGTTTTTATATCTCTGAATAAATAGAAAATAAACGGTTTTTCTCCGAAACAGGCTTAAACAGGAGAAGGCCTTAAAGTGCGGATCAGAAATGACAGGCGCTCAGGATTGACATCCCGGCTTCAAAGCGATGAATGTATGGAAAGTAAAGGCGTCATGATCATAATGCATCTGTATGTCGCCATGGTATTTGCTGACGGTCCTGCGGATGCTCTTTAAGCCAAACCCATGTCCGTTCTGTTGTCCGCCCTCAACGGGGAGAGGGTTCTTCCGGCAGGAATTTATGACGGTTATTATGACAAACGGCGTGTTCCTGCGCCTGGATACTGTCAGCTCGATAAAGGAATCCGGAATGCCGTCCGCGGCGGCAAACGCGTTGTCCAGCAGGTTGCAGAACAGCGAGGTCAGGTCATTGTCAGCAATAAAATCCACCGTTTTGCTCCGTATGTCCGTATGGAAGGAAATATGGCTGTCGGCGCACTGCTGCGCATAGCGGCATAAAATGGAATTTAACAGCTCATGGCTGCACAGCCTTGCCGATTCCTTCAGGTCGGAGGACTGTGTCAGCTGTTGGATGTAGGCGTTTATTTTATCATGCTCCTTCTGCTCATTCAGGAGAGCGATAGACTGCAAGTGCTTTTTTATGTCATGGATCAGGATGCGCTGGTTTTCATTTTGCCGACGCAGCATTTCATAATATTCCATGGAATCGGATTCTTTCTGGAGCAATAGCTGCAGATGTGTAAACTCCGCGTTTTTCCTTTGGATATACTGATAGAACCCGAGCACGAGCAGGTTCATGGCGAGCAGGAAAATGGCGCTGAATGCGAGCATCCAGCCAAGCGGCAGCAGGAGCGCGGATGTCTCGCCGATATAAATGAAAGTAAGCATAAGGAAGATGGACGCAGCGGGGATGAAGACAAGCGGAAGCCCGTATCTGTCCGGCTGCCCGCCGTCATTCCGCTGTGGGCGCATGCTGTGGATCAGCAGACAGATGGCGGTAAAAAAAATCAGCTTGCTGAAAGCTGCGTGGATCAGCAGGTGGGATGTTTTGCCGTCTGTGTAAAAATGAGGCGCAAAGCGTTTGGCGATTCCATATACAGCCAGCTCGCCTGTCCCCATAACGGCCGTCAGTACGGCAGCGTGGATGAATGCGGCATGCCGTCCCAGACGGTACTGGGTGGTTAAAAATATAAGGCTGAACAAAAAATATGCGGCTGCATTGAGCCATTTCAGTTCGAACAGGGATATGAGGAACAGGGCGGAATAGGAGCCGCATAATACGGCAAGCCTTGTCCGGATGCTGTGCCTTGCGGCAAACAGGCCGGAGGAATACAGCCAGAGGATGGCCGCTTCCATAAGGAAGCTGAAAAAATAGCAGACAGCATGGTTCATTTCGGTCACCTCACGCTTTCTAAATAGAAAAAATAAGCTTCTTTAAATGCCCGGTATTTCCGCCTGGCAAGATAGGCGTGGAGCCGTCCGTCCGCCAGGCAGACAAGGGTATGGTCAAAGTCCGTAACATGCTCAAAATTGACGATGAAGCTGCGGTGTGTCTGGAAAAAGCATTTTTTGGGAAGGACATCCAGCCAATGCTGCATATGGTGTATGGAATCAAGGTCGCAGCGGGTCGTATGCACAGTCACCTTCTGTCCCAGCGCCTCCACAGCTATGATCGCTGAGACAGGGAGGACATGCACGCCCTGCTTTGTCTCGACCGGAAGCCGGACCGCCATGGTATGGTACAGGTTGACGGCATCCTTCATGTTGCGGAAGAAGCGCTGTTTATCCAGCGGCTTTGACAGGTAGCGGAACACATGGAACCGCATCGCATCGTCGAGGTATTCGGAATATGCGGTCACGATAAAGATGATAATGTCGGGGTTCTGTTTTTTTAATTCATTTCCGGCGTAAAGCCCGTTCATGCCGGGCATTTCTATGTCGAGGAAAAGCATGTCCTTTTCACCGGGATCCGCCAGCAGGGACATCCCATCCGAAAAGCAGGCAATCTCCGGGCATCTGACGCCGCTTTTTTCAAAAAATTTTTCTATGTATTTCTGAAGCTGCCCGACCATCAGGGCATCATCGTCACAGATCAGTATCCGCATGTTGTCCACTCCGTTTCGCATGTCATATGTATTTTATAATCATATAATACCCGGACGGAAAAAAACATGGGTAAAATGACCAAATAAGGGCAAAAAACGTCATTTCACATGCGGTACGGGATATGGGGCGCGGATAATGGGATGCGTTGTCAGATTTATAAGTTGAAAAAATCCGGCGCTACAGCTATGGCAAGAAGGATTCCCACGCCGAACAGATCATCTTTTAATATGTGATCGTTGGCGGCAGGCAGGCAAAAGTTACATGGAAAACCCGTAAAAATTACATGGTGAGAGAAAAGCGGGAAAATGGGTGTATAATCGTTTGTACAAAATATATCTTAACAGAGAGGTTTTTATATGGATTGGATGAAAGGCAAGCTTACAAAAAAGAACTTTCAGAATGCTTTGTGCGTGTCAGTGACGCTGTTTTGCATGATGTCTGCAAATTCCCGTCTGCCAGATCATATGTTGGCGGAATACATATGATATCCGGTGTGGATGGGGGCTTGCCATAGTCACCGCAGGGGCGGCTGTAAGCCTGATATGCTTCAGTCCGATTGGCAGTGAAAACCGGAGGCTGTGCATGAAAGAGCTTAAAAGATGTAAAAAGGCAACTGCAGCGCTTGTGCTGATATTTATGCTGGTGGATGCTTTGTTTCTGGCATGCGGGTTACGCATATATGCCGTATGCGTTTCCATCGGGATTGTATTGGCCGCAGGGCTGCAGATCCCCTGTATCTTCAGGAATCTGGGGAAACCATCTGGGAAATGACCAAATAAGGGCAAAAAATGTCATTTCACATCGGAGGGATTGAAATTACGGCAGATGTGTGGATAATGGGAAGCAGCTGAGATTACAGGATTTTAGATGGGGGTGGTGTTATCAGAAAAAACTTTAAAAAACACGAAAAAACGGCGGGCTGACTGTATGCGCAGCCAGTACGTAGTTTATCTTTTGAAATGTGATTACTGGTGGCAGAAGGGGATCTAAGGGAACTGCCTTCTGCCAGGGAGGAGGCATAAAATGGTATTTAAGGCAGTTGGCGCAATTTTATTTCTGGCTGTTCTGGCGTTGAAAGGGACGTCATGGTGGGACGCGGGGGCTTTTCTCGC
>CANQQG010000153.1 GCA_947625875.1 uncultured Lachnospiraceae bacterium
TTTTTGCCGCGCCCGCACTGAACCTGCGTATAGTATCCTCATAAGCGGCGGCCGCAAGCGCTTTTGCATCAATCAGCGTAAGCCCTTCCGTTTCCATGCCCCCGCGCTTTTTATCCCGCTCCTTAAAATACGTCTGCTGCTTCTGGCAGCTCATATAATGCTGTTCCAGGGACGAACGCTGCAGCAGCGCGCTCTGCACCTTTGCATTTTCCTGCGCCCGCTCAATCTGCGCTTCCAAATGCTCCTTCATACGTTCCGTACGCTTTTCCCACCACGATTTTTCCTTCGGCTGCGCCCGCCTTTCATTCCTGCGGCGGCCGTCCGCCCGCTGTATATAGCATCGGCATTTTTCCGGCGCATCGTCAATATGCATATACGCCATCCCCGGCGCGTCATTTCCATAATCAGCGGCTTTTTCTTTTGCGATCCAATCCAGCATGCGCCGCTCATACGCCGCGTCCTGCCGCATCCGCCCATACGCCGCATCCGTAATGTCAATCATCCAGATTGTTTTCGCCTGCGACGGATGCGTATACAGGGCGTCCGCCTGCTTTTGGAAATACTGTTTATATTCCTCCGGCGTCATATCACGTCCGGCTGCCGCCTGTTCCGCGATCTTCTCCATAAAAACGCAGTCTGTTTTTTTCATTTTGCCGGACGGAGAGCCTGTATAACGCTCCGCCTGCGCCGCCGTATAATCCGTACCGATCATATATGCCGCCCCTTCCATGAAATACATATAAAATATCGGTAGAACATCTAAAGTTCTTTATATTGACGGGCGAAAAAAATCGCATATACTTATTAGTATTTACCGTACCAGAAAAATATCCCGCCTTTGCGCGGAAAACATGCGGCCATTCAAACAAAAACCGTATGCGGTGAGAGACGAAAGGGGATTCTTATGAAAAAACATATCAGCGCAAAAATCACAGCCATCATCGCCATCATGCAGGTGATCATCATGTCAGTCCTGTATCTGTTTATCAGTTCTTTCCTGACTGACCGTATGCGCCGCACTGCGATCAACAGCCTGGAAACCATTGCCACTGACCGGACGCAGCTTATCGAGAACTATATACAGGATCTGGAAAGCTCCCTGACCGCTTACAGCCGCGCAGGGGAAGTCAAAGCCGTGCTGCTCCATCCGCAGGAGCCGGAAACCACAGCGGCGGCGCAGGCTTATACCGAAACGTTCAGCGCCGATATTGAAAACATCGACGGCCTCTATATCAGCGACTGGGACACACACGTATTAACGCACACAAACCCCGACGTGGCAGGCATGACCTTACGGGAAGGCGAATCTTTAAGCGCGCTGCAGGATTCCATGCTCGCCGCGGACGGCATTTACAATACGGGCATTATCATGTCCCCCGCAAGCGGCCAGCAGGTCGTATCCATGTACCGGGCTGTTTTTGACGACAGCGGCAGCCCGATCGGCTTTGTCGGCTTCGCGGTCAATACAACCGGCATTCTTTCCATCCTTGACAGCCTGCCGGTAGCCGGCATGGAACATACGCAGTACTGCATGGTAAACGCCGCTACCGGCGAATATATTTTTCATGCGGACCCGTCCCTCGTTGCGGCCGCCGCGGAAGAAGCCCATATCCAAAAGATCATCGCATCGGCTTCCGGCAGCGGCTCTGCGTCGGCCGATTTTATTGAATATAAGCAAAACGGCTCCGATTACCTCGCAAGCTACCGATACATACCTGAGAAAAACTGGATCTTTATTATGTCAGACAGCGCGCAGGAAATTTTTTCCTCCGTCACCGAGGCAAAAAGAAAGCTCACCGCGATCTGCTTTGCCGTAACGCTTGCCCTCCTGGCCCTTGTATTCTGCATTATCAGCGTGATGACGCAGCCGCTGCGCGTCGTGGAACAGGCGATCTTAAAGCTGAAAAATTATGATATCACGCCAAACCACAGCATCCGGACGCTGTTAAAACGGAAAGATGAGATCGGCCATATCGCCGCGGCGACAGACACGCTGACAAAATCCCTGCAGGACATTGTAACCGTACTCCATCAATGCAGCGACGCGCTGGAGACAAAGAGCTTTTCCATGAATGATTCTTCCACAAGCCTGATTGACTGCGTCTCCGACAATACCGCCACGACCGAGCAGCTTTACGCCAGCCTGGAAAGCACACACAGCGTTATCGGAAATGTCAATGGCGAAATCGCGCACATCAACGCCCTGACGGAAGAGATCATCCATCACGTAGCGACCGGAAATGAACGCAGCGACGCCATGCTGCAAAGCGCGCAGAATATGAAAAACTCCGCGCAGGCGACCTATGAAAACAGCCGTGAGACCTTTGCCCGGACAAAAGAAGCGGTGGAAAACGCCATCGCCTCCCTGCAGGGGCTTTCAAACATTAACGAAATGACGCAGCAGATACTGGATATCGCCTCCCAGACCAACCTGCTGTCCCTGAACGCCTCCATCGAGGCCGCAAGGGCCGGGGAAGCCGGACGCGGATTCGCCGTCGTCGCCGGTGAGATCGGAAAGCTCGCCGAAACCTCTACCGCAACCGGCTCCAATATCCAGAGCATCTGCAGCGACGCAAATGCCAGCATCGACACCGTAAAAAAATGCTTTGACGACATCATGGCGTTTATCGACAAAGACATCATGGAACAGGTAAAAATATTTGCAGAAGACGCGCAGCTTTACAGCGAGACGATCATGCAGATCCAGCAGGAAATGGCCAAAATCAGCCAGTCAACCGGCGTGCTGGACGCTTCCATGAAAGAGATCTCGGACAGTGCGGCAAACGTCGAGCTGATATCCGCCGAAAATGAAAAAGCCATCGGCGTCATCGTTGAAAAAAATGAGATTACTGCAAAAATTTCCGAAGACATTTATGAAGCGTCCGGCGAGAATAAATCGCTTTCACAGAACTTAAAGGACGTGATCGTAAAATTTGAGAAAGGATGAATTTCTGCACAGATTTTACCCTGACAGATCCGGCAGATGGATTTATTATAATAACAGAAGCGTGACCGCCCTCAGGGCGGGTTGCTCTCCCAGGAAATACGGATTAGATCAGTCTATCCCCCGCCGGTCAAAGCGCAAGGATAGACTGATTTTTATTTATGCCTGTTGTCCCTGCCGTCTAAAACAGGCAGGCGGCATAATGCATTGTGATCTGTCACGCTTTCAGCTGGTTCATCCATCCCCGATGCCTGAAAACGACAAGAGAGACGGCGAAGCGGATGCACTCCTCCATGGACAAAGTGAAGTAGACCAGGGGGATGGGCCAGTGAAATACAAAAGCTGTGAGAAGCCCCAGGGGTACGCCGAAAAGCCATGTGCCCATCAGGTCGATGACCATAACGTATGTCGTTTTCCCGCCGCTGCGCAGAATGCCGCTGCCGATGATCATGTTCAGCACCTTAAAAGGCATGACTGCGGCGTAAGCGGCGAGGATCTGGACCGTCAG
>CANQQG010000154.1 GCA_947625875.1 uncultured Lachnospiraceae bacterium
ACACCTTATCCTACTCATTTCTGACAAATATCCCTTTCTTGCTTATTACCCATTAAGTTTCCGAGACCACTCTTTCTTTATAAATATTTATTAAATCAGCCAAACCGGTACATACCAGTTCTTTTCGTCCACAGGCAACAGGTCGTTTGCCATACAGACCACGCTTCCGGTTCCAATCTCAACCTTCAAAGACGCTATATCTCCGAAAGCCGATTCCCGGGTAACAGGTTCCAATACATGAAAGTTTTTAACGGCCGTCTTGCCCGGCGACGCCGATTTTTTAATCTCGATCGGAAAAAGCGCACCGTTCTGATAAAGCAACAGGTCGATTTCTTTCTTGTCTTTATCCCTGTAATAGAAAACAGGCGGCTCTTTTCCTGCGTTCAGATAACTCTTATAAATCTCAGAAAAAACATAGCTCTCAAAGAACGCCCCGGACATGGCGCCTCGTTCCAACGCTTCAGGATTGCCCCATTTTAAGAGGTATGCCGCCAGACCGGAGTCCAGAAAATGAAGCAGCGGCGTCTTTACAACCCGTTTGAGCGCATTGTTGTGATAAGGCTGTACAAGCGCAATGATGTGAGACGATGTCAAAATAGAGAGCCATTTCTTTGCCGTCGGAGCGGAAATGCCTGCGGCGCTCGCCAGTTCCTCATAGACAACGGGTTTTGAAGTCTGTGCAGCAACAATCGTCATAAAATTGTAAAACTGCATTTCATCTGCAACCTGTGCCAAATCTCGAATATCCCTTTGCAGATAAGTATCAACATAGGAGCGGTAATAAGTCTCCCAATCCACATTTTCATCTGCATAGAGTTCCGGCATGGAACCTTTGAATATCCTGCGGTAAATCTCATTCAGGTCTTTTTTGCTTCTTACGGTCAAACGCTTCATCAGATGTCCGGCTTCCGTTTGAAAAGGCTCGCTCGGTTCCCTGTAAATCTCTGCATCAGATAATCCCAGCAGATTCACAATTCCGACACGTCCGGCCAAACTTTCGCTGACATTTTTCATAAGACGGAAAACCTGCGATCCTGTGATCCAGAAATCACCTTTTCTTTTAGAACGGTCAACGCTCATTTTGATGTAGGGCAGCAGCTCTGTTGCATACTGGATCTCATCGATCAGTACCGGTGGGGAATACCTCTGTAAAAACAGGGCAGGATCGTGTTTTGCCAGGTATCTGACGTCAGGATCGTCCAGAGTAACATATTTGCGCTCTATGCCTTCGCTTTGCTGCGCCTCTGCCATCCTTTGCAATAAGGTCGTTTTCCCAACCTGTCTTGGACCGGTTACCAGCAGCGCCGGAAACATTTTGGACACCCGGGCAATCGTATCTTCCGCAGCTCGTTTTATATATGCCATGACAATCTCTCCCCTTCGTTTATCGTATCATCCATTTCAGCCAAAATATTCGTCTAAACTAAATTGTGATTTTATTATAGACGGGGTTTTGAGGATTGTCAATGGAAACCTGTCCGAATCTATCTTATCTTCACGTTCTTTTTCACATTTGTTGTCATTTCGCCTTGTTATGCCCCATAATAATGTCGAATGGCATGAGCGACATATTCAGAGCAGCCTTTTCCGAACTGGCCATCGGTTGCTTCTGCAAGTTTTTCGCCCTGCAAATATTCTTTTGCCAAATCAAGCAGGATATTTCTTGCATTATCAAGCGCAAACATTGTTTTGTAATTCTCTGCAAGCATTGCAACAGCGGAATGTGCCATATCCATATCGCCAGCTTCTTTTGCAGCCATAAACTGTTTATAAATTTTTGCATTTTCCTCTTGTTCCTGCTTTATTTCTTCGCTGCTCCCAGTGGACTGCATAACGGATTCTATTACCTTTTCTTTACCGCCATACCACTTCAATAAGTCTGCGGCAGCCTGCTCATTGGTAAAGCCGGAAACCAAATGCTCTTTGTACTTTTCCATGCTTCCGTATTTCTGCACTTGCTCATCAAGGCTTTCTTTTGACATACATTCCAAAGTATGGTCTGCCATTTTCTGAACTTCTTCGTTGCTAAACGCTCCAAAACTCATTGTATGAACTCCTTTCATTACGTCTGTTATCAACTCAATAATCCCATTTAACCGATTTCGTTTCTGCTCTAATAAAGATTTCTGAGCTAATAAAGCCTGTTCTTTATCATAATTGGGGTTATCCATGATTTTTTTAATGTCTGTCAATGGAATTTCCAATTCCCTAAAGAACATAATTTCCTGCAACTTTTCTAATGCTTTGTTGTCATAGAGCCGATAACCAGCCTCCGTTAATTCCGTTGGCTTTAATAAACCGATTTCGTCATAATATCTCAACGTCCTTATACTTACTCCGGTTATCTCCGACACGTCCTTTACGGTTTTCATTATTTTCTCCTTTCGTTTCAATCATAAACTGTTACGCTGCGGGAGAGTCAATACCTAAAAGAAAAAATTTATGTTTTATCCTCTGACAATTATAAACAAAACTTTCTCCCAACTCTGTTTTCGGGCAACTGAAAAGCGGCAGCTCTGATTTATGGAAAATGCCACCTGGCAGACTGCCTGTATTTGTTTCAATCTCTGCAATTTAGTCCTCCCGCCTTTCTGGGCTGACGTTAAATGTCTATAATCGAATAGTGGAAATTAACTCTCCCCTCTCACACCACCGTACATGCCGTTCGGCATACGGCGGTTCAACTTATCCCTTCTTCTCGCCAGCGCCTCACGATACTAACCTTGGGAGTCGCTATCAAGTTCGTCGGTAACTATGCCTATGTGGACTTTCGCCACAGAACACAGGCATGCCGTCATACACAAGAAAGCCTCACTGCCATGTCAGCAGTGAAGCATTCTTTATTATATAAATTTTATGCTGTTATTTGCTACAACCGCGACAAAAACTCTGTCGGCGAAAAAGCTGTAACCTTACTCTTTTTGAAATCCTTAATATTTCTGGTAATGAGATAGTCCGCATGCACCCGCTCCGCCGTAACAGCCTGCAGGGCGTCCTCAAAATCATCCCATTTCATTCCCGCCGCATTCGTCATATCCGACACGGCCAATTCCGTAAACCGAAAAATAAGTGCAAGCCTTTTCAGAACATCCTCTATCTGTTCCGGGTCAAGTTCCTTACGCATGACGTAAACAAGATATGCAAAAGTCAATGCGGAAACATAACCCTGCACCTGCTCCGTTTCACAGAGTTTCCATATCTTCGCCGAATCTTCAAAATGCGGCTCCCGCTTTTGCAGAACATCCAGGATGACATTCCCATCAATCAGAAGTCTCATATTTTTCTCTCAGCCTCTCTTCCTTCGCCTGCTTCAGATCAACATCCTTTTTCAGAATACCGGTCAGAGAGTCCGTCAGATACGAGACCGCCGCATTCCTCGGAATGAGCCGGGCCACCTCTTTCCCGTTCTTCGTTACAATGACTTCTTTGCCGTCAGCGACAAG
>CANQQG010000155.1 GCA_947625875.1 uncultured Lachnospiraceae bacterium
CCCTACGTTGGCATTATCCAAATCAGGTTATCGGTCGAAGGTCGTACCTTCCTCTCAGCCTGTGTACAAGCTCCCGTCTGTTTACTTGCATTTATTATATACACTTTTGGGGTTAAATTGCAAGGGGTTTGTGTTTTTTATGAGATATAATGGACAATCTGCAGAGAGAGGTTTAAAATAGCATTAATGGACTATAATATATATGAAAGTTGGCATGCAGTTTGGGCAGTCGATAATGTGTTATTGTAGGCGTTTGCGAAACTCTGCTCGACAACGTAGAATTTAGGCAAAATATATAAAATAAGCGGCGTTTTGCATGCAACTTGTTGTGTTGGTGTTTAGCAGTGTTCTTATATATTTTGACTAAATTCGGATGGTTTATAATATATTTCGCAATTACTTATGGATTATTGTAATGAAAGGAGTAAAAAATATGTGGATGTTACTTGCTTTTTTGTCCGCGGTGTTCGCGGCACTTACGTCGATACTTGCAAAAATCGGCATTGAGGGCGTAAATTCCAATCTGGCGACAGCAATCCGCACGTTTGTGGTGCTGATAATGGCTTGGGCGATAGTATTTGCGACAAACGCGCAGAGCGGCATAATGGAAATAAGCAAAAAAAGCTGGGCGTTTCTGATACTGTCGGGCTTGGCGACAGGCGCGTCGTGGCTGTGCTATTACCGCGCAATTCAGCTTGGCGAGGTTTCAAAGGTAGTGCCGATTGACAAGCTGAGCGTGGTTATCACGCTGATACTTGCGTTTGTGTTTCTGCATGAGAGCTTTACGCCGAAGTCGGCTATCGGTACGGTGCTGATTGCGGCAGGGACATTGGTTATGGTGATGTAAAAAATGACAGATGTGTCAGAAAATACCTGATATTATTTTGGCTGCTTATGTGCGGTATGGAAAATTAGTTAATGCTTTCTAAGTTCTTGGATTTGAAAAAGCAGAAATGATAAGCTTGCAAGAGGCATTAGTGAGATATAATTTGCGGTTACTGAAATATTAAGCTTTATATTTGTCGAATATGAGTGTAAAAAAGAAAATGGAGGGTTAAGATGCTGAACTGCATTTTGGTGGGAATTGGAGGTTTTATCGGCTCGGTATGTCGTTATATGATAGGCTTGCTGCCGATTGAGCCTGACAATGGATTTCCGATAAAGACGTTGGTTGTCAATATAACAGGAGCGTTTGCGATAAGCCTTATTGCCGCGCTTGCCGCAAAGAACAAGAGCTTTAATCCGCAGCTTGCGCTGATGCTTAGAGTGGGCGTGTGCGGAGGATTTACGACGTTTTCGACCTTCGCATATGAGGCGGCTGACCTTATGAAAAAAGGGAGCATGGGCGTGGCGGTGGAGTACATATTGGCAAGCGTTGTGCTTGGTGTAGTGGCGGTGTTTGTAGCGGAGATGTTGGTGAGATAATATAATAAATACTGGTTTTTCTGAATCTCATAGGGTTTGTTGGAAATGTGGAGAGACAAAAAATCAGTATTGAAAAAATTATTTTCAAATGTTACGATTAACAGCATGAAAATACAAAATGTGACGGAATATTATTCGGAAAATGCAACTCCAAACGAAGGGACATTTACATATTCAGTTGGATATAGTGTCAAAAATCATAGGAAAGAAACAACTGTTGGAATTTGGCTATATAGTACATTAGGCGGTGATATAATACTTCTGCAGGAGGCATCTGATTGCGGAAAGAAAACACCTGATTATATCTGGAATGGAAAAGCATGGGAGGTTGAAAAGTATTTCTTCTGCAAAGGCGGCTGACAGTGCATTGAGGACAGCAGCGAAGCAGATTATCGAGAACTCGGGAGGCATTATATTAGAGCTCGTTGGCGAGGTTGACATAGAGGTTTTGGAAAAAATACTTTCCAGCCGCTTTAGACGTGTGGGAATAGAACAAATAGACATATTGATAAAGACAAGAGATAGCTTGAAAAAAGTTTTGAGATACAAAAAATAAGGGCGTTGCCCCCCGCCAATATGGGCAGAGGAACGCCCTTATTTAATTATTATATATCATAATTTTAGAAAAATTGCAAGAAAATTTAAAAAGATAAATTCTGATAAATTCTGTAGAAAAATGCATATATAAAATGGCAAAACGTAAAGGATAAGAATATATATGAGAGAAATAGCAGTATTATCGGATATACACGGAAATTATAACGCATTTGAGAGATGCGTTTCATACATATTGGAAAGAGGGATACAAACCTTTATATTTTTAGGTGATTATCTGGGCGAGATGCCTTATCCGCAAAAGACAATGAAGCTGCTGTATGAGCTTAGGGACAGCTATGAATGTTATTTTATAAGGGGAAACAAGGAAAATTACTGGCTTAATTATGATTTTTCATGGAAAGAGAAAAGCTCGGTTACGGGAGCGCTGTACTATGCATACCATAGCCTGACGGCTGAGGATTTAGGCTTTTTAAAAGTATGCCGATAAAGCGGGAACTCGTATTTGACGGCATGCCCACGCTTACAATCTGCCACAGCTCACCGCGCAAGGTTAATGAGGATATGCGCCCCGATGATGAGAACACATTTTCCATAATGGAGCAAAATACAGCGGATTTGATTATGTGCGGACACACACATAGGCAGGGAATAATAAGACATGGCGGAAAGACGATGATAAATGCCGGTTCAGTCGGATTGTCAATAAATGGCGGCGCAAAAGCCCAATTTGCCATTTTGAGTGGGAAAAACGGCGCATGGGAGAATGAGCTTATTTCGCTTGAATATGATACAGACGCTGTGATTGCGGATTTGCACAGTTCAGGGCTGTATGAAAGCGCTCCTGTATGGTGCCAGGTTACGGAGTGCATGCTGCGCGGGGGGAGTATTGGCGGTGGAGGATTAACACATGGCAAAGTGCTGTTACGCGCGATGGAACTATGCGAAAAAGGAGAAGGTGTATGCCGCTGGCCTGATATTCCTGAAAAATATATGGAGGCGGCTATGGAGGCGCTGATAGGGTAAGTATTTAAACTGTAGGAGCGGTATAATTAGCGGAAGCGAAGGGCGGCTTCCGCTAATTTATTTTATAGAAAGACTAAAAATGTTTCTAAATATGTAGGTAGCAGTAATTTCAATAAAAGTCAATGCTATGCGGACAATCCACATGGGAAGCAAAAGCACACTTACACATGAGTAAAACAATATGCTGTCCGCCAGTAGATTAAAAAGCCGTATTAGAATAAATTTTAAGCACTTCCCTATAGAACCTCGTTTGCCGGTGGTGTTTTTAAATACTAATTTGTCGTTAAGAAAATAGTTAGTGTCTGCTTAATGCCACAAAAATGCCTAAAACCATTGAAAAATACTGACTTTATGGCTGCCATCTGATATAATA
>CANQQG010000156.1 GCA_947625875.1 uncultured Lachnospiraceae bacterium
CGTTCCTCTGCCGGTCTGAAAGCCGTCCCAAAACGCCAAGCCTGCCCCGGTAACGCTCATATGACGCGCTTTTTTCTTCCTGCGCGCGGCGTTGCGAAACACTTTTGCCCGAAACTCCGCTCTCCGGACGTTCCGCCGCCACCGCCTGCCCCTGCGCCTTTTGCGGTACGGCAGTCTCCGCGCCTCTGCCTGCGTCCTTTTGTGGGAGAACCGCCTCCGGCTCCGCGCCGTCTGTGTTTTCCGTCCTGCCATCCGCCGCAGACGCCGCGGCCGCCTGCTTTTTCCCCGCCGGATGATTCTTCGGCTGCGCCTCTTCTTTATTTTTTGCGGCGGCCCTCCGTTTTTCTTCTAAAATCTTTTTTTTGTTGCGCCGGATCACCTGCTCTAAAATCTTTTTCTCATGGCGACGAACGGTCCGGTCCGGATAAAACCCGTCCTCAATCCGGCTCGTAAACCGGTCGAAATGCGCGTCCGGCAGCGAATCCAGCCGCGCGCTGTACGCCTCAAACTGGCCTTCGGCCTCTTCCATGCTGGCAAAATATTCATTTTCCTGGATTTCTTCCTGCCCCGGCTTCCGGCTGCGCAGCGCTTCGTATTCGTTATATTTAAAATTCGCCGTCCGCTCCGCCGATTTCCCCAAAAGCTCCAGATAATCCTCATACGCCTTCCGGTCGCCGCCAAACGGCATCT
Organism: uncultured Lachnospiraceae bacterium; assembly: GCA_947625875.1. Lineage (GTDB taxonomy): Bacteria > Bacillota > Clostridia > Lachnospirales > Lachnospiraceae > Eubacterium_J. The sequence continues at coordinate 691 of CANQQG010000156.1, forward strand.
CATAGATATACCCTTCCGCAATCAGACGGTACGGGCGCGGCGTAAAAAAGCAGCCGCACTGCGGACACGTATATGCGCGCGCGATATAGACGCCGAGCTCCTGCGTCTCAATCCGCTGCTCCTTTCCGGAAGGATATACGGCCATATGCAGCTTCTGCGCACAGAACGGGCACTGGTAGCCCACCTGATAAAAATTGTGGCCGATACGCTCTTTCTGCCGTTCCTCCAGTGTCGTCGGAACCTTGCGGAACGCCCGCTGCTGATTGCGCCAGACGAGCCTGTGCCAGAGCCCCTGCGCATCCTCTCCGGATTCCGCCTGCGGCGGTTCCTCCACCGGCTTATCCTGCGCTTCGATGGCAAGCTGTATCAGTTCTTCATACGTGATCTGAATGCCGCCGCGGTAAAACCGGAAATTCTCATGCCGGTACAGCGGCTCTGCCTGAAATTCCCGCGTCACCTGCGAAAATACGTCATTCAGCTGCGCATAGTCCTGTTCCACGCGCAGCCCCTTTAACGTCCCCCATTTCCCAAATGCATAAAGGATCATGTTAATCAGATTTTTCAGCTTCGGGTACCGGCCGACCTCTATGATCCCGTCCGGCGCGTAGTCGAACTCTTCAATATCCGTCCTCACTTTTTTCGTATCAAAATCAAAAAATAATGAGCGCACGCTGCCCTCTAAGATCAGGCTGTCATCGCGCACGATGAACAGCCCGTTCCAGTCCACTCTTGCGCCCATTGTCTGGATCAGCTTCCGGTATGTATTTTCCAGTTCGCGGTTTGTGCGAAGTACAAGCATTCTGACACCTCATTTATCCTTTTCATGTATCTTTTTGTCCTTGTTTCAATGCGTTTTAAACGCAAAAAACGCATTGAAACGCATTAAAAACGCATTGAAACGCATTGAAACGTGTTTTAAACGCGTTCGTTTTTATAATATCTTGCCATACGCCCTTTTCCTTCCATGCGCAATATTCCCTCTGCCTGCATTTTGTCCAAAGTAGTCCTTGCCTGCTGCCTTGTAAATCCGCACAACTCCCGTATCTTCTCATTTGTAATAAACTCCGCCGCCTGCAGATACTCCTCTATCAGGCTTTTTGCTTTTACATAACGGATTACCGTATCCTGCGCATATTCCACATCTGATTTAATCGCGTCATAAACTTTTGCTGTCAGCATATACTCTTTGCCGGATAAGCTGATCAAACCATCCTTTACAAGATTATTGCAGCTTTTCCTCGTTTCAGCTATCGGAAACTGTGTCAATTCCTGCGCTTCAGATAATACGATTCTTTTATTATCTGTCAGATACCGCAAAATCATCATCTCCGGCAGCGGAAGCGTTTTTTGCATCCTATCCTGCTCGCTGACAATGAATTTAACAAAATCTACATCATCAACCGCACTGAATATAGTCAACGCCACTGCTTCATTATATACATGATACTGCGGATAAGGCTTCCCCGAAGAAATCATCTCTCGAAAAATAATATCAACGCCCTGCCCCGTCCTCTGCACATATTTTAGTCTCTGCAGGGTTTCTGCGATCAGTTTATTTCTTGGCGTGGACGGATGTGTGATTATATTTTTTTCTGTAATTCCTTCTGGAAAGGCGCCCGGATTTTCAATCACGATCTTATCCGGATAATGCTTCACATATACCGCCCCCATATTCAGGTAATCCCTGTGTGATAATGCATTCAGCAGCGCCTCCTGAAACACTTTTTCCGAAAAATCCTCAATCTCCAACCGAAACAGTCCCACTTGCACATTTCGTATCTTATTCGTATTCTGTATCCTCTCGGTCAAACGGTCAAGCACAGATATGATTGGCTGCTTTAAATCAAGCCGGGAATCATATTCTTCCATGTTATCTTCCGAATAATGCAAATAAATAACCTCCGCCTGCGGCAGAAGCCGATGGACAGATGTTTCCTTTCCCACAAAAAGCAATCCCGCGACTGTAAGCCTGTCAACGCCATCATCTGTTTTTATCAGCCCTAAATCTCTCAAAAAAGACATATCCTCCAGCAAAGACAGGGAAGATTTTGGATCGCGCACCTTCAGTTTCTCCTTCAGGCTGTACACTTCCAACGCATTGATATCGTCAATCGTACTGTCTGCTAAAATCTGCCCTGAAAAATCAGGGCTTTGAACAGCCGTATATTTATTACTCATTTCATCCGGATAATATGGTTTTGAATTTCTGCCCAACCGTCTTAAGCATCTCCCATCCGAAACGGCATAAGTTGTCCCATCTCTTTCCGCTTTAATTGCCAGCACATCTTTTCCTTTATATTTTATAACTTCAATGTCTGTAAATAATGCGGGACGAGTTCTATCGTAAATAGATTCCATGATTTTTTGCGTGTCATAACCTGTACACCCCGTCACCGTCCCGTCATCCTCGACTCCCATAAAAACCGTTCCGCCTTTCGCATTGGCAAATGCAACAAGTTCATCCACTGCAAGGGAAATACGTTCACGCATATCCTTTGCATGGATCCATGTTTTAAATTCAACCGACAAATTCTCCCCCTGCAAAAGAACCTGTTCAAAATCAACCACCCCGGTGCAAGCACTCAAGTACTGTGCTTGCACCGGGGTGGTTGATTTTGAACAGGTTCTTAATCAACCACCCCGG
>CANQQG010000157.1 GCA_947625875.1 uncultured Lachnospiraceae bacterium
CGTATCTCCCGTCTTTCAATATCATTGTTTGTGTAGCAGCATGTATCAAAGCCTATCAGTTCAAAACCCTCGTGAAGATAAAAACCGATAGCATTCGTATTGCATGACTGCGTTTCCAAAATGATGGCGCGCCTGTTCTGGCAAAGCGCTATCTCTTTTGCTTTATCCATCAGCCGCTTGCCGATTCCCTGATGGCGAAATGCATCAGATACCCATAGTTCTGTGACCATAAGCCTGTTTGACCATTCTTCGGGACAGACTTCAATGCATGCCAGCAAATTGCCGTCCAAACCGATAACACCGTAGGCTTCGGCTTTTTCCCAATGATCCTGATATAAGGAATCAGGAAAATCATATTCCTCCGGCGTATGGACTATCTCCCTTTCCGCCGGTCTTCTGACCAAAGAAACCGTACACCCGTCTCTGTCCAGCGGGCTCATTTCCAAATCATAGTAGCTGTCACTTCTTGTCACCATCGGTATATGAACACCTTTCCACTTTTCTTTCGGTAGCGCTGTAATTTCGATTTTACTATATTCCATTCGATACCCCTCTTTTCCACAACTTTATTTCCAACCTTATTTGCCTCCCAAATGGAACTTTATTTTTCCGTCAATATAACGCCATATCAATCCTCACATATGCTGCATCTCCATATACCGCTGTATTTCATCCCAGCTTTTTGCTGTCAGAATGCTTTTATCTTCCGTATATGGCAGGTCAGCCGCACCGATATACCAGGCCGGGAAAAGTCCGGCATTTAATGAACCTTTCACATCGCATTCGTACTGATCTCCGATATACCAGACTTCATCCGGCTGCAGCCCGGCTTTTTCCAATGCCAGCTCAAATATTCTTTTATTTGGCTTGCGGAACATATAATTGCTTGACGTAATAATAAATTCAAAAGTATTCGACGGAAGCAGTCGATTGATGCGCTCCGCAACTACAGACGGAGCATAAACAATATTGCTGATTACGCCTGTGCGGATATTCTTGTCCTTTAAATATTCCAGAAAACCTTCTATCCCCTCTGTCGGCGCTCCTGGAGAGGCGGCATTCCAAAATACAGTATCAATTTCAGAATTGCTCAATGCAATTTCAATCCCTTGAGATTCATAAAGATAAGGCGTGAACATTGCGTTAGGTATCTCTATCTGAAACAGATGCCTTTTCTCGGGATCAAATCTTCCAAGCTCCTGATTAATCGCATTTGCCTTAGCCTGCATCTGCTCTGCCGACAGATTGTATTTATTTTTTACGGCATACTGTAAAACAGCCTCCGTCCCTTTCACCCCGTCAAATTTTTGTTCCGCAATCAATGTCTGACCATAATCAAATATCATCATTTTAGGAATTTTCATAAAGATCTTCCCCTCGCTTTCTAAAGCTTTTCCACGCTTATCAAAGCATTTTATCTTCCGTTCGGACTTTTTCATAATCAATATTAATCCCGTTTTACTTTTACAACTATTCTACCATATCATCTTATCAAATTCATTAAAATTCTCATAATTTATGAGTTTCCGCAGTGTGTATTGTATTTTTGCCGATTCACCCTAATACACTAAAAAAGGCTATGAAACTTCCAAAAATTCCATAGCCCTTTATACTTTCCATTAATGTAATAAGCCTACGCCCCAATAACCCCAGTCACTCCCAGCGCGATAACCACTAACCCAAGCGCAATCCTATACCACCCGAATATCTGGAAATCGTGCTTTTTTATATAGTCCATGAGAAACTTAATCACAAACAACGATACCATAAACGATACAGCCATTCCTACGATAAGTATCACAAACTCGTCAGGCGTGAATGAAAAGCCAAACTTCACAAGCTTTAGGAGGCTCGCGCCGAACATTACAGGGATTGCGAGGAAAAATGTAAACTCCGCCGCCACTTTACGCGATACGCCGATAAGCAGCGCCCCCACGATTGTAGCGCCCGACCTTGATGTCCCTGGAAAAATCGCAGCTATAAGCTGAAAAACGCCGATTATTAGCGCTGTCTTAAAGCTTATATCCGAAAGTTTTCTAATTTTTGCGCGTTTGCCCTTGTTCATGCGCTCCACTACGATAAACGCGACGCCAAACACGATAAGCGCAATAGCCACAGGAATAGCGTGGTAAAACAGCTTTTCAAAAAGCTCATCAAACAACAGTCCCACTACAGCCGCAGGCACGCAGGCGACTATGATTTTGAGCCACAGCATTATCTTATCCTGCTCAATTACAGGCTTTGTCTTGTCCTTGAATTGAAACGGAAATATTTTATTCCAGAATAAAATAACAACCGCCATTATCGCGCCAAGCTGTATCACCACCAGAAACATTTCAAGAAATTCAGGCGTACAGTCCAGCTGTATAAATTCGTCCAAAATTATCATATGTCCCGTGCTGCTCACAGGCAGCCACTCCGTAATGCCCTCCACGATGCCAAAAAGCACAGCCTTTAATATTTCTAACATCAGCCAAAATCCTTTCAAATATTATTGCTCAAGAAACCGCATTAATTCATCATAGCTTTCTTTCGCGTCATTATAGCCAATCTCATAAAGCCACTCCAGCTTCTTTCTGTCCTTCTCAATCCTTCCTATATCATTTGGCTCTTTCGGGCGTATCACGAATGCCTTTCCCGCTGCCCTTTCCTTTTCCAAAAAATCCAGCGTATCATTATAGCGCGTGTGGCGGTCTGCCATAAGCTCATAGACCTTGGGATATCTGCCGTATTTAAGCCTGATAAGCCCTAAGTTTGATTTTGGAGCAGGCTTTCGTACATAGCCGACCTCCTTGGTGAGCACTACTACATTTTTGGCATTGCCGTCGGCGACTGCCCTTCTGATTGGCACGGCATCTGATATGCCGCCGTCAAGATAGTATTCATTGCCTATTTTCACGTTCCTTGCCACAAGCGGAAGCGACGAAGACGCGCGCACGGCTATGATATCCTTGTGCAGCTCGCGCAGCGGCATATATTCGGGCTTGCCAGTCCTTATGTTTGTTACGACGGCATAGGCGTTTCCCTCATACCTTGCCGCCGCCTTGTAATCATACGGATCGAGCTTGTTTGGCACTGTGTCATAGCACATTTTCACATTAAATAAGTCGCCCGTAGTCAAAAGACTCCTCACGCTGCAGTAGTTTTTATCGTCAAGGTAGTCAAGCGCCACCCTGTACGCGCGTTTCTTCTGTTTGGAAATATAGCTGCACAGGTGGCACGCCCCCGCGGACACCCCGTAACA
>CANQQG010000158.1 GCA_947625875.1 uncultured Lachnospiraceae bacterium
AGCCGATATCTGCTCACGACGAAGCGCAAAAACAATGTGCTGACGGGAATTGCGGTTTACTGCATGTACGGGGAGGACTCCTACGGGTGGCTGCTGTATCAGGAGAAAACGCAGGACAGCGGAATTGTCAGCAGATATTATTCCTATATTGATGATGAAGGAGGTATCGGAACTTATTGGCCGGAATATGAGTTTTTATATGATTAAGAGAGCGAAGTCCCTCGTTTTTGGATGTTCTGTACCGTTCGGGGTATTTTTATAATTAAAGAGAGAGATGCACAATGAAAAAAAACAGAAGTAAAGTAATTTTGTTCATTATATGCGGTTTGCTGATGCTGATGATTTGTGGGCTTGCGCTGCATGTGATGACGGATTTGTATAAAAGAAAAGCCGAAGCTAAAGAGTTTGTTGATTATCTGACAGAGCATGCAGACGAGGCTTCGGCGGATTTTGAGACCTGTGGATTGGTGTTCTCGGTGGTAGAGAAAGGGGATAGGCGATTTGTACTGGATCCAGATGTTTCATCTGTAGCAGATGCGGATACTCTGATCGTAACGGATGCGGATGGTTGGCATTTCGGCTTTCAGCCTTCGGCAAAATATGGGGATCGGCTTGTACAAATTGAAGGCTATGTTACAAATATAAACGAAAACGGAAAAGAAAAAGGGGTTCTGCGTATTTACGAGAGACATCCGCTTTCAAATTATGTCAACGTAATACGTTCAAATGGGGGGCACATGTCAGTAATATACCGCATACCCGAATTTGATGAATATATGAAGGGGTATAGAGCGGAAGAAGCAGTGGTTGCAATCAGACGGTGGATATCCAATGAAGAGCTGGCAGCGCTATATAAAAAAGGAAAAGAGCTGGAAGAAATACTGTCAGCATATTGTGAGCTGAAACGCCATCATGCAGACGTAAGCATATCGTTTTACGGAGATGAATAATCTGCAAATGCAGATAATGAAAAGGATAAGAAACGGAGCGACTTGATTGGAGCTATTTGGCGCTGGTAGGGTTTAGCATGGGCAGTATCATGCATATGGCTGAAAGAATATGAGGAAAAATGACTAAAGAAGGGATGAAGATATTGTGAGAAAATATAAAACATTCAGCAGCGAAGATTAAATATGCGGTACTTACGCTGCTCTTTATAGGAATGGCATTGTTTTTACATAAAAATGTAAAAGTGCAGTCAGAATCAGGCAGTATATTGTATGCCGATGTGACGACCGTATTGAAACGGGAGTGCGAGGAGCTGAATACGATGCTGTGGGACAGAGCGCAGGCGATACGCAGTCAATGGCAGACAGATATGGAAGACGATTATTATTATAACCTTCTGGGAGGGGCATGGGAAGTGAAGGAGTATGTTGACAGCGCGGTGGAGTCGACGGGGGGTGAGTGGGAGGAGGACGAATATAAGGAATATGTCAAAAGAAGTGAAAAGTATTTGGGCATGCGGTTTGTCCTGAACAAAGAGGATATCACAAAAAGGGCGCCCGGAGGATTTGTATTTGATACATACGAGGATCTTTTTGCATCCGTGAGGCAGCCATACACATTGGAGATAACCCCACCATTTGTGGGCGCTATGGTTTCATCGGACCAATGGGAAAGGACTATGAATGCGAATTATTTATTTATTGACAGCAATGGGAAAGCGTATCTGATGTTGAGAGGGTATTTTTTCGTGATTGAAAGAGTAGGAGATTTTTAAGGCATTATTTACAAGTAGAGGTGTAGAATGGATTTTGGAACGGTTGTATTATATTATAATGAAAAGAAGGGTTTCATTATATCCGCAATGGCAAGAGTAAATGGACCGGGATTTTCTACTAATTTAAATCCAGTTATGGTGGCGGACAAGGATATTTCTGATGAAAAGTTGGGTGAGCTTGTCAGGGAAAATCTTAAACGTTCGCGTAATTCAGGTTTGGTAGAAAGGGAGGCTTGGAAAAATTATAGTTTTTGGCATGTTTCAGGTATTAAAAGCTTTTCTGCCTTTAGTAAGAAATTTTCATGTGTGGATATAGAAGAAAAAGCAGAGGTATTAGAAATCATCGGATTATATCGTGACGCATCAGGTGCGTATTTATATTCTTCCGATGAGATTGAACTGTCTTTGGATGTTTCAGATGCGGAGCTGGGAAATATACTTGGGCAACAGCTTCATACAAAGGACTGTGGCGCCTTGTCAACAAATGAGTTTGTTTCCGTTTTCAGCGACAATAAAGTGAGATATCAGGTTCCGTCAGATAAGTTTACGGATATAGGGGATGCACATACAGATGCCTATCAATTATATGCCCATGAAAATGATGAAAATACTTTTTTTGGCTTTATGATTGACAGTGGATATCGCGAAATCAGCAGGGAAGGCATCAGGGAACGTTGGGAAAAGGTGTATGGAGCACTGGAAGAGTACAAATTTAAGGAGCAGGAAGACGTTCCCATAAAGATTATTGTAAGCGCAACGGCAAAAACCGCATATATCAAATCGTATTTTTGGCAGGACGGAAAGAATCTGTTGGAATTTTTTGCGCAGATAAACATAAAAAACAAAACGCGCCAAAAGCAGGCAGAGAAAGAAATAAAAGCTTTAATAGATTCTGTTGAAATCATAGCTGATAACAAAGAAAATGAATCTCCGTTAGATTTAACGGACAGAATCATTAGTACAGAATCAGTAGGCATGGAATCAATATAAGCAGACTAATTATCCAAATATTATCCGCTATAGGTATGTTGGATGAAACAAATCCTGATTTTTTAAGGGTATTTCTTCAATACGGATTGGATTTGAATGAGGACATCAATGGAAGCTCGCTGAGAGAAGTAATAAAATCTTTTCAAAACGAAAGTCTAAACAAGGTAATTGCTGAATTTGAAAGTAGGGATTAATACCCAACAGAAGGTGAGTAGCAGTACATTGTTGTTCCTCTGGCTGATTCGAACGGTAACTTTATACATCACACGGACATAATGGTAGGGCATATACTTATCTTATTTATGAAAAGAAACGGAGGAAAATTTTTATGGCAAAGCTAAAATTTGAAGCACGTGCAGACGAGAAGGTGTTTGCGCAAAAGG
>CANQQG010000159.1 GCA_947625875.1 uncultured Lachnospiraceae bacterium
ATCTTTAAAATCCTGCGTAAACGTCGTCTGCGCCACATATGGCACATCATGGTCAGCGATGATCGCCGCCAGATCCTTGCGGTTTTGCATCTTTCCGTTGGACTGCTTGCCGACAGGCGTCGTCGTCGTATCGGCATACATCGGCGTCGCGGATGAACGCTGGATGCCGGTATTCATGTACGCGCCGTTGTCATAGCAGACATAGACCATATCATGCCCGCGCTCCATCGCGCCGGAAAGCGACTGGAAACCGATGTCATACGTGCCGCCGTCGCCGCCGAACGTAATAAACTTAAACGTCTCATCCTGCGGCAGCCTGCCGCGTTTTTTCAGCGCGCGGTACGCCGTCTCCACGCCGCTTAACGTCGCGCCCGCATTTTCAAATGCATTGTGGATGTAGCTGTCTTCCCATGCCGTATACGGATACATATAGGAGGACACTTCGAGGCATCCGGTCGCATTGCCGATCACCGCATGGTCGCCTTCATGCAGCGCCCGCAATACCGCGCGCACTCCGATCGTCGCGCCGCAGCCCGCGCACATCCGATGTCCCGGGGCAAGCCGCTCCGGCCTGTTCATAATCTCTTTTAAACTGTAATCGCTCACTGTGCGCCTCCTATTTCCGTAATCCTATGTATTGATACTGTTCCACTTTTTTCCCGTTCCTGACAGCATCTTCAAGCTCGTCAAAAATCCCATATACTTCTTCCACTGTAAAATCGCGGCCTGCGAGACCGTAAATATAGTTTACCGCCTCGATCATGACTTTTTCGCGGTAAAGCCCCGCCATTACCTCGCTGCCGAGCGGCCCGCCGTTTCCGTTATAGCTCTCGCAGCGGTCCATGATCGCCACAGCCCTGCAGTTTTTCAGCGCTTCTGCAAGCTCTTTTGCGGGGAACGGACGGAATACGCGCAGCTTTATCACGCCGACTTTTCTGCCTTTTTCACGCAGGTCGTCCACAGCCTGTTTTGCCGTGCCTGCCGCCGAACCGATCAGCAGCATGATATAATCGGCGTCCTCCGTTTTATATTCTTCAAACAGCCCATAACTCCTGCCGGATATTGCCGCAAATTTTTTCGCCACCTCAAGGATTATTTCTTTGGAATTTTCCAGAGCGGCTTCCTGGTTTTTCTTTGCCTCCATGACATAGTTGGATGCGGAATACGGGCCGACCGCGATCGGTTTCCCCGGGTTTAACAGATATTCCTCCGGACGGTATTCGCCCACAAATTCCCGCACAACGTCATCTTCCAACAGCTCAATATTTTCCACCGCATGGCTCGTGATAAAGCCGTCCTGGCAAATCATGACCGGAAGGTGTACGCCCTCATGCTCTGCGATCGGATACGCCTGGATAAAATTATCATACGCCTCCTGGTTGTTTTCCGCATAAATCTGGATCCAGCCGGTATCGCGCGCGCCCATGCCGTCGGAATGGTCGCAGTTGATATTGATCGGCCCGGAAAGGGTGCGGTTCACAAGCGTAAGCACAAGCGGCATACGGTTGGAAGCCGCAAGCAGCAGCTCTTCCCACATCAGCGCAAGCCCCGCCGAAGACGTCGCCGTCAAGCTCCGCGCGCCCGCCGCTTCCGCGCCGATTGCCGCGCTCATGGAAGAATGCTCGCTTTCTACCGGAATAAATTCCGTATCCATTTCGCCGTTTGCAATATAAGTCGATACCATCTGCGGGATCTCTGTCGAAGGAGTGATCGGGAACGCCGGCATGACGTCCGGATTTACCTGACGGATCGCATAGGATACCGCCTCATTTCCTGACATACGGTCTTTGATCGCCATGTTATCTCCCCTCCTTCATCTCAATCGCGCCAAACGGGCAGACATTTGCGCAAATGCCGCAGCCCTTGCAATGGTCATAATCAAAATCGCCGCGCCTGCTCTCACTGACCGGAATGCTCGAATCCGGACAGACCGGCGCGCACAGCAGGCATTGTTTACATTTGTCCGCATGGAACACCGGCGTATTCGTCCGCCATTCCCCTGTCTGGAAATAACGGGAAGTCCCGCCCGCAAACATCATCAGGCCCTCGGTCAGATCCTGGCGCCTTGTCTGCTCATTTATTTTCAGTACGTCTGTTCTCATTTTTTCTTCTCCGTTGTTTTCTTTTTCCGTCTGATTTTTTATGCGCTCTTTTTCACAACCTGCGCAAGCGCCTCTTCCATCACGTCATACGCCATGGACAGGGCTTTCATATTGCCCGCGATCACTTCCGGTTTCTTTGCAAATTTATGTTCATAAGAAGTCTGCATCTCTTTTATAAACGTATCGCGCTCCATCACGCCGCTGACTGCGACCGCCGCCGCGAGCATCGGGGAATTCGGGAAATTTTTCCCAAGCGTCTCTATGGAAATTTTCCTTGCGTCCACCGTATAAACATTTCCTTTATATCCATTTAAAAGCGGAAGGATCTCCTCCCTGGCCTTCGGCGTATTAATAATGATCGCGCCGTCTTCTTTTAATCCTGCCGTCACGTCTACGGAGTGCAGCAGCGTTTCATCTACGACAACAACCAGATCTGGCGTATAAATATTGGAATGCACGCGGATCGGCGACCTGCTTATCCTGTTATATGCGGTAATCGGCGCGCCCATGCGCTCCGGGCCGTATTCCGGAAACCCCTGCACATACTGTCCTGTCTTAAAGGCGACGTCCGCAAGCAGCAATGCCGCTGTCTTTGCGCCCTGTCCGCCCCTGCCATGCCATCTGATCTCAAGTCCACTGCTCATTGTCAAACTCTCCTTTTTTCTATTCTTTCTGGCTTTTTTCAGCCTTATTCATTATAGTATAAAATCCGACAATGTAAAGTGAAAGTGTGAGAAGTTTTCATTTTTAAGTTGAATTTCTTTCATCTTTTTCAATCACATTGCGCAAGATACGCTGCGGCCGCTGTCGCTGCGTTCGCTCCATCCGCAACAGCCGTCACGACCTGACGCAGCGGTTTTGTCCGCACATCGCCCGCGGCAAAAAAACCACGCACCGAAGTTTCCCC
>CANQQG010000160.1 GCA_947625875.1 uncultured Lachnospiraceae bacterium
CTCCGCCAGATTGATGAGAGGCAGTATGAGAAAAGCCTGACCGCAAAGGGGATACCGGCGGAGCGTATCCGCAAATATGGGTTTGCATTTTGCGGGAAGGAAGTTTTGATTGGTTTCCATGATTGATTTTTATGGATTTAAAGACTGTTAAGCGCCGGGGTTCCCTGCCTGAAATCAGCTGTATCGGTGGAGAGTTATTGAAGCTAAGCTGGGTAAAGGAAGTTTGAGCTATAATTCCGCAGTTTATGAGTCTGGGCAGTTTGACAATTGGTCTGTGTTAGAGTATTTTGTCGATGCAGTGAACAGATATATGAGTAAAAGAGATTTGGATTTACATCAAAAGTCTTTGATTAAACTGCCAGCAGTGGAATTCTATCTGGTGTACAGCGGTGAAAGTAAATGGGATGTCGATGAATTGCACTTATCAGATTCTTTTATAGAGGATACTGACGCTCTGGAACTCACTGTTAAGGTGATTCATAGAAAAGAAGAGTGCGAACATAGTATTGTAAATGACTATCTTACATTTATACACTTGGTAAAAACGCTTGTAGGGAAATATGGCAGCTCGAACGAAGGTAAATACCAGGCTATTTCAGAGGCAATCTCTTATTGCATAGCCAACGGAATTTTAAAAGAGTATTTAACGAAAAGGAAAGGCGAGGTGTTCAATATGTTAACGAAGGAGATAACGCAGGAGGAGCATGACAGGATTGTAAAAAAAGATGGTGCGGCTTTAGATCGGGCACGTATTAATAAACTAAATAAGCTATTAGTGCAGGACAAGAGAATGAATGATCTCATTCGTTCGACAGATGACTCTGATTTCTAGGAGCGGCTTTTAAAAGAGTATAGACTGTAAGTTTTGGATGCTAAGTGCCCTCTTGCAGAGCAGCCTCGGCCTTTAACCAATGTAATTACTGCTGTCGGAATAAAGAAAAACATCTGGGTTGGAGTGTTGGCATAAGCATTTAGCCCATGACACTTTGGACAGAAGTGTTGGGACAGTGTACACCAGACTGATCCAGGGGAGAACATAAAAATGTCAGAAATTGATTCAAGGGATGTGAACTCACTTGAGATTTCGGAACTGAAAGAAGTTATCCGGAAACATCCGCACCGCATCAAGGAATTGCGGGAACAGAGCGAGGATATTTGCAAGAAAGCTCAGTGTCACTCTTGGAATAATCATATTTAAATGACAAGAGTTAGTGAGTGTAAAAGCTCTCTGACTCTTTGATAGCTCCATTTAGCCTTTGCTATAAGACAGCTTTGACTAAACCGGATGTTATCTTTAGTATGAGGAGGGCATAGCTGTGATGCCCTATCAATATCAGCATTGCAGTAATTTCTACTGCTATGATGATGTTAGGTGTTCAATCACCTCTTTCCGAATAATTTGTTGGTAGGGTATTGGCTACCAAAAGAAGTATGCGGCTGTTACACCGATAGGATTGGGGTGAGAAGTGGGGCAAAGCCCCTTTTTTCATGGCTAAGCCGTAAGCAACGTTAGGATACCAACGACTTCTGCTAGTAACCTAACGGCTTTGCATTCAAGTTTCAAAAGCTTGAATGCAATTCAATTGAATGCATCTAAAGATGTGTTTTATCTTTTTAGCATGGCTCTCACCTCAATTGTGGGATTTTTTGAAATACAAACCTTTCCCAAGGGTTGCCAACTGGCTATTTCAAAGAGATCAACGGCTGTTGCACCGATATGGCACCGCCATGACGGCGGAACTGGCTGTAGAGGCTGTAACAAACGCCTGCCTGAATGTAAAGGACTCGACGGGCATCATCCTCCACAGTGACCTTGGAAGCCAATATACCAGCGCGGCATTTGAAAACTGCCTCGCTGGAAAAGGGATCATTCATTCCTTCAGCCGCAAGGGGAATCCTTATGACAATGCGTGTATTGAATCATTTCATTCCGTGTTAAAAAAAGAAGAAATTTATCTCCATACATACCGTGACTTCCAGGAAGTTAGGAGGGCAGTTTTCGAATATATTGAAGGCTGGTATAACCGGAAACGGGTTCACAGCGCCATTGGCTATATGACGCCACAGCAAAAGGAGGATGAGGAACTAAAAAAATCAGCATAGTCTTTCAACTTTTTTTGTCCAAAGTATTGACATAGGTCCAGACGCCAGTATGGATAAAATTTACGACAAATGTTGCGGTATTGATGTACACAAAAAGCTTATCGTAGCCTGCTTCCGTTGCGGCAGGGAGCAGGAAGTGCGTGACTTTGGCGCAACAACCAGGGAACTCCTTGCATTGGCTGACTGGCTCAAGGAGGGCGGCTGTGAAATGGTCGCCATGGAGAGCACAGCCTCTTATTGGAAGCCCCTGTATAACATCCTTGAATCTTCTGATCTGAATGCTATGGTGGTCAATGCCCGCCATATGAAAGCTGTTCCAGGCCGGAAAACGGATGTAAAAGATGCGGAATGGATCGCAGACCTGCTTCAGCACGGCCTGCTTCAGCCCAGTTACATTCCCGGCAAGGATCAGAGGAAACTGCGGGAATTAGTCCGTTACCGCAAAAGCCTTGTGGGTGAACGCACCAGGGAGCTGAACCGGCTCCAGAAAATGCTGGAAGGGGCCAACATCAAGCTGTCAGGAACCGTATCAGACATTAATGGCAAAAGCGCCCGCAGTATTTTGGAATATCTCCTTACCGGAGAATCCATTGACGGGGCAAAATACGATGAGATGTATGAGCGGAAGATTATTGCCCATAACCTGAAAGCCACAAAGGAGCAGATTATTGATGACCTGAATGGCGTAATGTCCCCTCTCCAGCGCAGGATGATGAAAGAGCTTCTTGCCCATCTGGATGAACTGAATGGTCACATCAAAAACCTGGATGACGAGATCGACAACTTTATGAAACCGGAAGAAAAGCAGGCTTCGCAGGCAATCCAGG
>CANQQG010000161.1 GCA_947625875.1 uncultured Lachnospiraceae bacterium
TTAAACACCAGCGCGTTAAATATGTCCGCGAACACGTCCGGGCAGTCCTCCAATATTTTCTCCGTTATGTCTTTTTCTGCCATTGTCCCTCCCTGTCAGTATAGCACATCCGCCCGAAAAATGGCATCCCGTATTTTCGGTCAGCATTTTTCATTTCCTGTTTTCCGGCGGCCGCCTTTTCTTCGTTAATAAGTCCATAAATCCCGAATATTATTTCTTTTTGGATTTTAAAGCATGAATTTTCTGAATTTCGGATGGAACGCGTTCCTTCGTTCCTTTCCCGGTTAAATGAATTGCGCAATAATTAAGACTTACAGCCTTATGGGCTGCAAAAGAAAATCTGCTTTAGAACAGTATAACATACGACATTTCAATTTACAAGAATAACTTTATTTGCTTAAATTTTCAGATCTGCATACGCCTTCTCGATAGCTGCCCCTGCCTGCTCCCTGACAATGCTGTTGTATTCCGCCCGCAAAGTCTTTATCTCCTGCCGCCACTGTTTCGGCGTGATCTTCTCGCCTCGTTCTTATACATCCGCTCCCGCATTTCGGGGCGCTTCTCCGGACGGATTCAAAAAAGCCCTTGCATTTTCAGACATTTTATTTTACAATTGATAATGATTTAAACACACCAAAGAGAAAGGGACAAATTTTATCCCAAACCCCTGCCAATTCCCCGTGGATATGGCAGGGGTTTTCCTTTTATGATTCATTGACGTTCTCCCTCTTTCGCCTTCTTGCCTGCACCGCCATAAAAGGCGGCACAGCTTTTCGCCATGCCGCCTTCAAAATCATATAAGCTGATTATTTTTTTATTTTAACCGACCTCACCGGGCTGTAACTGCCATACGTTTTTTTGCCCTTGCTGTCTTTCTTATAAGCGCGGACTTTTACGTAGTAGGTCCTGCCTTTTTTCAGCTTCGTGATGGTCTTGCTCAGCTTTGCCGTAACAACTGATTTTGTCGTGCTCTTTGTAAATTTCTTACTGGTCGAATACGTGATCACATATCCTGTCGCGCCGGAAACCTTCTTATAGCTTACCTTTATTGCGCGCGATTTACTGTTCTTTACCGTCGGCTTCTTTACCGTCGCCGGCTTTGCGGAAACCGCCGCTTTCTCCGTCTGCATCAGGCTGACATCGTCTACAACTACCCACGGCTCTTCTCCCGTACACGCAAGCCTTGTCCCGACTTTAACCTCCTTGACGCTGCCGGTAATTTTAATGCCGCTTACCTTTGCCTGATACCAGTCCTTCCAGACATTCTTAATTTCAATTTTCGCTTTGTAATTTTTGGAGCTGCCATTGTTATACGTTACCGTCGCATATAAACCGGCGTCTTTTGTCATCTTTGTGACCTTTGTCCCCTGATAATATGCAAACAGTGTATAAGTTCCGTTTGGCAGTTTACTCTTGCTGATTGTCTGCTCAATGGAAAAATCGATCTTTGCCGGAGAGCCGTTATCCCATCCGGTATAATAATACATGCCCGTCTTTGCATTGCTGGAGCTTGTGTCGATCTTTGGCGAACCCTTATCTCCGCTGAGATGGTTCGTCAGCGTCCAGCCGGAGCCGTCCCCGTTGTTATCCTCAAAGCTGCCGTTTACCACATAGTTCGTGCCTGTAACCGTCACTGAGCAGGTTGTCTTCCATGCGCCGGACGCGACATTCACTGTCTTGCCCCTTGTGGTATAAGAGAACGCGCCCACCGAGCCATCCACCGTATAATCGCCAAAATCAGCCGTTTTCAGCTTCTTTACCTGCGCCGCGTCCCATGTCACGGCCACCTCCTGCGTCGTGCCGTCGTTAAAGTTTACCGTCACTGTTTCCGGCAGTTTTGGCGTCGCGCCATAATTCATCGTACAGGCCGCGCTGTCCACAGTAGAAGGCCTGACCGGCCCTTCTGCGCCGGTGTATACCCACTTGTACACATTCAAAGAAGATAACGCCCTGCCATTAAAATCAAAAAACGCCTGATTGTCCCATGTGCCGCCGTTTTCCACAGAAGTCACTTCCGGATCGTATTCCTGCGCATAAGCAGAACCCCAGCCGGAGCCATACAGGTTCCATGCCTGCGCATTTTTCTCATAAACGGCCTTTGCGTCAGAAGCGGATGCATCATACACATTTACCGGTATCCATGCCGGCTCCCAATAAAATGTACCGATGCCTTTGTCGCCGACTGCCGCAACCGCTGCGATCGCATCGCGGACAGCCGCCGCCTGCCCCTCTTCATTAACCGGGTAGTTCAGAGCCAGCTCGCTGTTCCCTTCATTTACAATATTGCCGTAACCGTCCCCGTCTCCAAACGTCCATGCATAGGAGATCTCCGCAACCATGACCTTCTTATTATAAGTATCCGCAATTCCCTTCAGATCCGCCGTCAGCGCTTCCGGCGTGCCATGCCAGAACGGATAATAAGAGGTTGCAAACACATCATAATCCACACCGGCGTCCTGAAGCTCTTTTGCTTTCCCCAACTGGTAGCCTTCGCTCTGCGGGTCTGTATAATGCACTGCGATCAGGATATTTTTATCAAATGCGCGGACGGCCTCGCTGCCGGCCTTTAAAAGCGCACAGATATTTGCCATATTTCGTCGCTTCTTTTCCGATCACTGCCGCCGTATCGGCATCAATATTTCCGGCGCCATATCCTTCGCGGTAAACCTGTGTGCCGTCAGCCAGGAAATATTCCGTATAGCCTTTTACGTTCTTCGTAGTTTTTTCAACTTTGTCCGCCGTATATTCCGTGCCTTTGCTGTTCACATATTTTATATTTCCGTCCGCATCTACGGCAAACGGGCAGTTCCACACACGCAGGCGCACGTAATTAACGCCGATGTCTTTTAAAATGGCAAACAGATTCTTTTCTTTCCCGTTTTCATCATACCATTTTACGCCGCTCTGCACTTCACTCA
>CANQQG010000162.1 GCA_947625875.1 uncultured Lachnospiraceae bacterium
TGTGGTATGATGGAAACACCACAGATGAGCCAGCCGCCGGAAAGGAGTTCGGAATGAACAACAGAATAACGGCTCTTTATGAGCGGCTCTCAAGGGACGATGATCTTGCGGGGGACAGCAACTAGGGATAGGAGATTAGAAAGAAAAACTTGAAATAAGGTAATTTGCTTGCTATAATCTTATGCATATGGGTCGATTGGATCATGTTCATGCACTCATAGCTCAGCAGATTAGTTATATTTTAGGTAATAATACGAGAAAAGAGAAAGGAGAGAATGTGGTTAATTTTTACTAATCGCGTGAAATGATATGTTTATAGAAAGTTTATCAGAAGCATTATCAGAAATGATATCCATCAGTAAAGAAGAAATTCAGGCGCTGATAGTTAAGAACGATTCTTCAGAGCATGGAGATTTTTCATTTCCTTGTTTTACTTTATCAAAAAGCATGAAAAAAGCTCCAAATATTATTGCATCCGAACTGGCTAAAGTTATCAATCTTCCTGAATGTTTTTTAAAGTGTGAGAATGTTGGCCCATATTTGAATTTTTATGTACGTCAGGAAATTTTTACTCAATATGTTTTATCAGAAATAAGTGAGAGAAAGAACACTTTTGGTTCTTCGCAAATTGGAAAGGGAAAAACCTGTCTTCTTGAACATACAAGTATAAATCCCAATGCTTCTCCCCATATAGGACGAGCGCGAAATGCAATCATAGGGGATTTTGTAGCTAGAATTTTGAAATTTGAAGGGTATGACGTAAAGGTTCATTACTTTGTAAATGACATTGGCAAACAGATTGCAATGTTGGTATGGGGCGCAAATCAACTTGATGAGGTCAAATTTAAAGATCTATTAGAATTGTACGTTTCCACAAATAATCAAATTAAAGAAGACCCTCTGCTTGAAAAAGAGATTTTTGGATTATTGTATCGATTGGAAAATGGAGATGTTGAGATTCAACAAAAGTTCAGAAACATCGTAGATATTTGTATTTCTGGACAAACTAAAATCTTTAATGAATTAGGCATTTTTTATGATTGTTTTGATTATGAGTCGCAGTTTTTGTTTAATAATACGCTTGAAGACATTATTGAGCAAATTCGTCAAAAAGGTTTACTCTTTGAGGATGAGGATGGAAGATATGTTGTGAATCTTGAAAAGTACGGTCTCACACCTTTGGTAATAACAAGAGGCGACAAAACATCTCTTTATCCACTGAGAGACATTGCTTATACTATTTGGAAGTGTAAGCAGGATGCAGACAAAAATATAATCATTTTGGGACAAGATCAACAGTTATACTTTAAGCAAGTTGCGGCAATTGTAGAGGAGTTAGGCTATAAAAGACCTGATGTAGTGCATTATGCATTTGTTATGCTGGTTGAAGGGAAAATGTCAACTCGTCAGGGAACGGTTGTGCTTCTGGAAGATTTTATGAGAGAAGCCGTTATTAAAGCGGATCAGGCTATTGTTGAGCGTGAGAAAGCATCCGATATTGAGAGAGCCAAAAAAGTAGCTTATAGTGCAGTAAAGTACTCTATGGAGAAAATATCTACAGAGCGAAATGTTATTTTTGATTGGGAACAGGCCTTAAATTTTGAGGGAGACACCGCACCATATTTACTGTACTCATATGTAAGAATAAATTCAATACTATCAAAGCGAGATGATCTTAATGAGTTAGACATAGATTACGGATTATTGAATCATCCGACGGAGATGGAATTGATTAACTTATTGTACGATTTTCCCCAGGCAGTGCAAAAGGCTAAGCTGGAATATAGTCCACATGTAATCACACATTATGCATTTGACTTAGCAAAGAAGTTTTCATTGTTTTATCATGAATACAGTGTGTTAAATGCGGATGATATCCTTTTGACAAATGCAAGAATTAAATTGATTATGTGTATAAAACAAGTTATGGAAAATGCTTTTGATATACTCGGATTGCAATTAGTGGAACATATGTAAACTATATTCAAAAATATGGCGGACGGCTATCAGGGCTACAATAAAGTGAAGGACACCAAACGATGCTGTTGCTTTGCGCATGTCCGGAGGTACTTTCTGGAAGCCATTCCCAAAGGGCATGAAAAGGATTATACCGATCCGGCCCTGCAGGGCTTCTTGGTGTGGATCGATCAGGTCAGTCCCGGGAACAATATCAGACTGAAGAAGGCGCTCTCCTATGTCAGGAACCGCAGGGACTTTGTAATGACCTATTTGGAGGACGGACGCTGCAGTTTGAGCAATAATCTCAGTGAGAACTCCGTCAGGCCCGTGACGGTGGGACGCCGGAACTGGCTGTTTTCGGACACTCCGGATGGAGCATCCGCCAATGCCCTTTACCTGACCATCGTAGACGCTATATATTCAGGTGACATCGTTCCGCTTTATAATCAGGAGATTTTAAATGAGTATAGTGAAGTACTTCATAGGAAGAAATTTTCTTTCAGCGAAGAACGAATTCAAAAAATCCTGCTGATGATACGACAGTTCGGCTTAGCGGTCAATCACGGGATTTTGTTGTTACGCCATCGGAAATGGTAGAAATCGTCTACCAAAATCCTGTTTTATAAATAAAAAGCCGTATTGTCTTAGGCTTATTTTAGCCGTGGCAATGCGGCTTTTGCAACAGTTGGCATGAAAAGAGTACGGCAGCCATCGGCTCATAAGGAAGAAGCAGGACAGAAATTTAAGACGTTTTATATAGTGTTTCTGTATTGCCAATAATGTGTTATAATATTTGGCAAAGAAGGATTAAGGTATGGGAGAATATATAAATATTAGACGTTATCTAAAGGACAGGCTTGCCGTTATCGTGTTAAATCTGGTGGGTATGGTTTTTATGGCGCTTTTTCTG
>CANQQG010000163.1 GCA_947625875.1 uncultured Lachnospiraceae bacterium
TACCGGAAATTCCGCAGCAGGGAAAGCACTCTTTCCCGCTCTCCATTGTAACAGATCACCACATCCTGCGTCCGGCTCTGCACCGTAACCTTTGTGATAAAAGGATATTCTGACAGTGCATACTGCAGGATATCCGCCTCTTTGTAAGACATCCTGCATTGTGCGATATGCACCCGGAGCCTGCCCCTGATCTCATGCCTGATTATAAACTTCACAATCCGTCTCCTTTCTTACAAGCAAAAAGGGCAAAACGACACCGCTGCCCCGATGCATCTGCCCTGATATGATTGCCTGTCCTATACTTTTTACAATTCCGCTGTATTTTCCGGAACGTCGGCATCCTGCCCTGCTTCCTCTCCGCAGACAGCCTTTTCCTCTTCCGCCGCCCTGTCCTCGTTGATCTGCTGCGCCTCCGCATAAATATCTTCTGCATTTTCCTGAATCGTTGTGACCGTTTTCATCACGCAGTCCCTGGCCCGCAGCACAGCCGCCGTACAGTTCGTATAACATTTCTTTGCATCCTTGCTGGATAAAAGCTTCACGCCTGCCGTTCCGAATAAAGCTCCTGCGGCAAATATGCCCATTTTCTTTCCATTGATCTTCCCAATAAAATCAAACATTTCAAATCCTCCTACTATTTTTATTTATGTCTGTAACCGGTACACATGGTCATAAGAAAACAGAATACTGTCGCCCATGCCCAGAATTTATGACTCTTCAATTTGTCACCCCTCCCTGCCTGCAGTCGGCTTAAGTTACAAAAAACTATAGTTAGCTGTCGCTAACCACTATATATAATAATGAATCCAATTTTATTTGTCAAGGCTTTTCCGGAATCTCATTCAATTGTTCCGTAGCTTTGGAAAGCAAGATTCCCTTGAATTGCATAAGCGGTTGTTAACAAAAATAACGCTTCCCGCAGGGATACCTGCTCCTGTGCAGGGATATTGACTGCCCATTGACGCACGTATGATTACGTATTATAATATTATTACAATGAAAAGGCGCCACATACCATGCCAATAATGCCGAGGGAGATGATAAATCTCCTACACCAGAACGGTTTTCAGACAATCAGCCAGAATGGATCCCACATAAAACTGAGGAATGCTGAAACCGGAAGACAGGTAATTGTTCCTTACCACAACAAAGCGCTAAAAAAAGGTCTGGAACAGCAGATACGAAAACAGGCAGGGCTAAAATAGCCACGCTGCCACAACGAATAAGGAGGATCTTATGGATAAATTATTTTACCCGGCACTGTTCCACAAAGCGGAAGAAGGCGGTTTCTGGATCACCTTTCCGGATTTACCGGAATGCATGACACAGGGGGACGATATGGAGGAAGCCTATCATATGGCAGTGGATGCGCTTGGTCTCTGCCTTGCTGACAGGGAAAAAGCACACGCTCCCTTCCCTCCGGCTACACCGCCGGACATGATCGCGCCTGTTCCGGATGCATTCCTTGTCGTCATCGAATTTGATATGCTCGCATACAAAAAGCGTACCGGATCCTCGGCTGTAAAGAAAACACTTTCCATCCCCGAATGGCTAAACGAGGAAGCTCTTGCTCTGAATGTCAATTTTTCCCAGGTTCTTCAGGATGCCCTGATTGAGCTGGTTCAGAAGCAGCATGCATAAGTCCCCGCCTGCTGCGATACCACAACAGAATACAGCCGCACAGAGAAGTATTGTTAAGTGTGTTTGTAAAACTTTTTCAAATTCCGCATCCAAATAGGGGGCATCCATTTCTGAATGTCCCCCCCGCCTGCGTTTCACCACATCCGCCTATTTCTCACTGTAATGCGTGTCAAACTACCATGTAATGAGCATAATCCGCTGCACAAACCTTTCAAAACAACTCACGGTTAAATCTCCCATCCTCCATGCTCAATACTGCCATGTATGGCTGAAACAGCCTTATCACTTCCTGCATGGCGCTGTTCCTATATGCGCATACAGTACGTCCTGGGCAGACCGTAAATCTCCCCGGTTTCCTTGTCGTTCAGACCGATGATATAATACAGCAGGACAATCTGCCTGCGTCTGTCCGGCAGTTCCCGCAGTGCCTGCGCCAAATCGCCGTCCACGATGCCAGTCTCATATCTCGTGACATGAAAATATCCGGCATGGTATGTGTCGAAAAAGCTCCCGCCATAAATTCCATCTTCTTTCAGTTCTTTGGAATCAATAGCACCCCTTGTATATCTTTCTGATTACTGTAATAGATTAAGAATGTTGAAGCCCCCCCCACAAACAACATGGACAGCCCTAAGATTGCAGCTATTGGAACTAAAGTGCCATCTTTCTGACGAAAGACCAGAAAACTGCTTCCGAATAGGATCATTCCTGAAATGGCAAAACAATCCTGCACCTATCAGCTTTTCGGCATATCGTTATGAATTCAAGTCCTATGAATGCTTTTGTTTCCGCATGTTGTGCATGTTACTTGTATTTGCCCTTTCCCTTTTGGCACCCGTACCAGTCTGCCACATTTTTTACACATAAAAATGCGCGATGTTTTTCTTTCTTTATATTGCAGTTTCCAAAGTTTCTTATAGCGGTCATATATACAGTTTTCTCTTTCCCTATCCCAGACCCGCCGGTTCTTTCTGAACTTTGGGTATAGTCGGAAAATAAAAAACAGGCCAAAAACCTGTTTTTTTATTGCTTTTATATTTCTCAATTTAGGGTATGTGGTGTATAATAAATGTATCAACTATTACAAGGAGAAGCGCCGTATGAAGTATGAAGAAATCCATGACCATTCTTTT
>CANQQG010000164.1 GCA_947625875.1 uncultured Lachnospiraceae bacterium
AAGGAAGAAAACCGGCGCAACCACATTCCGTTCTCGGAGGAGGAGCTTCAAGTCCTTTGGGATAATGTCGGCTCCGTCAAATTCGTAGACTGGATTCTCATACAATGCTATATGGGATGGCGCCCGCAGGAAATGGGAAAACTCCGCCTGGAGAATATCAGCCTTGACGAACTCTATATGATCGGTGGAATGAAAACTGACGCGGGCAAAAACCGTATGGTTCCCATACATTCCCGGATTGCAGAGCTTGTCCGGAAAAACTATGACCGCGCTGTTGAACTCGGCAGCGACTTCCTTCTTAATGATCCGGACTCTCCAAAAGGCGGCATCAGTATTACCTATGATAAATATGCCGGGCGCTTTGTCAAAGTTATGGAGGCGCTGCACTTAAACCAGGAACACCGCCCGCACGATCCCCGGAATACCTTTGTTACCAGAATGAAAAAGGCCGGCGTCGATCCGCTTGTGGTCAAACGTCTTGTCGGTCACAAAATCAATGATGTAACTGAAAAGGTATATACCTACCGCGACCTCGACTGGCTGCGTAAGGACATCGAAAAAATGTCGTAACCCTTGTGGCTGCGGCATTTTCTTCATCTCAGCTCCTTCAAATTTTTGTTACCTACGCCTTGTTACCTACGTGTTACCTACCTGTTGCCTACCTTCCAAATTTGGGGGCTTTTCACGACCTCTCACAGCGTATTTCCATTTTCCCATTCCGGGCATGAAAAAAGTACCGCAGCCCATGAAACTACGGTACTTTCAGCCTTTCGCGCTCTTATTGAAATAAGGTGTATTTAGAACTTCCCGGCGTTCGCCGCTTCTTCAACGGAAACAGCAACCGCAACCGTCGCGCCGACCATCGGGTTATTGCCCATACCGATCAGGCCCATCATCTCAACGTGCGCCGGAACGGAAGAAGATCCCGCAAACTGTGCGTCAGAATGCATACGTCCCATCGTATCCGTCATACCATAGGAAGCCGGGCCTGCGGCCATATTATCCGGATGAAGGGTACGTCCCGTACCGCCGCCGGAAGCTACGGAGAAATATTTCTTGCCGAGTTCATTGCATTCCTTCTTATAGGTGCCTGCAACCGGATGCTGGAAACGCGTCGGGTTTGTAGAGTTTCCGGTAATAGAAACGCCTACGTTCTCATGATGCATGATCGCAACGCCTTCCTGCACGTCATCTGCGCCATAACATTTTACAGAAGCGCGGAGCCCGTTGGAATATGCTTTCTCATATACGACATTCAGCTTTGCCTCTTTGTAGTCATATTTCGTTTCTACAAACGTAAAGCCGTTGATACGCGAGATGATCTGCGCGGCGTCTTTTCCAAGACCGTTTAAGATAACGCGCAGCGGTTTTTTACGAACCTTGTTTGCCTTCTCAGCGATGCCGATCGCGCCTTCTGCAGCCGCAAAAGATTCATGGCCTGCCAGGAAACAGAAGCACTCCGTCTCCTCTTCCAGCAGCATCTTGCCAAGGTTGCCATGTCCGAGGCCTACCTTTCTGTGGTCTGCAACAGAACCAGGGATACAGAATGCCTGAAGCCCTTCCCCAATCGCCGCGGCCGCGTCAGAAGCCTTCCGGCAGCCCTTTTTGATCGCGATCGCCGCGCCTACGGTATAAGCCCAGCATGCGTTTTCAAAACAGATCGGCTGGATCTTCTTTACCTGATCGTAAACGTCAAGCCCAGCGTCTTTTGTGATTTTTTCAGCCTCTTCGATCGAGCTGATGCCATAGCTGTTCAATACAGCGTTAATCTGGTCGATTCTTCTTTCATATGATTCAAATAAAGCCATTTTCGTCCGTCCCCTTTCCTACTCTTTTCTCGGATCGATAATCTTAACAGCATCATCTACCCGGCCATACTGGCCTTTTGCTTTTTCCCATGCAGTGTTCGGATCATCGCCATTTTTAATAAAGTCCGTCATTTTTCCAAGGGAAACGAACTGATAGCCGATTACTTCGTCATTTTCATCCAGCGCAATGCCTGTTACATAGCCTTCCGCCATTTCCAGATAGCGGACGCCCTTTTCCTTTGTCGCGTACATTGTGCCGACCTGTGAACGAAGCCCTTTTCCAAGATCCTCAAGGCCCGCGCCTACTGCAAGTCCGTCATCAGAGAATGCGCTCTGCGTACGGCCGTAAACAATCTGTAAAAACAGCTCCCTCATAGCCGTATTGATCGCATCACAGACAAGGTCTGTATTCAATGCTTCCAGAATCGTTTTCCCCTGCAGGATCTCCGCCGCCATGGCTGCGGAGTGCGTCATGCCTGAACATCCGATCGTTTCTACCAGAGCTTCTTCAATAACGCCGTTTTTAACGTTTAAAGAAAGCTTGCAGGCGCCCTGCTGCGGCGCGCACCAGCCTACGCCATGCGTAAAGCCGGAGATATCTTCAATTTTTTTTGAATGAACCCATTTGCCTTCTTCCGGAATCGGAGCTGGTTCATGTTTTGCGCCTTTTGCTACCGGGCACATGTTTTCAACTTCCTTCGTGTAAATCATTTTAAGACTCCTTTCATTTAAATAAATCTGTATGTACAAGACGTCGATTTCCGTTCCACATACTAAAGATATTTTCGCACATTTTACCAAATACATCAAGTAAAACTTGCAGATTCCTGTATTTTTAAAAAGTCAAGCATTAAATGTCATGCTTTTAATGCAAAATATCACTTTCAGCGTTTTGCACAGTTCTTTGTATTGT
>CANQQG010000165.1 GCA_947625875.1 uncultured Lachnospiraceae bacterium
ATAGCGATGTTTGTGTTTTCTTATCTTTTTACGGCGCGGAATACGAATATGATGCATACGTTTCCGTTAAACCGGAAAAGCCTGTTTGTGACCAATTATGTGACGGGGCTTTTGTTTTTGGTTGTGCCGCATGCGGTCGTGCTGCTGCTCACAAACCTGTACTGCATGGCGCAGCATATTTCTGTCGGCGGCAGTTTTGCGTGGATCTTTTTATTTGCGGCGGGGGAGGGCTTTTTCTTTTATAACCTTGCGGTCTGCGTCATTATGTTTATCGGGAACCTTGCGGCGGCGCCGGCGATGTACCTGATCGTGAACTTTTTGTATTTTGTGTGCAGGACGCTGGTCGCCCTGGTGGCGGGGAGCGTTTATTATGGCGTGGAAGCGAACATAAAAGGCGCGGGAAACCCGCTTACGCCGATCGTATATATGACAGGGCATATGGGGCTGTCGGTGCAGACGGCGGATGGCGGAACCGGCGCAGCGGTCAGCATAGTCGGGAAACCGGCGCTGCTGTTTTACGCGCTTGCGGCGGCCGCGCTTGGAATCATTGCTTTTATCGCTTATGAAAAAAAGCAGCTCGAAACGGCGGGCGACGTCATTACGGTCGGCTGGCTGAAGCCGATCTTCCGCTGGGGCGCGGCATTCCTGACGGCGCTGCTTGGTTCGGTCTTCTTTTACGAAGGAATGTTTAGCGGGACATACGGAAATAAAAAGATCATCTGTCTGCTGACGCCGGCAGTCCTCATCGGCGGGCTTGTGTTTTTCCTCTGCCAGATGCTGCTCGATAAAACGCTGCGCGTCTTTCACGCGGGGCGTGTGCGGGAGTGCGCTGTGTTTGCCGTATGCGTTGCGGGTTTTTATCTTCTGCTGAATGCGGATCTGTTCGGAGTGGCGGGCTATGTGCCGCAAGCCGCTGATGTGGCGGAGGCGCAGATCGATGTGTATGGCGGGGATGCGGTCCATATCCGGCAGGATACGCCGGAGGGGATTGAAGAAATCTGCGCGCTGCACCGTCAGATGGCGGACGAGCGGAAGGAACTGGAAAAGTACAGCAGGACAGCGCATCAGATGATGGAAGACGAGTTTCTGTATGTTTTGGTGGATATCAAATATGAGATGGCGGACGGGACGGAGGTTGACCGGTCGTACTGCATTCCGTCCGCAAAGGCATACAGGGAAAAGGCTGACAGCCTTTGCGGCAGGTTGGAGGCGTATGTCAGCCGTACGGATATCGTGCTGAACGATCTTTTCGGAAGCCATTATGAAACGGCTGTGTTTACAGGCGGCAGGATTCAATGCGACTGGGAAGAGATGTCAGACGGAGGCGGTTTTGCGGGCAGCAGGGAATTTTCGCCGGAGGATGCGCAGGCGCTCTATGCGGCATTGACGCGCGATATCGAAGCGGGCAATTTCCAGAAGACAAGCGGGATGATTTATTCGTCTGACCCGCAGGGGGATGTGTACGAGAACGTGCTGGGGTTGGATTTCACGACAGACCTGATGGAGGAAGATCTTTCGTATCAGATCGTGACATGGGGCGCTGAGAGTGAGGATAACAGGGCCAGCCGCGACATCCGGTTTAATAAATACTGCACAAATCTGGCGGATACGCTTGTAAAGCTTGGGATTGTGGATGAGAAAGATCTGATTTTGGATTAGGCCGGGCGTCCGGCGTGGGAGCGGGGGAAAGGATTGCTTCCCCCGCGAAATCTGGTTGTGTCACAGTAAAAATACCCCCCTGCTATGCAGGGGGAGGGAAGATCTTCAGATATAAGTATGAGCTCCTGTGCTAAAATAAAAGTGGGTCTGCAAACCACAAATAAAATAGCGCAGGAGGTCCTGAGAATGGACGTAAACAGTTTAGCTCATACAAAGTGGGAATGCAAGTATCATATTGTTTTTGCGCCGAAATATCGGCGGCAGGTCATTTTTGGGGCTGCGCCGGAGTAAGGAAGCGCCGCGGGCTGCAGCTTCCGGGGTTCAGGCAGGTTCTGCCGTTTTCGGCCGTCACTTCATATTTATGGGAGCGCCCGAAAATCACAAAAATTCCCGTTCTTTTGGCAATATTTTGGACGCAAAAAAGCGCATGGTTTACATCCTGCAGTTTCCATGCGCCTTTACGCTGTTGTTTTGATATGAAACTGTGACATTGATTACGCCAACTGCATGGATTGGCTTTCTAACTCCTTAACTGCATCAAGGGACAGTTCCGTAGCTTCCGCTATTTCCTCTAAAGTCATTTTACCTAACTTTATTAAATGTACTGCTGTCTTTTTGTTTGCTTTTTGCTCCGCTTCCTGTGCCGCTTTTTGTGCAGCTTCATTCCTCATATCTTCCAAAATTTTACACATGGCCGCCACTCCTTTCTCGTCCTGCTTGAAATACTTTGCTTTCTTAGCAAGCGCTTCATAATTCATATCATCGGGGTTGGCGCATGAAAAATCGTGCATTAACTTACCGACTTCATCATCGCCCCTGTATTTGCCATTCACATACAGAATATGCGAACCGTCACCAAACAATACTTTATTTTCCCCGATCGTAACATACCGATCTACTGGATAGACCGGCTGATTACCTTTCATTACATCATTTTCAGTTATAAAAATGACATAGCTGTCCGGAATATCCTCCGTATCATCGCCTGCTTTTAATATATGTGCGTCCAGCAGGCTGCTGTTGTGCCTTGCCCTTTTTGCGCC
>CANQQG010000166.1 GCA_947625875.1 uncultured Lachnospiraceae bacterium
TGAGATTATCGGGGGCAGCCAGAGAGAGGATAAGCTTGAGGTGCTTGAAAAGAGAATGGCAGAGTGCGGCTTGAAGGTGGAGGATTATGATTTTTATCTTGACCTTAGAAGGTATGGCAGCGCACGTCATGCGGGCTTTGGGCTTGGGTTTGAGAGGTGTGTGATGTATCTGACGGGGATGGGGAATATCAGGGATGTTATTCCGTTCCCTAGAACCGTTAATAATTGTGAGCTGTAAATAAATGTGCCCCATATATCAGCCAAATAAATTTTAGTTTTGGCTGATATATGGGGCAAAATATTGTCTTAAATAATGCAGCATAGTTATGCCGACTTGTTAGCGGCATTATCCTTTGAATGTTGCTTTTTCTGCTCGGCATTTTTGGCGGCAGCAGCGTTGCGGGCTTTGTTTGCGCGCTGTTTTGCGATATCAGTGGTGTTAGATGTACGTGAGTTTTCGCCTATGTGCGCGTTTTCGTTTGCGGACTTAGCAGCGTTTTCCTGCGCTGCGTTCCTTTCTGCTGCAATTGCTTTATTAAGGTTTTTCTGTGCGGTAGACAGCATAAGCTTTATGCGGTTAAGCTGGTTTACCTCTGATGCGCCTGGATCATAGTCTATGGCGACTATGTTTGCTTCGGGGTGGCGCTTTCTCAACTCCTTGATAACTCCCTTGCCGACTACGTGGTTTGGCAGGCAGCCGAAGGGCTGTGTGCATATGATATTCGGCGTATTGTTATGTATGAGCTCCAGCATTTCGCCTGTCAGGAACCAGCCTTCGCCTGTCTGATTGCCGAGTGATACGATTTCGGCGGCGTTTTTGGCTGTTTCGTAAATGTCGGCGGGCGGCGTGAAGTGTCTGCTTGCGGCAAATGCCTCACTCATAGGCTTTCTAAGCATTTGGATTGCCTTTATGCCGAGCCTGCTTATTTCAGCGCCTTTTTTGCTTGTGCCGAGGTTTTCCGCTTTGTACAGCTGATTGTAAAAGCAATAGAACATAAAGTCCATCAAATCAGGAACTACAGCCTCCGCGCCTTCATGTTCCAATAGCTCCACAAGGTGGTTGTTGGCGGCAGGAGAGAACTTCACAAGTATTTCCCCGACGACGCCGACGCGTGGCTTCTTTATGTCAAGCGTAGGTATTGAATCAAACTCCGCAATCATTTCCCTGCACATTTTTTTGTAAACAGAGAATGACAGATATTTGCGCCCGAGAAATTCGCAGCATTTATCAATCCATTTTTTATGTACTCTGTCTACCGCGCCTTTTTCTGCCTCATATGGGCGCATCCTATATACGCAGCGCATAAATATGTCGCCGAAGTTTACGGCGTATATGGCGCGCAGCAGCAGCATAGGAGTGAGCTTAAAGCCAGGGTTGCTTTCAAGCTTTGACAGGTTTATTGAAATGACGGGAATATGTCCGTAACCTGCCTTGGCGAGCGCACGGCGTATAAAGCCGATATAGTTTGTAGCGCGGCAGCCGCCGCCTGTCTGCGACATTACTACGGCAAGCTTGTCGGTGTCGTATTTTCCAGAAAGCACAGCCTCCATAATCTGTCCGACTACCAGAAGCGACGGGTAGCAGGCGTCGTTGTTTACGTATTTGAGACCTACATCAACGCTGTTGTGGTTGTCGTTGTTCAGCACGACTAGATTGTAGCCGCAACGCCTGAAGGTGGGCTCCAGCAGGTCAAAGTGAATCGGCGACATCTGCGGGCATAAAATTGTGTAATTTTTGCGCATTTCCTTTGTGAAAAGCACTCTGTTCATTCTGCTTGAATTTATGGTGCGCTCCTGATGTCTTTGCTCCTTTACGCGGATAGCGGACAGCAGAGAGCGTATTCTTATGCGCGCCGCGCCGAGGTTGTTTACCTCGTCAATTTTAAGGCATGTGTAAATCTTGCCCGAGCCGCTCAAAATATCGTTGACTTGGTCGGTCGTGACAGCGTCAAGCCCGCAGCCGAAGGAATTAAGCTGTATCAGGTCTAAATCGTCGCGCGTCTTGACATAGCTTGCGGCGGCATAAAGCCTTGAATGGTACATCCACTGGTCGGACACGATAAGCGGGCGCTCTGGCTTTGCAAGGTGCGAAACTGAGTCCTCCGTCAATACGGCAATGCCATAAGACGTGATTAGCTCAGGTATTCCGTGGTTAATCTCAGGATCAATGTGGTACGGGCGTCCCGCAAGCACAATACCGCGCTTATGGTTCTTTTCGAGGTAAGCGATGACCTCCTCACCCTTTTTGTACATATCATTGCGAGCTGCGTTCAGTTCAGCCCAGCCTGCGTCAACGGCGGCTTTAAGCTCGTCGGCGGGAATATCGGGAAATTCCTTTGCAAGCGACTGTGCGATAAGCGAGGGCTCCCTAAACGACATAAACGGATTTTTGAAGACAACTTCTCCGCGTCCGATTGCCTCGACATTATTTTTGATATTTTCAGAGTATGATGTCACGATAGGGCAGTTGTAGTGGTTGTTAGCCTCATCAAACTCATTTCTTTCATAAAACAGCGCGGGATAGAATATGAAATC